>CAZYAD010000020.1:7806-17248 GCA_964646225.1 uncultured Oscillospiraceae bacterium
GCGGGAGCCGGGGCCAGCGCCTCGTACTCGTCCACCAGCATGGCGGTGTCCTCCTCCACCTCTACCTCATAAACCTTATTATTCAGTGTTACCTTGTATTTCATTTGTCCTTGACCTCCCGGATGGATTTGAAGCGGAGCTGATTGATGGGCTTGCCCAGACGGTGGGCCACCACCGCCATGACCATCGCGGCCTCCCGCTCGGGGACATCGTGCAGCAGGATGGTGCCGGCGGTACCGGCGGCCTGGGGCGCTTTTGGGGCGGGCCGGGCAGAAGCAGGGGCGGAAGGGGCGGCGGGAGCCGGAGCCTTCTTGCCCGAAAGGGCCTTGCCGAACAGCATCACCACCACCATCAGCAGGGACAGCCCGGCAAAGACGATGGCATAGCCCAGCAGGGCGGTGACACCGGCCTCTGCAATGCCGATATCAGAGGCGAGCGCAGTCTTGACTTGCAGCATAGCACCGCCTCCTTACAGCTCTTCGATGGAATAGCGGACGGCCCGCTCTTCCCGCTCCTTCCGCCGCTGGAGGAAGGCCTCGGCCACCTGAGGAAAGGCGGCGTAGGACAGCACATCCTCCTCGCTGCGGGCCAGCTCGCCGATCTCGGCGCGGTACTTTTCCAGACCGGGCTCCAGCAGGTCGGCAAAGCGGCAGGTGACGGGCTGCTCGTCGCCCAGCACCTTTTTCCGCAGGGCCTCGTCCACCTGGCCGGGAGCCTTGCCGTATTCGCCCCGGAGGTAGGCACGGATCTCCTTGGAGACCGTCTTGTACCGTTCGCCGTTGAGCACATTGTTGGTGGCCTGAACGCCCACCATCTGGGAGGAGGGGGTGACCAGGGGCGGATAGCCCAGATCCCTGCGGACGCGGGGCACCTCCTCCAGCACCTCCTGGAAGCGATCCAGCTTTTTCTGGGCGGTGAGCTGGGCCACCAGATTGGAGAGCATCCCGCCGGGCACCTGATAGGTCAGGGCATCGGGGTCGGTGCCCATGACGATGGGATTCAGGGTGCCGTTCTGCATGAACTTGTCCCGCACCGGCTTGAAAAAGTCGTTGATCTGCTTGAGAACGGTCTTGTCCAGACCGGTCTGCCAGCCCATCTCCTCCAGCACATAGTGCATGGTCTCCGTGGGGGGCTGGCTGGTGCCGCCGGACATGCAGGCGATGGCGCAGTCCAGCACATCCGCGCCGGCCTCGGCGGCCTTCAGCAGAGTCATGGAGCCCATGCCGGTAGTGTCGTGGGTGTGAACCACGATGGGCAGGCTGACGCTCTTTTTCAGGGCGGACACCAGCTCATAAGCCTCCTTCGGGCTCATGATGCCGGCCATATCCTTGACGCAGATGGAATGGCAGCCCATCTGCTCCAGCTCCCGGCCCAGCGCCACAAAGGACTCCAGATTGTGAATGGGGCTGGTGGTATAGCAAATGGTGCCGGACACATGGGTGCCGGCCGCGAGGCCTGCCTCCACCGCCACACGAATATTTCGAAGATCGTTCAGGGCGTCGAACACCCGGATGATATCGATGCCGCACTCCACGCTCTTTTTCACAAAGGCGCGAACCACATCGTCCGGATAGTGCTTATAGCCCAGCAGGTTCTGGCCCCGCAGCAGCATTTGCAGCCTGGTGTTTTTCACATGACTGCGGATGGTGCGCAGCCGCTGCCAGGGATCCTCGTCCAGATAGCGCAGGCAGCTGTCAAAGGTGGCGCCGCCCCAGCATTCCAGAGAATAATACCCTGCCTTGTCCATGGTCTCCAGAATGGGCAAAAAGTCGTCGATGGGCATTCGGGTGGCCATCAGCGACTGCTGTCCGTCACGGAGAACCGTTTCGGTGATCTGAATCTTTTTCATATCTGTTCCTCGCTTTCAGATTCTTACCACAAATTGTTAGTATTTTGTCAATCTATATGGTAGCACAGTTTGCCCGGAAAAACAAGGGAAGGGCGGGCCAAAAAATATTTTCTGCGTTTTTCACATTTTTTACGCTTTTTCTTTTGCTTTTTTTCTGTTATGTGATATAGTATAGAATGTTGAAATTTCATTTTCCGCAATTTTGCCAAAGGAGCGCCTTTGTTTTTATGAAAAAAGATGTGATCATCTCCATTCGCGGCCTGCAAGCCACGGAGGAGGGAGCCGGCGAGCCCATCACCCTGGTGACGCCGGGCCGGTATTACCGCAGGAACGACTGCTATTACATCACCTACGAGGAAACTGCTCTCACCGGACTGGAGGGCACCCGCACCACCCTGCGGGTCAGGCCCGACTATGTCAAGCTGGTGCGCACCGGCCAGTATCCCTCTGAGCTGGAGTTCGTCCGGGGAAAACGCAACCTCTCTCTGTACCACACCGACTATGGCGACCTTTCGGTGGTGGTCGCCACCAAAAGCATCCGCAGCAGCCTCACCGATGACGGCGGCGACCTGGATGTGAAATACGCTGTGGAGGTGGCCAACACCTCTCTGGGCATCAACCACCTGCAACTGAATGTTAAAAACGCTGAAAAAGGAGCGATCTCTTTATGAATCCTATCCAACTTGCCATGACGCAGGCCGCCGACCTGATCCGCGCCGCCTATGATGCCGCCGTCGCCGCAGGCGAGCTGCCCCAGGCCGAGGTGCGGCCTGTCCAGATCGAGATCCCCAAGGATCTGCGCAATGGCGATTATGCCAGCGGCTTTGCCATGCAGAACGCCAAGCTGCTGCGGCAGAACCCCCGGAAGGTGGCCGAGATCCTGATCGGCAGCATGCGGCTGGAGGGCACCTGCTTCGCCTCCGCCGAAATTGCCGGCCCCGGCTTCCTCAACCTCCGGCTGAGTCACGGCTGGTTTGAACAGGTGCTGGAGGGCATCGTTCGGGAGGGCGCCGATTACGGCCGCACCGCCGCCGCCCAGCCCGAAAAGGTGATGGTGGAGTTCGTTTCCGCCAACCCCACCGGCCCCATGCACATGGGCAATGCCCGCGGCGGCGTCCTGGGCGACTGCCTGGCCGAGGTGCTGTCCCGCGCCGGAAACCAGGTCACCCGTGAGTTTTATGTCAACGATGCCGGAAACCAGATCGACAAGTTCGCCACCTCTCTGGATGCCCGCTACCGCCAGCTGATCCTGGGGGAGGATGCGGTGGAGTTCCCCGAGAGCGGCTACCACGGCAACGATATCCGGGAGCTGGCCCGTCTGTTCCGGGAGGAGCAGGGGGACGGCTGGCTGGAGCGCCCCGAAAAGGAGCGGCACGAGGCGCTGGCGAAGTTCGGCCTGGAGCACAACATCCCCGCTATGAAGGCCGACCTGCAGCGCTATCTCATCAATTATGATGTGTGGTTCTTCGAGAGCCAGCTGCATGACAGCGGCTATGTGGCCGACACCGTGCAGAAGCTCACCGACAACGGCTATACCTATGAAAAGGATGGCGCACTGTGGCTGAATACCTCTCTGCTGCTGGAGCAGATGTATCGGGCGGAGGGCAAGACCTCGGAGGAGATCGAAAAGCTGGAACTGAAGGACGATGTGCTGCGCCGCGCCAACGGCTTCTATACCTACTTTGCAGCCGACATCGCCTATCACCGCAACAAATTCGAGGTGCGGGGCTTTGACCGGGTCATCAACATCTGGGGCGCCGACCACCACGGCCATGTGGCCCGGCTGAAGTGCGCGCTGGATGCCCTGGGGCTGGACGGCAGCCACCGGCTGGAGATCGTCCTGATGCAGCTGGTGCAGCTGGTGCGGGACGGCCAGCCCGTCCGCATGAGCAAGCGCACCGGCAACGCCATCGCCCTGCACAATCTGCTGGACGAGATCAGCGTGGACGCCGCCCGCTTCTTCTTCAACTCCCGCTCGGCCGCCTCTCCCATCGAGTTCGATCTGGGCCTGGCCGTCCGCAGCGACAGCGACAACCCGGTGTACTATGTTCAGTATGCCCACGCCCGCATCAAGTCCATCCTGAAGGCGCTGGCCCAGGATCACATCAACACCCAGGTCACCTCCGCCGACCTGACACTGCTCAATGAGCCCGCCGAGCTGGATCTGATCCGCGATCTCAGCCGCCTGCCGGAGGAGATTCGTCTGGCCGCCGTCCAGCGGGATCCCAGCCGCCTGAACCGCTATGTCACCCAGGTGGCCACCGCCTTCCACAAGTTCTATACCGAGTGCCGCATCAAGGATGCCGCCCCCGCCCTGCGGGACGCCCGCATTCTGTTGAGCTGCTGCACCGCCACCGTCATCGAAAACGCCCTCTCCTGCTTTGGCGTTTCCGCACCGGATCATATGTAAGATTCTTCCCGGAGGGAGGCCGTTCGGGGCCTCCCTCCCGCTTTTGCGAAAGGAGTTCCCATGAAAAAACGCATCCTGTCGGCCCTGCTGGCAGCGCTTCTGTTCCTCAGCGTCGTCCCGGGGGCCTTTGCCGGAGAGCTGACCGCTGCACAGCAGCTGGAGCTTTTGCAGGAGACCCAGACCCTCATCCGGAACTATGGGCTGGAAAGCTCGGAGGAGGACGAGCCGCTGGCGCGGGCGCTGCTGGCGCTGCTTTCTCAGGTCCCGGAGGAGGACGCACTGCTGCGCAGTCTGGAGGCCGACCCCACCCTTTACGAGGCGCTGCTGGCCGTGATGCTTTCCGGCTATGACAGCCACACCATGTACCTGCCCGCCGGGACCTACAGCGCCGCCTTTGGCACCGAAAGCGCCTATGTGGGCATCGGCATCACCATGCAGGCCCATGAAAAGGGCGCACTGGTCACCGACCTGAACCTGCGGGGCCCGGCCTTTGCCGCCGGGCTTCATGTGGGGGATCTGCTCACCGCAGCCGACGGGCAGAGCCTTGCGGGGCGGACGGCCGTCGAGATCTCCCAGCTGCTGCGGGGCGAGGAGGGCACTGTCCTTTCCCTGACGGTGGAGCGGGAGGGGCAGAGCCTTTCCTTCACCCTCACCCGCGCCGCCGTCAGCCAGAGCAATTATTTCGGCGCGCCGCTGGAGGAGGGCATCCTGTACATGAAATGGAGCCGCATTCAGGAGGAGGGCGGCAGCTATCTGCCCTTCCGCCTCCAGCTGGCACAGGCCGCCCGGGAGGGGCGCCAGGCCCTGATCCTGGATCTGCGGGATAACCCCGGCGGCAGTCTGGATCTGGCCTTTACCCTGGCCACCGACTTTATGGACGAGGCAAAGGCCTTTTTCCGCACCAGAAGCCGGAATATGCTGGGCCGGGAGCCGCTGAAGACCGAATACATCATCTCTGACGGCACGGGCATCCGCTTTCCCCACCTGTATGTGCTGGTGAACGAAGGCTCCGCCTCCGCCGCCGAGATCATCGCGGTCAGTCTGCGGGATGGGGCCGATGCCGTGCTGGTGGGCCAAACCACCTATGGTAAGGGCCGCGCCCAGCAGCATTATGTGCTGGATACCGACGCCGGGATCGTTCTGACCACCATGATGCTGCTGCCGCTGGAGGGCGAGGATTACGAGGGCGTGGGCATCACCCCGCAGGTGGAGGCGGTCAACACTCCCCTGCCTGCGCAGAAGGTGGAGCGGGTGCCGGAGACCACGCCGCTGGCGCTTTCCAGCTGCTCGGACAACGGCGAGGCCCTCAATCGGGCGCTGCTGGCCCTGGGGCTTCTGGATGGGCTGCCCGAAAAGCCCTATCAGGTGACCGGGGACACCCTGGCGGCCTGCCGCCGGCTGGAGGCGCTGTATCTCGTTCCCGGCGACCCGGAGGAGCCGGTGGGGACGGACACCCTGCGGCTGGTGAATTATCTGCTGGCGCAGCTGGAGCAGGGGCAGTACGTCCGGGACGACCAGCTGGACGCCGCGCTGGCGCTGGCCCGGGAGGCGCTGGCTGCCGAATAACGAAGCGACACAAAAAACACCCGTCTGACATAGACCAGACGGGCGTTTTTTGTATTTTTTTGCAGCTTTAATACAGTCTGTATTGCTCTGTGCGGCTTTGGAAGAGGCACTCCTCCTGCGGCTGCCGGGCCACCAGGGCATCGGCTGTCCAGTGGGCGGCCTCCAGCTCCGCCCCGCCCTGTAAGAGGGAAAGGAAGGGCTTGCCGCCAGGTGAGGCGGGCGGCAGGAGGGAAAAGCCCCGGGGGTCGGCTCTGCGGGCCAGCTCCAGCAGCCGCCAGCCCAGCTCCACCGGGCGCAGGGCGACCTCGTCGATGATGTGCAGATGCAGACCGCCGCAGGTCCTGCCCTGATGCTTGGAGGCGGTGGGGACAAAATACATGGGCGTGCTCACCACGCCGGGCAGAGCCAGAGCGTTGAAGGCGCTGCTGAGTCCTTCGGCATCCACCCCCGGCGCACCCACAATGGCAAAGGGGTCGGCGGTGCCCCGCCCCTCGCTCCAGGTGGTGCCCTCAAACAGACAGGTGCCGGGATAGAGCAGTGCCGTCTCGAACCGGGGAATGGCCAGACTGGGCATCACCCAAAGGCGGCCCCAGTCCCGGAAGGTCATGTCCCGGCGCAGCCCCCGGCAGGGGACGATATGCAGGTCGCAGTGCAGCGCCAGCTCGCCGTTGACCATCCGGGCAAACTCGCCGCAGGTCAGGCCGTAGCGCTGGGGCATGGACCAGCAGCCCACAAAGCTGCTGTAGTCCTCCTGCAGAAGGGTACCCTCCACCGTGCCGCCCAGGGGATTGCCCCGATCCAGCACCACCAGCCGCTTTCCGGCGGCGGTACAGTCGGCCATCACCTGCTTCAGGGTGGAGATAAAGGTGTAGTAGCGGCATCCCACATCCTGAATGTCGTATACCAGCGTGTCAAACCGCTCCAGCGACTCGGGAGAAAGCCCCCTGCCGCCCCGACGGTACAGGCTGAGCATGGGCAGCCCGGAGGGGGCGTCCACGCAGTCTTCAAACAGCTCGCCTGCGCCCTTGTCTCCCCGGACGCCGTGCTCGGGGGCCAGCAGCAGCCGCAGGTCACAGACCTCCCGCAGCCGGTCGATGGAGCTGCGGTTGTCCGCCGTCCGTCCGGAGGGGGTGGTGACCAGTGCCACCCGTCCGGCGAAGCATTCCCGGTATTCCTCTGCCAGATCAATGCCAAACAGCACCATTCCGCGTTCCTCCTCCGGCGGCTTACAGCCGGTATTCCCCGTTTTCACGGGTGATGTCCGCGCCGAAATAGGTCTCCATGGCGCGGCACAGGCTCTCCAGATCGTTCACACCGGCGGTCTCTGTCACCGAATGCATGGCCAGCTGGGCCAGACCGATATCCACCGTGCTCACCGGCACATGGGTGTTGGCGATGCTGCCAAGGGTGCCGCCGCCGGGCAGATCGGAGCGGTTGGCATAGACCTGGGTCTCCACACCGGCCCTGCGGCAGACGGCGCGGAAGATGGCGGCGCTGACGCCGTCGGTGGCATAGCGCTGGTTGGCGTTGTATTTGATGACGATGCCCCGGTTCATGAAGGGGGTATTGTCGCCATCGGCATATTCCGGATGGTTGGGATGGCGGGCGTGGGCGTTGTCCGCCGACACCAGAAAACTCTTTGCCAGCATGGCCAGCAGCTGCTGCTCGTCGCCGCCAAGAGCCAGCACGATGCGCCGCAGAGTATCCCGCAGGAAGGTGGAGGCGGCGCCCTGCTTGGTCTCACTGCCCACCTCCTCGTTGTCAAAGACGCAGCACACCGGCAGACTGCCGCTTTCCCCGGCGGACAGGAAGCCCCGCATCAGGCTCCAGGCGCACTCCAGATCGTCCAGCTTGCCGGAATGCAGAAACTGCTCCCTGTCGCCCAGCAGGGTGCCCTTCTGGCGGCAATAGAGGAACAGGTCGTGACCCAGAATGGCCTCCTTCGCCACCCCGGCACTTTCGGCCACCAGCGACAGAAAGCCACCCGCCGACGCCTCGTCGCCAAAGAGGGGGTAGGTGTCCACATTGGCCTGATATTTCATGCCGTCGTTGGCGTTGCGGTTCATGTGGATGGCCACGCTGGGGATCACCAGCAGATCCCGGTCAACATCCACCGTCCGGTTGACCATCCGGCCGTTTTCCTCGGTCAGTACCCGCCCGGCCACCGACAGGGGACGATCCAGCCAGGTGGACATGATCATCCCGCCGTATTTTTCGGTGTTCAGCTGGATGTAATGCCCCGCCGCGGGATGCTCCGGGTTCTCCTTGATCTTAAAGGTGGGGCTGTCGCTGTGGGCCGCCGCCATGGCAAAACCGCCGGTGAGGGCCCGGGGCACGCGGAAGGCAATGAGGGAGGAGCCGTTGCGCACCACATAGTGCTTTCCACCGGGGGACAGCTGCCAGCGATCCTCCTCCTGCAGCCGGGTGTAGCCCTGCTTTTCCAGCATCTCCGCGAAGTTTTCCGTGACATGATAGCAGCTGGGGCTGCGGCGGATGAACTCCAGCAGCTCCCGCGCCAGTGCGTTTGCCTGTTCCATAATCGTTACCTCCGTAAAATTATCCGGTCATTTTTGCGCCGGACGGTTGCGTTCCGCCGGTCGCTTTGCTATACTAAAGGAAAATCAGCAGACAGACAGGTGATCTTCCCATGGAGCTTTGCTATATTCTGGCCGATCCCAGCGGTAATACCACGGCCCTTGTCCTCTCGCCCGTACCACGATCCCGGTATGGCGCGGCGGCCCGGCGGGTGATGGAGGCGCTGGGAGCCGAGCAGGTGGCCTTTGTCCACGAAGGCCGGATGGACATGATGGGGGGCGAGTTCTGCGGCAACGCCAGCCGGAGCTTTGCCCTGTGGCAGGGGCTGCACACCGGCGACGGCCGCACCCTGCGGCCCTTTTCCGGAGAGCTGCGCCAGACGGTGCAGGTCTCGGGTGCACCGGAGCCGCTTTCGGTGCTGATACGGGGGCAGGACGGCGTGCTGTCGGCGGCCATCGGGATGCCGCTGCCCCGGCGGGTGCTGCCGCTGGAGGAAGGTCCCCTGGGCAGCTGTACCCTGGTGGAATATCCGGGCATCAGCCACCTGCTGCTGGAAGGGCGGGAGCCCCTGCCGGGAGACCGGGAGGCGGCAGACGCCCTGCTTTCGCAGCTGGGTGCCGGAAGAGAATGCTTTGGCCTGCTGTATTTGCAGGGGGAGCGGATGCGGCCGCTGGTCTATGTCCGTGAGACCGGCACGGCGGTGTGGGAGAGCTCCTGCGCCTCCGGCACCTGTGCGGTGGCCGCCGCCCGGGCGCTGGCGCAGGGACGGAGCCTTTCGCTGGAGCTGGCACAGCCCGGCGGCAGCCTGAAGGCCGAGGCCACCCTGCGGGAGGGCCGCCTTTCCGCGCTGATCCTGGACGGGCCGGTGTCCTTTCCCCGGGCGGGCAGTCTGGAGCTTTGAAACGAGGTGCTTTTGTATGAAAATGCTGTTTAAGCAGCGGATGTTTTCCTGGTTTGACAGCTATGATATCTATGACGAAAACGGCGGCGTGCTGTATACCGTAGAGGGTCGGCTCAGCTGGGGCCACACCTGTGCGGTGGCCGCCGCCCGGGCGCTGGCGCAGGGACGGAGCCTTTCGCTG
>CAZYAD010000020.1:17348-24234 GCA_964646225.1 uncultured Oscillospiraceae bacterium
CACCTGTGCGGTGGCCGCCGCCCGGGCGCTGGCGCAGGGACGGAGCCTTTCGCTGGAGCTGGCACAGCCCGGCGGCAGCCTGAAGGCCGAGGCCACCCTGCGGGAGGGCCGCCTTTCCGCGCTGATCCTGGACGGGCCGGTGTCCTTTCCCCGGGCGGGCAGTCTGGAGCTTTGAAACGAGGTGCTTTTGTATGAAAATGCTGTTTAAGCAGCGGATGTTTTCCTGGTTTGACAGCTATGATATCTATGACGAAAACGGCGGCGTGCTGTATACCGTAGAGGGTCGGCTCAGCTGGGGCCACACTCTGCATATCCTCAACCCCCAGGGGCGGCACATTGCCACGGTGAAGCAGCAGGTGCTGACCTTCCTGCCCAGATTCCAGCTCTATCTGGAGGAGGAGCCGGTGGGTACCATCACCAAGGAGTTCACTCTGTTCCATCCCGCCTTTTCGCTGGATTTCAACGGCTGGCAGGTGGAGGGACAATTCCTGGAATGGGACTATCGGATCACAGATGACCGAGGGGCGCCGGTGGCCACCATCTCCAAGGAGCTGTGGAACTGGACAGATACCTATACCATCGATGTGGCCGATCCCCGGGACGCCCTGTTTGCCCTGATGGTGGTGCTGGCCATCGACGCCGAAAAGTGCTCCCGTAACTGACCGCCCTCAGACCTCCCAGCCGTCGTCTTCCGGCAGGGCTGCGGCTCCGCGGGCATCGTACCCCTCCAGAAAGCTGTGGGCCTCGCCGCCCCGCTTCCAGCCGGGGAGGGTATCCAGATTGACGCTGTGGATGGCGGCAAAGATGTGCTTTTCCACATCGGGATTGGTCTTTCTCAGCTCCTGCAAAAGAGCCTTGGTCTCCTTTCGCTTGGAAAGGCTTTCCCGTCCGGCAGTCTCGCTCTGCTCGGTGAAGCGACAGGCGCACTGGAGAAAGGTCAGCCCGTTGCACCTGGCCCAGGAGAGGATGTCCTCCTCGTGAACGCGGTACATGGGGCGGATCAGCTCCATGCCGGGATAGTTTTTGCTGTGGAGCTTGGGCATCATGGTCTGGAACTGCGCCCCGTAAAGCAGCCCCATCAGGGTGGTCTCCACCACATCGCTGAAATGGTGGCCCAGGGCGATCTTGTTGCAGCCCAGCTCCCGGGCGAATTTGTACAGATAGCCCCGGCGCATCCGGGCGCACAGGTAGCAGGGGTTCCGTTCCACACCGGAAACAGCGCGGAAGATCTGGCTGTCCCGGATGGTCACCTCCAGCCCCAGAAGGGCGGCGTTGTCCAGGATGCGCTGGCGGTTTTCCGGCGTGTAGCCCGGATCCATCACCAGATACCGCACCTCGAAGGGGAAATCCGACCGCCGCTGCAACAGCTGCATCAGCTTGGCCAGCAGCATGGAATCCTTGCCGCCGGAGATGCAGACGCACACCCGGTCTCCCGGGGAAAGCAGCCGGTAATCCCGGATGCCGGCAATAAACGGGCCCCAGAGGGTGTCCCGGTATTTTTTCTGTATGGAGCGCTCCACCCGCTGGGCGGGGGAGAGCCGGCTCAGGTCGCGGGCCACAGCGTGCGCCTCCTTTTCCGGTGTGTCTGTCCTTATCATAGCACGAAAACGGCCCTGCGGTCAATCCCGCCCCTCGACGGCGGAGAAAAAGCGCAGAAAGGCCGCGCCGCGCCGGAATTTACAGGGATTTTGCTTGCATTTTTGCGGAACTGTGCTACAATGAGGGTGCCTTTGATAAAAAGCAGTCAAAGGTGAACGATCCAACAGAAATCAATGAGAAACGCAGAAAACAGAAAGGAAGAATCGTATGCCCAAGCTTTTTAAGCGGGTCCTTTCTCTGCTGACTGCCACCCTGCTCCTGATCTCACTGTGCGCCTGCACGGGAGATACAGGCTCCAATGGGGATGGGCAGTCGTCTGCAGATTCGGACGAGCTATCCGACAGAAGCTCAGTCACGGTCGGTATCATGCAGGATCTGGACAGTCTGGATCCCCACAAGGCGGTCAACGCCGGAACGGGCGAGGTGCTGTTCAATCTCTTCGAGGGCCTGATGAAGGCCAGCCCCGACGGCGGCGTGATTCCCGCCGTGGCCAGTGACTATGCGCTGTCAGAGGATGGCACCCGCTACACCTTTACCCTGCGGGAGGGAGTCACCTTCCACAACGGAGCAGCCGTCACGGCGGAGGATGTCCTGTATTCCCTGGAACGCTGCGCCGGTTCGGAGAACAATGGAGCTCCTCTGATCCCGGCGTTTTCCAATTTCAGCCGGGCCTTTGCCGATGAGGAGGGCCGGATCGTGGTGGAGCTGAAGGCACCCAGCCTGGAGTTCCTCAACACCCTGACCGCCGCCATCATCCCCGCCGGCTCCGGCGAAAGCCAGGCCGCCTCTCCGGTGGGCACCGGGCCCTTTGCCTTTGTCTCCTATGCTCCTCAGAGCACCATGGAGATGGTGCGGTATGCGGGCTACTGGGGCGGGCTGCCCCGGCTGGAACGGGTCACCTTCAAGATCATCACCGATGTGAACACGCTGGTGCTGGGCCTCAAGGGCGGCACGCTGGATATGGTCATCCATCTGCCCAACTCCGTCGCCTCTCAGGTAGAGGGGGAGTTCACCGTTTTGAAGGACACCATGAAGCTGGTGCAGGCCCTGTACCTGAACAACGCCGTTCCGCCCTTTGACGATGTGCGGGTGCGGCAGGCCATGTATTATGCCATCAATGTGCCGGAGATTATCGATTTTGTCTGCGACGGCGCCGGTGTTGCCACCGGCACAAGCATGTATCCGGCGTTTACAAAATACTTCCTGCCCGAGCTTGCCGAAGCCTATCAGCAGAATCTGACAAAGGCCCGGCAGCTGCTGGCCGACGCCGGATATCCCGACGGCTTTGACATGACCATCGCCGTCCCCGGCAACTATGAGCAGCATGTGGACACCGGTCTGGTGCTGTCCCAGCAGCTGGCCGCCGTGGGCATCAACGCCCAGGTGCAGGAGATTTCCTGGGAGAGCTGGGTGCAGGATGTATACAAGGGCCGGAATTATCAGGCAACGGTTTCCGGTATTGCCGCCAGCGACATGACCGCCCGGGAGATGCTGGAGCGGTATACCACCGGCCATGGCAAGAATTTCATCAGCTTCTCGGACGAGGAGTTTGACCGGGTGGTGGCTCAGGCTGCCGTGACCATGGAGCCGGAGCAGCAGGTGGCGCTGTATCAGCGGGCGCAGGAGATCCTCAGCGAGCAGGCGGCCAGCCTGTGGCTGCAGGATCTGTGCGATCTGACGGTGCTTCGCCCCGGGCTGGAGGGTATGACCTTCTATGCCACCTATGTGCTGGATATGTCCACCATTTATTTTCAGAACTGAACCCTGTGGGGCCTGCTGCCGACGGTGCGGCAGGCCCCCTTTCGGAAAGAGAGAGATCCCGCTATGCTGAAACAGCTGTGCAAGCGGCTTTTGCTGCTGGTGGTAACGCTGCTGCTGGTGACGGTGCTGGCCTTTGTGGCCTTTTCCATCATCCCCGGCGACCCCACCGACGCGATCCTGGGCCTGAACGCCACCGAGGCGCAGGTGGCCGCCCTCCGGGCCCGGCTGGGACTGGATCAACCCCTGCCCCTGCGGTACTGGAGCTGGCTCACCGATTTTGTCCGGGGCGACTTGGGCATTTCCTATAATTTTGACCTGCCGGTAGCGCAGCTGCTGGCTCCCTGTGTGCTGCCCACGGTGACGCTGGCCCTGCTTTCCCTGCTGCTGATCCTGCTGCTGGCCATCCCCCTGGGGCTGCTGGCCGCCCGTTATGCCGGCAGCGCCGTGGACCGGGTGCTCACCGTGGTCAATCAGCTGCTGATGTCGGTACCCAATTTTGTGCTGGGCATCGGCCTGGTGTTTTTCTTCGGCCTGGTGCTGAAGGTCTTCCGCCCGGGAGCTTATGTCTCCCCGCAGGAGGGGCTGGGCGCTTATCTGTGGTTCATGCTCTTTCCCTCACTGGCGGTCGCCCTGCCAAAAAGCGCCATGACGGTCAAGATGCTCCGGGGCTCGGTGCTCAGCGAGCTGAAGGCCGATTATATCCGCACCGCCTATTCCAAGGGCAACAGCCGCGCCTCTGCCCTGTGGCGTCATGTGCTGCGCAACGCCCTGCTGCCGGTGGTGACCTTCCTTGCCACCACCGTGGCCGAGCTGGTGGCCGGCTCCATCGTGGTAGAGCGGGTGTTTGCCATCCCCGGCCTGGGGCAGCTGCTGATCTCCTCCATCAACAACCGGGATTACCCGGTGGTACAGGCCATCATTCTGGTGGTGGCCTTTGTGGTGGTGCTGTGCAATTATCTGGCCGATGGCCTGAACCGGATCATGGATCCCCGGCTGAAGGGAAGGTGAGCCTGTGAAAAAACGCAACTGGTATCTGACCCTGGGCCTGATCCTCAGCGGCGTGATGCTGCTGTATATGGCCCTGGGTCTGTTCTGGACGCCTCATGACCCCGCCCGACTCAGCGGTGCGGACAAGCTGGCGCCCCCCTCGCTGTCCCATCCCTTCGGCTGCGATCATCTTGGCCGGGATGTGTTTTCCCGCACGCTGGACGGCGCCTCCACCACCCTGCTCATCGCGCTGGCCGTGCTGGCCGTGGGCTTTGTCTTCGGGCTGGTGCTGGGGGCACTGTGCGGCTATTACGGCGGCCTGCTGGACGCCGTGGTCATGCGTATCTGCGATGCCATCACCGCCTTCCCCAGTATTTTGCTGGCCATGGTCATCATCGCCGTCACCGGCCCCGGCACCTGGAATGTGGTGGCGGCGCTGGGCATTCTGTTCATCCCCAGCTTCGCACGAATGGTGCGGGGCGAATATCTGAAATACCGGGACCGGGATTTTGTCCGGGCGGCCCGGCTGATGGGTGTCTCGCCCTTCCGCATCCTGTTCGTCCACATTTTGCCCAACACCTGGCCGGTGCTGCTGTCCGGCCTGACCATCGGCTTCAACAATGCCGTGCTGTCCGAGGCGTCCATGAGCTTTCTGGGCATCGGCGTAGGCCCGGCGGACGCCAGCCTGGGGCGGATGCTCAGCGAGGGACAGAGCATTTTATTTACCGCGCCGTGGTGTACCGTGTTCCCCGCGCTGGTGGTCATTTTCATCATTCTGGGCGTGGGAATGCTGGGCGAAGGCCTCCGGGAAAGGGTGGAATGAGCCATGCTGCTGCAAATCGAACATCTTTCGGTGGTCTTTCACGACCGGGAGGCGGATTTCTCCGCGGTACACGATGTCAGCCTGGAACTGGATAAGGGCGAGATCGTGGGCATCGTGGGGGAGTCCGGCTCGGGAAAATCCATGACGGCCCACGCCCTGATGGGTCTGCTGAAGCGCTCGGATGTGACGGTGTCCGGCCGGGCGCTGTTTGACGGGGTGGACCTGCTGACCATGAGCCGGGAGGAGCTGCGCCGTTATCAGGGGGATGAGCTGTCCATCATCTTTCAGGAGCCCATGACCTCCCTGAACCCCACCATGAAGATCGGCAAGCAGGTGGAGGAATCCCTGCGCATCCACACCGACCTTTCCCGGGGCGAGCGCCGCGCCCGCGCGCTGGAGGCCATGTCGCTGGCCGGACTGGAGCAGGTGGAGGCGCTGTACGAGCAGTACCCCCACGAGCTTTCCGGCGGGATGCGGCAGCGGGTGATGATCGCCTCGGCCATCGTGCTGCGGCCCCAGCTGCTCATCGCCGACGAGCCCACCACCGCGCTGGATGTGACCATCCAGGCCGAGATCCTGCATACCCTACGGGAGATCAACCGCACCGAGGGCACCTCCATTCTATTCATCTCCCATGACTTGGGGGTGGTGAGGCACCTGTGCCAGCGGGTGGCCGTCATGCAGAAGGGCCGCATCGTGGAGGAGGGCACGGCGGAGCAGGTGTTTTTCCACCCGCGGGAGGACTATACCCGGCGGCTGATCGCCGCCCGTCCCACCCGGAAAAAGCCGAAGGGAGGGACGGTCCATGTCTGAGCCCATTCTGGAGCTGAACGATCTTTCCGCTTATTACGGAAAGGGCCGGAGGCGGCTGAAATATCTGAAAAACATCTCCCTGTCGCTGGAGGCCGGGCAGGTGCTGGGGCTGGTGGGGGAGTCCGGCTCGGGAAAATCCACCCTGGCAAAATGTATCCTGGGCATCGTCACCGATACCGAGGGCCAGCTGATCCTCCGCAGCAGCCGTCCCCAGATGGTGTTTCAGGACCCCTACGGCTCCCTGAACCCCGCCAAAACGGTGGGGTGGATCCTGGAGGAGCCCCTGCGGGCCATCGGCGTCCGGGACAAGGCGGAGCGCCGCCGCCGGGTGCTGGAAATGCTGGCGCTGGTGCATCTGGAGCCCGAGCATTACGACCGCCGCCCCGCCCAGCTTTCGGGCGGCCAGCGGCAGCGGGTGGCCATCGCCGCCGCCCTGATGCAGGGAAGCAAATTTCTGGTGCTGGACGAGCCGGTGTCCGCGCTGGATGTGACGCTGCAAGCCCAGATCCTGGAGCTGCTGGCCGATCTGAAGGAGCAGCTGGGGCTTTCCTATCTGTTCATCTCCCATGATCTGGCGGTGGTTTCCCAGCTGTGCGACCGGGTGGCCGTGCTGTACCATGGAGAGATCGTGGAGGAGGGGACGGTGGACGAGGTGTTCGACCATCCCCGGCACCCCTATACCCGCCGCCTGCTGGCGGCCTCTCTGTCGCTGGAGTAAACGCGCCGTCCGCCGGCCGCGATGCCCCGATCAAGCTCCGCTGCAATGCCTGCAAGGCTCCCATGTGCCGACTGCATACGGGAGCCTTTTTCTGTTTCACCAGCCCGTCCGGATATGCCGCCGCTGCCGTGTACCGTCAGGCGGCCCAGGCCGCCGCGGGTTCGAACCCTCGCCAAAAGAAAAAG
>CAZYAD010000021.1:0-23888 GCA_964646225.1 uncultured Oscillospiraceae bacterium
CGCTGGGATTGACCACGAATTCCGGGAACCGCTTGCCCATCTTGATGCCGTTTTCGCCCAGGATCATGCCCTGATGCACCAGCTTTTTGAAGGGCTCCTTTACGGGAGAGATGCCGTTATCATACAGGAAGCGGTTCCAGATGCGGGAATACATTAGATGGCCCACGGCGTGCTCCGGGCCGCCCACATACAGATCCACCGGCAGCCAGTGCTTCAGCAGCGCGGGGTCGCACAGCGCCTTGTCGTTGTTGGGATCGATATAGCGCATATAGTACCAGGAGGAGCCGGCGGAGCCGGGCATGGTCGAGGTCTCGCGCAGGCCACAGACGCCGTTTTTGTCGTAGTGCTTCCACTCCTCGGCATTCTCCAGCGGGGCCTTGCCGCCCTTGCCCTTATAATCCTCCAGCTCGGGGAGGATCAGGGGCAGCTCCTCGTCGGGGAGGAACCAGGTCTTGCCGTCCTCGGTGTAAACGCAGGGCACCGGCTCGCCCCAGTACCGCTGCCGGGCAAAAATCCACTCACGGAAGTGGTAATTCACCTTCCGCCGGGCGACGCCCTGCTTTTCCAGCTTGACGGTAATGGCCTCCTTGGCCTCCTCCACCGTCAGGCCGGTGAACTCCTCGGAGTTGATCAGCTTGCAGCCCTTGCCCAGGTAATCCTGCTTTTCAAAGGCGCATTCGGACACATCCCGGCCCTCGATGACCTTGAGCATGGGGATCCCATGCACCTGTGCATACTCAAAGTCGCGCTGGTCGTGGCTGGGGACGGCCATCACCGCGCCGGTGCCGTAATTGGCCAACACGAAATCGCCGATAAACACCGGCACCTGCTTGCCGTTCACCGGGTTGATGGCGTAAACGCCCTTCAGCGGGCAGCCGGATTTGGTCTTGTTCAGCTCGGTGCGATCCATATCGCTCTTTTTCAGCGTTGCATCGATATAGGCCTGCACCTCGTCCCGATTTTCCACCCGGTCCAGCAGGGACTGGGTGATCTTTCCATCGGGGGCCAGCACCATAAAGGTAATGCCGTAGATGGTCTCGATACAGGTGGTATAGATGGAGAAGCTGCCGCCGCCCACCAGCTGGAAGTCCACCTCCACACCGGTGGATTTGCCGATCCAGTTGCGCTGGATCTCCTTGGTGGAGGTGGGCCAGTCCACCTCGTTCAGTCCCTCCAGCAGCTTTTCAGCAAAGGCGGGCTGGTCGATGACCCACTGCATCATCATGCGCTTTTCCACCGGGAAGCCGCCGCGCTCGGATTTGCCGTCGATAACCTCGTCATTGGACAGCACGGTGCCCAACTCCTCGCACCAGTTCACCGGCATCTCGATGCGCTTGGCGTAACCCGCCTCGTACAGTTTTTTGAAGATCCACTGGGTCCACTTGTAGAAGGATGGATCGGAGGTGGCGATCATCTTGGACCAGTCATAGTCAAAGCCCAGCTCCTTCAGCTGCTTGGAGAAGGTCTCGATATTTTTCTGGGTAAAGCCGTTGGGATGGTTGCCGGTGCTGACGGCATACTGCTCGGCGGGCAGGCCGAAGGAATCATAGCCCATGGGATGGAGGACATTGTAGCCCTGCATCCGCTTCATGCGGGACATGATGTCGGTGGCGGTGTAGCCCTCGGGGTGGCCGGCGTGCAGGCCCACGCCGGAGGGATAGGGGAACATATCCAGCACATAGTATTTGGGCTTGGAGAAATCCCACACATCGGTGCGGAAGGTCTGATGCTCCGCCCAGTAGCTCTGCCATTTGGCTTCGATTTTCGCGTAATCGTAATTCATAGTCTCAGTCCTCTTTCACAACGAGATCGGTCAGATCGATGCGGGTGCCGTCGCCCCACAGGCGCTCCAGCGCATAAAGCTCCCGGGCCTCCTGCTGGAAGATGTTTACCACCACGCCGGTATAATCCACCAGCACCCAGTTGGAGTTGACCCCCTCGTGATGATGGGGCAGGATCTCCAGCTGCTCCTTTACCTTCACCTCGATCTCATCGCCCAGGGCGCGGATGTGGGTATTGGAGGTACCGGTCATAATGACAAAGTAATCGGTCAGCGTGGTCTTGTCATCTACCTGCAGCACCACGATGTCCCGTGCCTTTTTGCTGTCGGCGATCCGGACGATCGCTTCCATCAGTTGTTTGCTGTCGCTCATAGCTTTTCCTCCGCTTTTCGAAGTCTCAAAGAGACCAGAGTTTTGTAATAGGGCTCGGCCCCCCGCTGCCGGACAAAGGCCACCGTCTGCTCCATGGCGGCGGTGACGGCCGCCTCCAGATCGGACAGGGCCAGCGCCCGCAGGGCCTGTGCGCCGGGCCAGACGCGGGTTTCCTCGCACATATCGGCCACATACAGGAGCTTTTGCAGGGTAGTCATGGGCTCCGCGCCGGTGGTGTGGGTCCGGATGGCCTCCACGATGTCCGGCGGCATATGGAATTCCCGCCGGGCGGTCTCTGCCCCGGTGTCAGCATGGATCAGCGCCGCAAAGTCCTTCTCTCCATAATCTGTTATTATATGCCACTTTTCGCACAAGGTCAACTGCTCTTTTTCGCTGAGGGCCTTGGTGCAGTCGTGGAGGATGGCCGCCGCCCGGGCGTCGTACTCCGGCACGCCATATCGGGCGGCCAGCTGCACCGACAGCCGCTCACAGCCCAGAATATGGGCCATCCGCTTTGGGGACACCCGCGCCTCCACCGCCGCCCGCAGGGCCTCCGGCGAAGGCAGATAGAGCCGGTGCTGCCGGATGTAATCCAGCACGGCGGGATCCAGCAGCGCGGGCGAAAGGCTCTCCCGCACCTGGGTGGAGCTCATGGGGAGGGCCGGGCAGTGGATCACATCCACCGAAGCCCCCAGTCTGCCCTCCAGCCGCAGGGCCTGCTCCCGGATGCGGGCGCGGTCGCCCTCGTCCCGGGCCACCACCGCCAGGCGGCACAGCGACAGGATCTCCTCCGGCTGTCGCCAGCGGTCAAAGGAAAGCAGCATATCGGTGCCCAGCACCAGCCATAGCTGTGCCCCCGGATACCGGGCCTTGACCGCCCGCAGGGTGTCCACCGTATAGCTGGGGCCGCGGCGCTCCAGCTCCAGCCCGCAGGCCTCCACCCGCTCCAGCGACCGGGCCGCCAGGGCGCACATATCCAGCCGCATCTCCGGCGTGGGAGAGCCGAGGGGCAGGGGCTTGTGGGGAGGCTGCCCGGCGGGCATCAGCAGCAGACGGTCCAGCGCCAGCGCCGACACCGCCGCACGGGCGGCGTTCATATGCCCCAGATGGATGGGGTTAAAGGTGCCGCCGTAAACCGCCAGCCGCATTTATTTCTCCCTGGGAAGCACAATGCCAGGCTTTTCCGGATTGGGCTTATACAGCACCAGCTTGGCGCCGATGCACTGCACCGGCTGCGCGCCGGTGGCCTCGCACAAAAGCTCACTGGCCTCCCGCGCGGTGAGCATGGCGGTCTCCAGCACCTTGATCTTTACCAGTTCCCGGGCCTTGAGCTCCATTTCCAGCTGCTGGGCCACGCTTTCGGTGACGCCCTCCTTGCCGATCTGCTGGGTGGCGGGGATGGTATTGGCCAGGCCGCGGAGATAGGCCCGCTGTTTGCTTGTCAACATAATCATTTTCCTCGTTTTCGTGATGATCTTGGGCTCACAGGCCCCGTTTTTCCAGTTCCTCCCGCACCAGACGCAGGGAATGCGCCCGGTGGGAGATGGCGTTTTTCCGCTCCTGCGGCATGGAGGCAAAGGTCTGCCCCTCCGCCGGGACATAAAACACCGGGTCGTAGCCGAAGCCGCCTTCGCCGTGTTTTTCGGTGAGGATCTCGCCCCGACAGATGCCCCGCAGGGCAAACTCGGTGCCATCGGGATACACACAGGCGATGGCAGAGACGAACTGCGCCCCCCGCTGCGCCGTCGGCACGGCGGCCAGATTTTTCAGCAGGAAATCCACCCGATCCTGATCGGAGCCCTGGCAGTAGCGGGCCGATCGGATGCCCGGCGCGCCGTCCAGCGCGTCCACCTCCAGACCGGAGTCATCGGCCAGAGCGGGCAGGCCGGAGGCCAGGCAGGCCGCCCGGGCCTTGATGAGGGCATTTTCCTCGAAGGTCGTGCCGTTCTCCTCCGGGTCGGTGTGGATGCCGGCCTCCGCCATGGACAGGAAGCGGCGGCTGTCATTTTCCAGGATGGCCCGGATCTCGGCCAGCTTGTGGGGGTTGTTGGTTGCGATCACATAGGTCTGCATGGCTTGCTCTCCTCTCACCGGAACAGGTGTCCCACGGCGGCCCTCTGGGCCGCCACCAGCTGGCGGATGCCGTTCTGCGCCAGCAGATACATCTCATCCAGCTCCTTTTTGCTGAAGGGGCGCTCCTCGCCGGTGCCCTGCAGCTCGATGATGTTGCCCTCGTCATCCATGACGAAGTTGAAGTCCACCTCGCCGCCGCTGTCCTCCACATAGTCCAGGTCGCAGACCGCCATATCGCTGACAATGCCCACGCTGACAGCGGCCACATAGGAATACAGAGGCATGGTGGCCAGCACGCCCTCCCGCTTCAGCTTGTCCAGCGCCAGCACCAGAGCGCAGAAGGCCCCGGTGATGGAGGCGCAGCGGGTACCGCCGTCGGCCTGGATCACATCGCAGTCGATGGTGATGCAGCGCTCGCCCAGGGCCTCCAGATCCACCACCGAGCGCAGCGCCCGGCCGATGAGCCGCTGGATCTCTGCCGCGCGGCCGTTGAGCTTCAGCTTGCTAATGTCCCGGGGGGTGCGGGTGGCAGTGGCACGGGGCAGCATATTATACTCCGCCGTGACCCAGCCCCTGCCCTGGCCCTTCAAAAAGGGCGGCACATGATCCTCCACGGTGGCATTGCAGATGACCTTTGTATTGCCGCAGGAGATCAGCACGCTGCCCTCCGGATACAGGATATAATCCGGCTCGATGGTCACCTTTCGAAGCTCGCCGGGCTTTCTTCCGTCATGACGCACCATATCAGTCTTCCTCCTTCTGATCGAAAAACGCGCGGGTGAAGTCCAGCGCGTCGAACTCCAGCAGATCGTCCACCTGCTCGCCCACGCCGATGAACTTGACCGGCACCTGCATGGTAGAGCTGACATGGATGGCGATACCGCCCTTGGCGGTGCCATCCAGCTTGGTGATCACCAGGCCGGTCAGCGCGGTGACGCTGTTGAAGCCCTCGGCCTGGGAGATGGCGTTTTGCCCGGTGGTGGCATCCAGCACCAGAAGGGTCTCTACGCTGGCATCCGGCAGCTCCCGATCGATGACCCGGCGCATCTTTTCCAGCTCGTTCATCAGGTTCTGCTTGTTGTGCAGGCGGCCGGCGGTATCGCAGATCACCACGTCGCAGCCGCGGGCCTTTGCGGCGGTGATGGCATCAAAGATGACGGCGCTGGGGTCGGCTCCCTCGGCGTGACGGACGATGCCCGCCCCGGCCCGCTGGGCCCAGATGGACAGCTGGTCGGCGGCCGCCGCGCGGAAGGTATCGCCTGCGGCAAACAGCACCTTCTTCCCCTGGGCGGTGAGTTTGGCGCCGATCTTGCCGATGGAGGTAGTCTTGCCTACACCGTTGACGCCCACCATCAGGATGACCGAGGGCTTGCTTTCCAGCTGCAGCCCGTTGTTGGGGGCCATTTTGTCGGCCAGGATGCCCGCCAGACACTCCATGACGGCCTCCCTGGTCTGCAAATTCTGCAATTTGGACTGTCTGCGCAGCTCCTCGATGGCATCGGCTGCCACATACGCGCCGATGTCCGCCAGGATGAGGGCGTCCTCCAGCTCGCTCAGCAGCTCTTCGTCCACCGTGCGGAAGGTGGCGAACACCGCGTTCAGGTTGGCGGCGGTGCTTTCCTTGGTCTTTTTCAGACCGGCTTTGATTTTTTCAAAAAAGGACATAACAGGGTTCCTCCTTATGCGATCAGCTTACAGCTGTCAGGTTTCCAGCTGACGGATGTGTTCCTCCGCCTCGTTGATGTTCAGGGCCAGCAGCTTGGTGACGCCCTGCTCCTGCATGGTGACGCCATAGAGGATATCGGCCCCCTCCATGGTTCCGCGGCGGTGGGTGATGATAATGAACTGGGTCCGGCTGCACAGGGTGCGCATATAGGCGGCGTAGCGGCCCACATTCACATCGTCCAGGGCAGCGTCGATCTCGTCCAGCACGCAGAAGGGCGTGGGCCGCACCTTGATGATGGCGAAATACAGCGCGATGGCCACAAAGGCCTTTTCTCCGCCGGACAGCAGGGAGATGGCCCGCATGGATTTGCCCGGCAGCTCCACCTTGATCTCAATGCCGCAGTTCAGCAGGTCGCTTTCGTCCTCCAGCCGGAGGTAGGCGCTGCCGCCGCCGAAGATCTCCACAAAGGTCTGCCGGAAGGTCTCGTTGATCTTGCGGAACTCGGTGCCGAAGATATCCTTCATGCTCTTTGTCAGGTCGCCGATAATCTTCAGCAGCTCGGTTTTGGCGGTCTCCAGATCCCTGCGCTGGGCGTCCATGAACTCGTAGCGCTCGCTGACCTTTGCGTATTCCTCGATGGAATCCACATTGATGGAGCCCAGCTTTTTGATGGCGGCCCGCAGCTCGGCGATGCGGCGGTTGGCCTGGGGCAGGCTTTCCAGCTCCTGCCGCAGCTCCTGCGCCGTGACGCGGGTCAGCTCGTAGCTTTCCCACAGCTTTTCCAGAATGCTGTCCTCGGCGGCCTCGGCCTGGGTCTTTTTGTTTTCCAGCCGGCCGCGCTCCCGCTCCAGATTGATGAGCTCGTCGCTTTTCTGTTTAAAGTCCCGGTCGCATTTCTGCCGGGTGCCCTCCAGCCGGAGCTTTTCCTCGTTGATGGCTTGCAGGCGGGCCTTTTTCTCCTGTCCCTCCTGCGCATACCGGGCAGCGATGGCCTCCTGCTGACCGATGGTCTCCCGCAGTTCCTCATTGCGCTGCTTCAGCGCCTCAATGATCTCGCCCTTGCTGCGCAGTTCGCCCTGCGCCGAGCGGATCAGAGCCTCCAGCTCGGCGATGGAGGTGCGGGTACTGTCGCTTTCGGTGCGGCATTCCGCAATGGCCACCCGCAGGTCGGTGACCTGCCGGGTCAGCTGATCGGCGCGGCTCTCCTCATCGGCGCGGCCGCCGGACAGCTGTTCAGCCTCCTGCCGGAGGGCTTCTGCCTGGCGGCGCTCCTGCTCTGCCTGCTCCAGCAGGGTCTGTTTTTTTGCGCGGATGCCGGCGATGCGGCCGGTCTGGCCGTCCCGCTCCTCCTCCAGCTCCTCCACCCGCTGCCGCAGGGTATCCATCAGAGCGGCGTGCTGCTTCTGGTAGGCAGTGGCTTCCAGCAGGGCATCCTGCGCCTGACGCAGCTCCTCCTGCGCTACCTGAGACTCATATTGCACGCTTTCCAGCTCCTGCCGGGCGGTTTTGACCTCCCTCTCCAGCTCCTCCTGCCGGAGGGCCAGCGCGCGGGTCTCCTCCTCCAGCCGGGCGACCTCGTTTTTGCGGGAGAGCACGCCCACATTTTTGTTCAGGCTGCCGCCGGTCATGGCACCGGAGGGATTGATTAGCTGTCCGTCCAGCGTGACGATGCGGAAGCCATAGCCGTTTTGTCTGGCCATGCGGATGGCGCTGTCGATATGGTCCACCACGGCGGTGCCGGACAGCAGGCTGCGGATCACCCGGGCGTATTGCGGCGCATACTGCACCAGACCGTCGGCCCAGCCCAGAAAGCCCGCCCGGTCACCCCGCACCTCGGAAGCGCCCCGGCGCTCCTTCACCGCCGTCATGGGCAGGAAGGTGGCCCGGCCCAGATCCCGGGATTTAAGGAAGCCGATGGCGGCCTTTGCGCTCTGCTCGTCATCGGTGACGATGTTTTGCATGGAGGCGCCCAGGGCGATCTCGATGGCGACCGAATAGCGGTCATCAGTGGAGATCAGGCTGGAAACCGGGCCGTGGATGCCCGACAGCTCCCGCCGCCCGGCGGCCTGCATCACCCGGCGCACCGACTGGCCGAAGCCCTCGTATTCCCGCTCCATGGCCCGCAGCAGCTCCAGCCGCTGGGTCTTGAGCTCGCTCTGGCGGACGGCCTTCTCCAGCTTTTGCGCCAGCTCGTCGGCCTTTTTCTTCCGCGCCTCGCCCCGCAGGGCAAAGCCGCGGAGCATATTTTCCGCAGAGGACTTTTTATCCTCGTTGTCCTCGATGTCCCGGCGCAGCTGCCGGGCCTTTTCCTTTTCGCCGGTGAGACGGCGCTCCAGCTCGGCCAGCTCGTTTTCGATGGTCTTGCCCCGGGCCAGGATCTCCTCCGCGCCGCTTTCCAGCGCCGAGACCTGTGCCCGGGCCTGTCCGGCGGCCTCCTGATGCAGCCGGGCCTGTGCCTCCAGTGCGGCCAGCCGCTGTCCCAGATCACGGGCGCTGCCCGCCGCCTGACGCACCTGCTCCAGCAGCTGCTCCAGCTGCTTGTCCAGCTCATCGGTCTGTCCGGCCAGCTCGGTGAGGCGTCGCTCCTTGGCCCGCTTCTGCTCCGCAAGGCTTTCGCCCTGTCCCTGCTGCTGGGTCAGCTCCTGCCGTTTGGCGGCGATGTTGTCCTCATTATTGCGGATGTGTGTCCGGCTGACGGCGATCTGCGACCGGATGTCGGCCTCCCGGCCCTCGGTCTCCCGCAGCTCCTCCCGGACGCGTTCGCCGTCGGCATCCTTCTGATGCAGCTCCTCGGTGAGGGCGTTGGACCGGGTCTGAAGCTCCTCGGCCTCCCGCTTGCGGGCCGACAGCATCCGCTCGGCGTTGAGATAGTCGGTCTGGGCCTTGTGCAGGCTCTCCTTCAGCTTATCCAGGCTGTCCAGCCAGACATTGACCTCCAGCAGGCGCAGCTCATCGCGGTAGATGAGGAAGGCCCTGGCCTTTTCGGCCTGCTCCTTCAGGGGGCCTACCTGGGTCTCCAGCTCGGTGATGATATCCCGGATGCGCACCAGATTTTCCTCGCAGGCGTTCAGCTTGCGCTCGCTTTCCTCCTTGCGGTAGCGGAACTTGGTGATGCCGGCGGCCTCCTCAAAGATCTCCCGCCGATCGGCGCTTTTGACCGACAGGATCTCATCGATGCGGCCCTGTCCGATGACCGAATAGCCGTCCCGACCCAGGCCGGTGTCCATAAACAGCTCGTGGATATCCCGCAGACGCGCCGCCTTGCGGTTGATGTAAAACTCGCTTTCACCGCTGCGGTAATACCGGCGGGTGACCATCACCTCGGCAAACTCCACCGGCAGACCGCCGTCGGCATTGTCCAGCACCAGCGTGACCTGGCAAAAGCCCATGGGATTGCGGCGGGCGGTGCCGCCAAAGATCACATCCTCCATCTTGCCGCCCCGGAGGGTCTTGGTGCTCTGCTCACCCAGCACCCAGCGGATGGCATCCACGATGTTGGATTTGCCGCTGCCATTGGGGCCGACGATGGCGGTGACGCCACGGCCGAACTGCATGACGGTTTTATCCGGAAAGGATTTGAAGCCCTGAATTTCGATGGATTTTAAGTACAAAAAAGCACCCTCTCCTGCCAAATGGGCATAAGAATCTATTCTGCTTTATTGTATCAAAAAACGGCAGGAAACACAAGGTTTTCCGGCAGAAAAAAGCGGGAGGAGACGGTGATTGGCCGTCTCCTCCCGGTGGAGGTGTTTTTGACCATGATCACACAGATCACGGCCAAAAACAAATTGGTAAGCAAAGCTGCCAGAGCGTCAGCTTTGGTTTTTTTGACAAGCTGAACCGCCTGTCCCGCAGGGGGACAGGCGGCTTTTCGCTGGTTTTACTGGCCCATAAGCTCCAGCGCGGCCTTGGCGGCGGCCTGTTCGGCCAGTTTTTTGCTGTGGCCCACGCCCTCTGCCAGCACATTGGAATTGATGAGCACCTCCATGACGAAGCGCTTGTTGTGATCCGGCCCGCTTTCGCTTTTCAGCCGGTAGGACAGCACCTCCTCGTGATTTTTCTGGACGATCTCCTGCAGGGTAGTCTTGTAATCCATGACCCGGTGGTTTTTCACCACCTCCTCGGCCTTGGCCCTGATGAAATCCAGAATGAAGCCCCGTGCCGCCTCCATGCCGCCGTCCAGATAAATAGCGGCCAGCACTGCCTCCACCGCGTCCGCCAGCACCGACGGACGGCTGCTGCCGCCGCCGGCCCGCTCGCCCCGGCCCAGCAGCAGACGGGAGCCCAGGTCGATCCGGCAGGCAAACTCATACAGGCTGCCCTCGCAGACGATGGCGGCCCGCAGCTTGGTCAGCTCGCCCTCCGGCAGGGCGCGGTATTCCGAATAGATGTACTGGGCGCAGATCAGCCCCAGAACGCTGTCCCCCAGAAATTCCAGACGCTCGTTGCTGCGGATGCCCTTTTCCCGGTTTTCATTGGCATAGGAGCTGTGGGTCAGCGCATTTTGCAGCAGCGCCGGATTCTGAAAGGTATACTCATAATGTTGAAAGTCGGACATGCTTCTCTCCCTCAAAAGAAAAGGGAGCCCTGCTGTAGGCACAACAGGGCCGTCCCGTTCCTGATTTTAGATATGATCCGAGATATAGGCCACCACATCGCCTACGGTCTTGATGGCCTCCAGGGCGGATTCCTCGGCCTCCTCCAGGCCAAACTCGTCCTCCACGGACATCATCAGATCCATAATGTCGATCGAATCGGCGTTCAGATCCTCCACGAAGCTGGTGTCCATGGTGATGTCATCGGCGTCAATACTGAAATGCTCGGCGATCATTTTGCTCAGTTTTTCAAAAACCATCGTTAGTCCCTCCGAAGTGATATCATTCCTATCGTTGCCGATTATAGCAAAGGGATTTGTGGTTGTAAAGGCGTTTCTGTAAAATTTTTATGTATTTTCCCGCGGGAGGGTCATAAATTCGATCTTTTCCTCCACCTGGCCGATAAAGCCCCCCTGCGCATAGCGGATGGCCTGACCCACCGCCGAGCAGAAGGCGCGGGCATCGGAGGAGCCGTGGGCCTTGATCACCGGACGGGAGATGCCCAACAGCGGTGCGCCGCCCACCGACTTGTAGTCCAGCTTGCCCTTCAGCCGGGCCAGTCCGGGCTTGAGCACCAGCGCCGCCAGCTTTGCGGGCAGGCTGGCATACAGCAGCTCCTTCAGCTCCTTCATCAGGAAGCCGGCGGTGCCCTCGATGGTCTTCATCATCACATTGCCGGTAAAGCCGTCGCACACCAGCACATCGGTCTCCCCTGCCAGCACATTCCGGCCCTCCATATTACCGACGAAGTTCAGCCGCCCGGCTTCGTGGGCCTGCTTCAGCAGGGCGTAGGTCTCGTGCCGGAGGGGATCGCCCTTGCCCTCCTCGGTGCCGTTATTGATGAGGGCCACCCGGGGGTGCGGGATGCCCTGCTGGGTCTGCATGAACAGGCTGCCCATAAAGGCGAATTGCAGCAGGAGCTCCGGCGTACACTCGGCGTTGGCCCCGCTGTCCATCAGCAGGGCGAAGCCGCCGTTTTTCTGGGGCAGAGGCGCCCCCAGCGCCGCCCGGCGGATGCCCCGGATGCGCTTGCTCAGCAGGGTCGCCCCGGTGAGCAGCGCCCCGGTGGAGCCGGCAGACAGCAGCACATCCCCTTCCCCGCTGTTCAGCAGGTTCAGGGCCACCGTCATGCTGGAATCCTTTTTCTGGCGGAAGGCGGTGGAGTATTTGTCCTCCATGGTGATGATCTCACTGGCGTGGTGGATGGTGATGCGGCCGCCGCCCCGTCCGGCCAGCAGGGGCTCCAGCACCTCCTGCTGGCCCACCAGGATGATCTGACAGCCGTATGCTTCGGCCGCCAGCACCGCCCCCTCCACAGGGGCCTGGGGGGCGTGATCGCCGCCCATGGCGTCAAGGATGATCTTCATTCTGTGATGTCCTCCTCCAGCTGTCCCCGCAGCTCCTCCAGAGCGGCCAGCGCCCGCTGGGAGGTGGCGGCATACCGCTCCTGCTTGCCGCGGATGCGGGTGTCCAGCGATTTGATGATGCCAAAGTTGATGTTCATGGGGTCAAAGCGCAGAGCGGGATCCTGACTGATATGCAGGCTCAGCGCCCCCAGCGCCGTCTCCTGCGGGAAGGAGATGGGCTCCTTTCCCCGCAGCTGGCGGGCCATATTCACCCCGCAGCACAGGCCGGAGGCCGTGCTCTCGATGTAGCCCTCCACGCCGGTGATCTGTCCGGCGAAAAACAGCTCCTCCCTGCCGATGACCCGGTAATGCCGGTCCAGCCGCCCGGGAGAGCGGATAAAGCTGTTGCGGTGCATGGTGCCGTAGCGGTAATACTCGGCGTTTTTCAGCGCGGGGATCATACCGAAGACCCGCTTCTGCTCAGGGTGCATCAGGTGGGTCTGGAAGCCCACGATGTTGTAGGCCGTGCCCTCGGCGTTGTCGGCCCGCAGCTGCACCACCGCATAGGGCCGCGCCCCGGTGCGGGGATCGGTAAGGCCCACCGGCTTCATGGGGCCGTAGCGCAGGGTGTCCTCTCCCCGGCGGGCCATGACCTCCACCGGCATACAGCCCTCGAACACGGCCTTGTCCTCGAAGCCGTGGACAGGGGCCTCCCGGGCGGTTTTCAGTGCCTCCACAAAGGCCAGATACTGCTCCTTATCCATGGGGCAGTTGATGTAATCTGCCGTGCCCTTGCCATAGCGGGAGGCGAAGTAGGCGTTTTCCATATCGATGCTGGCAAAGCTGACGATGGGGGCTGCGGCGTCATAAAAATGCATGGGCTCACCGCCGAACAGCTCGTCGATCTTTTCGGCCAGCACCCCTTCGGTCAGCGGGCCGGTGGCCATGATGCAGGGGCCGGCGGGGATCTCATCCACCCGGCCCTCATGCACCTCGATCAGGGGATGGGACCGGATGCGTCGGGTGACATGGGCCGAAAAAGCCTCCCGATCCACCGCCAGCGCGCCCCCGGCGGGAACGGCGTTGGCGTCGGCGGCCTCCATGATCAGTGAGCCCGCACGGCGCAGCTCCTCCTTCAGCAGGCCCGGTGCGGTGGAAAGCCCCGCGCCCCGGAGGGAGTTGGAGCACACCAGCTCGGCGAAATCCGCCGAATGATGGGCTGGGGTCATCTCCCCCGGCTTCATCTCCCACAGCGCCACCGGGATGCCCCGGCGGGCCAGCTGCCAGGCGGCCTCGGAGCCGGCCAGACCGGCTCCCACAACGGTGACAACAGGCATATTCATTCGGCAGCCTCCGTTTTCTTCTTCCGCGTGGTGCGCTTGGGCTTTTCGGCGGCAGCAGCGGCAGCCGGTTCGGCCTTTTTGCGGCTGCGGGTGGTCTTCTTCGGGGCCTCCTCCGCCGGTGCCTCGGCCTTTTTGCGGCCGCGGGTGGTCTTCTTCGGGGCCTCCTCTCCCTCGGCGGCGGCCTTCCTGGCACGGGTGGCGATGGCCTCTGACCAGCCGCAGCCGGGCTTGTGGCACAGATAGCGCTTATCCTCCTTGGTGTAGTGGCGATAGATCACGCCGCCGCACTGGGGACAGACCTTTTTGGTGGGGGAATCCCAGGTCATGAAATCGCACTCCGGGTTGTGCTCACAGCCGTAATAATAATAGCCGCTCTTGGACTTCTTTTTCAGCAGGCGTGCGCCGCACTTGGGGCAGGGGACGCCGGTATCCTGGGTGATGGGCTTGGTATTCTTGCACTCCGGATAGCCGGGACAGGCCAGGAATTTGCCAAAGCGGCCGTTTTTGATGACCATGCGCTTGCCGCACAGCTCGCAGATCTCGTCCGACTCCTCGTCGGGCACCTTGATGCGCTTTTTGTCCAGATCGATCTCCGCCTGGGCCAGCTCGGCGGCAAAATTGCCATAGAAGTTTTGCAGGATCTGGCGGTAATTCTCCTCGCCGGATTCCACCAGGTCCAGCTGCTCCTCCATATTGGAGGTGAACTGTACATCCACGATGTCGTGAAACTTGTCGATCATCAGGTCGGTGACGGCCTCGCCCAGATTGGTGGGACGGAGGGCGCGCCCCTCCTTGGCTACATACTCCCGATCCAGCACCACCGAAATGGTGGGGGCATAGGTGCTGGGGCGGCCAACGCCCTTTTCCTCCATGGCCTTGATCAGGGACGCCTCGGTATAGCGGGCCGGGGGCTGGGTGAAGTGCTGGCGGGGATCCACCTTGCGGAAGGCAGGGCTGTCGCCGGCGGTCAGCTTGGGCAGAGGCGGCTCCTCCGCCTCCTCCCGGGCGTCGTCGGTGCTTTCCTCGTACAGAGCCAGAAAGCCGGGGAAGGCCACGCTCTGGCCGCTGGCACGGAAGATCCAGCCGTTGCAGCCGATGTCCACCGAGACGGTATCCAGCTGAGCCTCGGCCATCTGACAGGCAATGAAGCGGGACCAGATCAGCTTATACAGCCGGTACTGATCCTGGGTCAGGCTTTTTTTCAGGCTCTCGGGCTCCAGGGCAGGGTTGGCGGGGCGGATGGCCTCGTGGGCGTCCTGAGCGTTCTTTTTGGTGTGAAAGACCCGTGCCTTTGCGGGGCAGAAGCCCTCGCCGAAGCGGCCGGAAATAAAGCTGCGGGCCGCCGCCAGGGCCTCGTCGGCGATGCGCAGTGAGTCGGTACGCATATAGGTGATAAGACCGGTGAGGCCAAGCCCCTCCAGCTCCACGCCCTCATACAGCTCCTGCGCCACCGCCATGGTGCGCTTTGCCGTCATACCCAGCTTGCGGGAGGCCTCCTGCTGCAGGGTGGAGGTGGTGAATGGCGGGGTGGGCTGTCGCTTTTTGCGGGCATTTTTCACGCTTTTGACCGTATAGGGCCGGCCCTCGATGTCCGCCAGCACCTGATCCACGCTCTCCCGCTGGGGCAGCTCCTGCTTGCCCTGCTCATTGCCGAAGAAATGGGCGGTGAAGTCCCGGCCGTCGTGGTGCAGGGTCACATCCATGCTCCAGTATTCCTGGGGGACAAAGGCGCGGATCTCCCGCTCCCGGTCCACCACCATGCGGGTGACCACGCTCTGCACGCGGCCGGCCGAAAGCCCGGTGCGCACCTTTCGCCACAGGAAGGGCGAAAGCTTGTAGCCCACGATGCGATCCAGAATGCGACGGGCCTGCTGCGCATCCACCAGATTCATATCGATGTCCCGGGGATGCTTTACTGCCTCGGTGACAGCGCTTTTGGTGATCTCGTTAAAGGTGATGCGCTGGGTCTTGTCGTCCTCCAGCTCCAGCAGCTGCTGCAAATGCCAGGAGATGGCTTCACCCTCGCGGTCAGGGTCGGTTGCCAGATAGACGAAATCGGCCTCGTCGGCGGCGTCTTTCAGCTCATGGATGATCTTGCTCTTGCCGTCGATGGGCAGATAGGTGGTTTGAAACTGATGCTCCACATCCACGCCCAGCTCCTTTTTGGGCAGATCCCGCAGATGTCCCATGGACGCCTTTACCTGATAGCCGTTCCCCAGATATTTGGTGATGGTCTTGGCCTTGGCGGGCGATTCTACGATGAGAAGTTTTGCCATGTTGTTCCTCCGTTTACCACAAGACTGCCGAAGCAGTCGGTTTTCCTGTTCAGATCCGTTCATAGGCCTGCCCGGGCAGCTGCCGGATCTGCCCCTTCAGCTCCAGAAGGGTCAGCCGGGCCAGCAGCGCGGCGGGGGGCAGCCCGGTGCGCTTTTCCAGCTCGTCCAGACGGACGATGCCCTCCATGGCAGCCAGAACGGGGTCACTTTCCTGCGGCCTGGACTGCTGCCACACCGTTTCCAGTGTCGGGGGCGGCAGCTCCGGGGCCGGGGACGCTTTGGGGGCCGCTCCGGTCCGGGGCGGCTTTTTCGCCGGGGCGTTTTCGGTGGGGACGGGCTCTGCCTGCTCCGGGCCGGGCAGTGGCTGTCCGGCCTCCTCCACGGTGCGGAAGGGATACAGCCCGGCGTAATCCTCCAGCACATCCTGGGCAGAGCGCACCAGCTTGGCGCCCCGGGCGATCAGCTCGTTGCAGCCGGCGCTGGCCGCGCTGTCCACGCTGCCAGGGACGGCAAACACATCCCGTCCCTGATCCAGCGCCAGACCGGCGGTGATCAGTGAGCCGGATTTTTCCGGCGCTTCGGCCACCACCACGCCCAGACACAGGCCGCTGATGATCCGGTTTCGCCGCGGAAAATCGCTGGCCCAGGTCTTCTTCCCCGGCGGGTATTCGCTGACGACGGCGCCGCTGTAGAGGATTGCGCGCATCAGCCCGGCGTTGTAGGCGGGGTAGCACTGGTCGATGGCCGTACCGAACACTGCCACCGTGGGCGTCGGGCCCTTGAGTGCGCCGTTGTGCGCGGCGGCATCGATGCCGGCGGCCATCCCGGAAACCACCACCGCGCCGCCGCAGCTCAGTTGAAAGCCCAGCCGCTCGGCCACCAGACGGCCATAAGGGGTGGCCTTTCGCTGGCCCACCACCGCGATGGCGGGCAGGGCGTTGAAATCGGGCAGCTTGCCCCGAATGTACAGCACCAGAGGCGGGTCATAGATATTCCGGAGCCGGTCGGGATATTCCGGCTGTCCGATGGTCAGAATGCGCACATTGTGCAGGTCGCACCGGCCCAGATACTGATTGGGCAGCGCCAGCGAGCGGTTCTCCAGCCGCTGCCGCTCCCGGGCCTCCAGCTTGACACAGCGCTCCAGGCGGGAAAGTTCTGCCTGCCAGACGGCCTTTGCCGAGCCGAACGCCTCCAGCAGGCGTATGCTTTTGACCGGGCTGAGAGCTGCCACCTCGGTGAGCCACAGCAGATATTGCAGGTCGGCGTCGGGCTGGTTCAGCATAAACTCATCTCCCACATCAGGATGCCGGCAGCCACGCCGGCGTTCAGGGACTCGGCGCTGCGGATGGGGATGATGATGGAGTCCGCACAGCAGGCCAGCGTCTCCGGCGAGACGCCATGGGCCTCGTTGCCCACCACCACGCAGCCCTGCTTCAGGCTGACCTGGGTGATGGGGCGGCTTTCCGGCGAAAGAGCGGCGGCATACAGCGGCAGGCCCAAGGCGTCCAGCTGCTGACGCAGCTCCGGCGCGGTCAGGGCATACAGCCGGCTGCTGAACAGACTGCCCATGGCGGCACGCACCACCTTTGGGCTGTAGGCATCCACGCAATCCCCCAGCAGGATGACGCCATCCATGCCGAAGGCGTCTGCCGTGCGGAGGATGGTGCCCATATTCCCCGGATCCCGCAGGCTGTCCAGCGCCAGAAAGCGGCTTCCGGAGAGCTGCCTGCCCGGCGCGGGCAGCGGCAGGGTAAAGACCACGCCCTGCGGCGCAGGCACCTCGCTGAGCTTTTCCAGCACAGAGCGGTTCACCAGCGCACAGGGACAGTCCAGCGGCGGCAGGCGATGGGCCTGCTCCTCCAGACAATAGACCGCGGCGGGACGCAGGCCGCGGCGCAGGGCCTCCTCCAGCAGGATGAAGCCCTCGCAGACAAACAATCCGGCCTCCCGCCGCTTTTTTACGGAGGAGGACAGGGCGCAGATCTGCTTCACCTGGGGATTTTCTCGACTGGTAATGGTCAGCATGGGGATAAGCCTCCTTTTCGGGTCGCCGATAAGCCGGGGGATGGCCCCCGGAACGCTTTTATCATAAAGGCATCTGGCGGGATTGTCAAGAAAAGTTTCATGACACATTATAATATAAGAAAGAGAAACAGAAAAAAGCGCCCGAAGGCGGGCGCGGAAGGATCGGGGCGGGTCAGCGGGGAGCATCCCGGCGCAGGCCGGAAAGATCCCGCCAGGCCGGTGTGGCCAGTCCGAAGCCGCCGGAGACCGTCAGCAGCTGGCCGGTGGTATAGGCCGACTCGTCGGCGGCAAAATAGACCACGGCGGAGGCGATTTCCTCCGGCTGTGCCATGCGTCCCAGCGGGATGTGGCGCACAAACAGGCTGCGGAAATCCCCCGACAGGCGCTCCTCCACCGCCTGTGTTGCGGTCATACCCGGCAGCACCGCGTTGCAGCGGATGCCGTGGTGGGCCTCCTGCACGGCGATGAGGCGGGTGAGATAATTGATGGCCGCCTTTGCGGTGCCATAGCCGATCTGGGAAACATCTGGCACCTGCCCGCCGATGGAGGACACATTGACAATGCTGCCGCCGCCGGAGGCCCGCATTTTGTCCGCTGCCGCCTGGCTGGCCAGAAAGACGCTGCGCAGGTTCAGCACGACGGTATCCAGAAAGACCTGGGGATCGGTGTGGGCCAGATCCAGGTCGCGGGCGGGATCGGAGGCGCCGAAATTGTTGACCAGCACATCCAGCCTTCCGGCCCGGGCGGCCGTTTCCTCCACCATGGAGACGCAGGTCTCCGGCCGGGCGGCGTCAAACAGCACCCAATGGGCCCGCAGGCCCTCTTTGCGCCACGCCTCGGTCAGCTCCAGCGTCCGTTCCCGGCTGCGGGCGGCCAGATAGACCTCCGCGCCGTGTTCCGCGCACGCTCTGGCGCAGGCCAGCCCGATGCCCCGGGTGGAGGCGGTGACCAGTACGATCCTGTTCTGCAAGTTCATGCTCCTTCTCTCCTGTCGTAAATTTTCGGAAGACACAGCACGGCGGCCAGTCCGCCCGCCACACACAAAAGTTCTGCCACGGCCAGAAGGCGGACGGCGCTGACCGCCGCCTGCGGCAGAGGCAGGCCGCCGGCCGCCCCGGCTGTGACCCGGTTGGTGAACAGAGGCACCAGCACCGCCACCCCAAAGGGGGCAGCCAGATCCCGGAAGAGACCATAGGTGCCGGTGCCGCCTCCTGCCTGTGCCGCAGGGAGGCCCGACAGGGCCACCTTCATGAAGATGGTGCCGTTGCCGCCCAGGCCCAGGCCCAGCAGCCCCAGCGCGGCCATCAGCAGCCAGGTGGGGGTGGCAGCGGAAAACAGCAGCAGGCAGCCGCAGCCCAGGCCGGTGAGCAGCAGCGAGCCGGTGAGCACCGTCCGGGGCTCCCGGCGGTCGGCCAGCGGTCCCAGCAGCACGGCGCCCAGGGCCATCCCCAGATACATCACCGAGATGGCATAGCCCGAGACGGCGGTATTTTCCGGCCGGGTGTGGTTGACGAAGACGATCAGGCAGGTCATGTTGGCCTGCATCAGCCCCTGTGTCAGAAAGAGCGCCAGCACGCTGAGGAGAAAGGGGCGGCGCTTCAGGAAGCTGCCGGAGAGGATGGGCGCGGCCGCCCGACGCTCCACCAGCAGCAGGCCCGCCAGACTGACCGCTGCCGCCGCCAGCACCCACAAAAAGGGTCTGGAGCGCCAGCCAAGGTTCTGTCCGAAGGAGGGCACGCACAGAAGCAGGCTGAAAAACAGCAGCACCAGCACAGCGCCGGGGGCATCGAAGCCCGCCGTCCCGCCGGAGGCGGGGTCGTCCGTTTCCCGGGCGGTGAGCAGGCAGAGGAAAAGGATCACCCCGCAGAGCAGGGCGCACAGGGTCATCATGGCCCGCCAGCCGTAAGCGCGGATGATCAGGCTGCCCACGGTGGGGCCGGGGATCACCGCGCCGCTGGACAGCAGCATATACAGGGAAAAGCCCCGGGCCACCCGCTCCGATGGGAAGCGGGTGACGATATAGGCCAAGATCACCGGCGTCATGGCGGCGATACCCACGCCGGACACGAACCGGGCCGCCAGCATCATGGGCAGCGTCCGGGCCAGCGCGGTAAGCACATTGCCCAGCGTGAACACCGCCATCCCCAGAAGCAGGGTGCGCCGGCGGCCGATCACATCTCCCACACGACCCAGAATGGGGGCGCAGGCGGCGGTGGACATGGCCTGCGCCAGCGCCGTCCAGGTGGTATTGTTGTAATCCAGGCCCAGCTCCTGCACAAAGGCCGGGCTGAGCACGGCAGAAAAGCCGCCCACCAGTCCGATCAGCAGGGCCGCCAGGGCATAGGGCACAAAGCCCCGGCGGTAGGAATGCTCCGCGTCCATTCAGATCCCTCCTTGCAGGCCGCAGCGGCGGCCGCGTTTCCGGTAGTATGCCCAGCGGGCGGCGCATAATTCCCAAAAGCCCGGGACACACTTTTTCCGGCGACATATGCCCGCCCATCCGAATACAGAAGGAGTCAAACTTATGTCTTTGATCCACAGAGAAATTGCCGATTTCCGCGTTCAGGCCTTTCATCAGGGGGCCTTTCAGACCGTTACCCGGGAGGACATCCTGGACAAATGGACGGTGTTTTTCTTCTATCCGGCCGATTTTACCTTTGTCTGTCCCACCGAGCTGGAGGAGTTGGCCGAGCGGTACGAGGACTTTCGCAGGATCGACTGTCAGGTGTTTTCGGTGTCCACCGACAGCCATTTTGTCCACAAGGCCTGGCACGATGCCTCCCCGCGCATCCGCAGGATCGGCTATCCCATGCTGGCCGACCCCACCCACACCCTGTGCCGACAGTTTGAGGTGCTTATTCCGGAGGAGGGCATGGCCGAGCGGGGCACCTTTATCGTGGATCCCGACGGGCGTATCGTCAGCTATGAGGTGACGGCCGGGAATGTGGGCCGCAGCGCGGAGGAGCTTTTGCGCCGGGTGCAGGCCTTTCAGTTCGTCCGGCAGCACGGGGATCAGGTGTGTCCCGCAGGATGGCAGCCCGGAGGCGAGACCCTCAAGCCCAGTCTGGAGCTGGTGGGGCGGCTGTGATGGAGGAGCTGTATGACGCGGTGGTGATCGGCGGCGGCTTCCATGGAGGCCCATGCCGCGGCGATGCGGCAGGATACCGGGCTGGAGCCAAGGCCCCCTGAGGTGCGGCCCCTGCCGCCGGAGGCTGCGGCTCCGGAGACCGAGGCGGAGGACGACCTTTTTTCCCCTGAGGTGCTGCACACCCTGGACACCGTCCTGGACAGGCTGGAGCGGCCTTTGCGGCTGCGGCTGCTGGGCGACCGGGGGCCGGTCTCTGCCCGGCTGGAGCAGTATCTGGAGGCGCTGGCCCGCCGCACGCCCAGGCTGACGGTGGAGCGGGCAGAGGTCTATGATGTGCAGCATTTTCCGGCGCTGAAGGAGCGCTTTCAGGTGATGAGCGTCCCCTGTCTGGTGATCGATGACCGACAGGTGTTTTTCGGGAAGAAGTCTCTTCCCCAGCTGCTGGGGGTATGAGGGGATGGGGGAAGTATCGGAAGCTTGCCGGTTCGCCATCGGCATGGCTTCTCTCTTTATCTTTCTCCACCCTGCGGGGCAGAAAAAGAAGAGCACTTTCGCGAGATAAAGCGTCTTGACATCCCCCGGCCCCTATGCTATGATGGCCCTATGATAATCGGTGTATCAGGAGGGCCATTATGCTGTTTTCCAGCACCACATTTCTGTACTACTTTCTTCCGGCAGTTCTGATCCTTTATTATGGCCCGCTGCGCCGCTCCAGGCGGCTCCAGAACCTGTTTCTGACGCTGGCGAGCCTGTTTTTTTATGCCTGGGGCGAGCCCCGCTTTGTGCTGGTGATGCTGCTTTCCATCACTGCCAACTGGCTGCTGGGGCTGCTGGTGGGCCGCAGTCTGCAACAGGAGCGCCCAAAGGCCGCCCGGCGCTGGGTGGTGTGCGCCGTGGTGTTCAATCTGTCGCTGCTGTTTGTCTTCAAATATCTGGTCTTTGCCCTGACCAATCTTTCCCGGCTGTTTTCCCTGGAGCTGACCCTTCCCTCCATCGCTCTGCCCATCGGCATCTCCTTTTTCACCTTTCAGGCTCTGTCCTATGTGCTGGATGTGTATCGCGGCGAGGGTGAGATGCAGCGCAGCCTGATCCATGTGGGGCTGTATGTTTCGCTGTTTCCCCAGCTGATCGCCGGGCCCATCGTGCGGTATCAGACGGTGTCGGACGAGATCGCCCACCGGAAGGAAAACGCCGAGGATTTCTTCGACGGCTTCGCCCGGTTCGTGGTGGGTCTTTCCAAAAAGGTGCTGCTGTCCAACAGTCTTTCTGTCTTTGCCGATTACGCCTTTGCCCACACCGGAGAGATCGGCGCAGCCTACGCCTGGCTGGGGGCGGTGTGCTACACCCTGCAGATCTACTTTGATTTCAGCGGCTACAGCGATATGGCCATCGGGCTGGGCCGGATGTTCGGCTTTCATTTTCTGGAAAACTTCAACTATCCCTACACTGCCCGCTCGGTGACCGAGTTCTGGCGGCGGTGGCATATCTCCCTTGGCACCTGGTTTCAGGATTATGTGTACATCCCGCTGGGGGGCAGTCGGGTGTCGCGGCCGCGGCATCTGTTCAATCTGTTTGCCGTCTGGCTGCTCACCGGCATCTGGCACGGAGCCAACTGGACCTATGTGGTCTGGGGACTGCTGTATTTTGTGCTGCTGGTGGGGGAAAAGTTCACCGGGCTGGACCGGCTGCAATGCGGTCGGCTGGGCAACGCCGCCCGGCGGGCGGGTACCCTGCTGCCGGTGACGCTGGGCATGGTGATCTTCCGCTCGGACTCTCTCGCCCACGCCGGGCAGTATCTGGGTGCGATGCTGGGCAGCGGAGGCTGGATGGACGGGCGGTTCCCGCAGGATCTGCGCACGGCGCTGGTGCCGCTGCTGGCCGGTGTGCTTTGCAGCCTGCCGGTGGGTCTATGGCTGAAAAAGCATCTGCCGGTGGAGCGGGCGGTACCTCAGCTGCTGTATTACGCCGGACTGTTCGTGCTGCTGGTGCTGTCGGTGGCCAGTCTGGAGAGCAGTTCCCACAACCCCTTCATCTACTTCCACTTTTAGGAGGACGACATGAAACGATTTCGTTACTCCATGCTGCTGTTTTTTGCGGCGGCGGTATTTGTGGCGGCGGGGCTGGTTTCCCGGCCGCTGCTTTCCGGCACATGGCAGGCTGCGGCGGGGCTGGCTCGTACCGGCGATGTGGACAGCTTTATCGACGGGGTGGACGCCGCCTCCAGGGAGCTGCGCTATAAAAACGAGCTGATCGACCTGTGGTCGCTGTGGTATCGGCTCACCGACACCCGTGAGGTGGTGAAGGAGGACGCCACGGTGCTGCGGCTGGACAATGATTTTCTGGCTTTCTCCCCTGCCCTGGCCGATGATGAGACGCTGGCCGGCATGGCCGACGCCGTTTCCGGGCTGAAGACCGTCACCGACGGTCTGGATATTCCGCTGCTGTATGTTCTGGCACCCAACAAGGCCGCGCTGGATCGGGGCGGAGACAACGCCGTCCGGGAAAATCATCTGGCGCTGGCCCGGGCGCTGGAGGAGCGGGGCATTTCCGTGCTGGATCTGATGCCAGAGCTGATCGCCGGGGGACGGAGCATGGAGGACAGCTGGTTCCGCACCGATCACCACTGGCTGCCGCAAACCGGGCTGTGGGCGGCGGGGGCGCTTTGCCGGGCGCTGCCGGAGGTACCGCTGAACACGGCGGCGCTGGCGGCGGACGGCTACCGGACGCAGGTCTATCCCCGGCTGTTCCTGGGCTCTGAGGGCAAGAAGGTGGGCCGGTGGTTCACGCCCCTGGGGCTGGATGATTTTCCGCTGGTGACCCCCGCCTTTGCCACTGAGCTGACGGTCACCGACCGCACCGGCACCCGCAGCGGTGACTTTTCGGAGACGGTGGTGCAGGAACGCTATCTGGAGGCCGACGATGTTTATGCGGCCAACCCCTATGTGACCTATACCGGCGGGGACTTTCCCTTGCAGGTGATCCAAAATCACCGGATGGAGGAGGGTCCCACCCTGCTGGTGATCCGGGACTCCTACGCCTGCACGGTGACGCCCTTTCTTTCGCTGGCGGCCGGGGAGCTCCACACGGTGGATGTGCGCTACTGGCAGGGGGTTGCGGGGGCTGACAGCATCACCGACTATGTGGAGCTGCTGAAGCCTGATGCAGTGGTGATCCTGTACGCCGGTGTTTCGCCCCATATGTTTGCGTTTGACGGAGAAAAAGCGCCCTGACCGCATGGTCAGGGCGCTTTTGAGACTGTCAAAGAACCGCTTTGCCGGGTTCTTTGACAGGTTTGGCTCCGGCCTGCGGGCCGGCTTTCGCCG
>CAZYAD010000022.1:0-23620 GCA_964646225.1 uncultured Oscillospiraceae bacterium
CAGGATGTAACGCAGATCTCCGTTGGCCGCGCCCACATCAATGATTTTTGCATTGATGGCCGGCAGCAGAAACTCGCCGCAGGCCTCTGCAATCATAAACAGGGGCCCCAGCAAAAAGCAGTACCAGTACCGCTTTACATAAGGTAAATAGCGTTTCATCTTGCAATCGCTCCTTTCAAACATCGTATATTTTATACGAACATTGTTAGTTTGTCAACTTCCGATTTCTGCGGAAAAGCTGTTGACTTTATCGAATAAAAGTGATAAAGTTTCTCCCATAGCACCGCAAATACCGCCTCCGCGCCCGCGAAGCCGTTTTGGAAAGGACTGTTCTCTGATGAAAGAAATGAACCGCAAAAATCAACACTTCACCGACTCTGTCATCCGCCGGATGACCCGCATCGCACTGGATACCGGTGCCATCAACCTGGCCCAGGGCTTCCCGGATTTCGATCCGCCCCGCGCCCTCACCGACCGGCTGGCAGAGATCAGCGCCCTCGGCCCCCACCAGTACCCCATCACCATGGGTGCGCCCAACTTTCGTCAGGCTCTGTCCCGCAAGTGCGGCCGCTTTATGGGCCGTCAGCCCGATCCCGACACCGAGATGGTGGTGACCATCGGCTCCACCGAGGCCATGGTGGACACCATCTTTGCCCTGACCAACCCAGGCGACAAGGTGGTGCTGTTCTCCCCCTACTTCGAGAATTACCGCGCCCAGATCATTATGGCCGACTGCGAGCCGGTCTATGTCCCGCTGGTGCCCCCGACCTTTGACTTTGACCCCGCCGTGCTGGAGGATGCCTTCCGCCAGAACCCCAAGGCCATCCTGATCTGCAACCCCTCCAACCCCAGTGGCAAGGTGTTCACCGAGGCCGAACTGAGGTTCATCGCCGACCTGTGCATCAAATATGATGTCTACGCCATTATGGACGAGGTCTATGAGCACATTATTTACGAGGGTCACCGGCATACCTATATGAACAGTCTGCCCGGGATGTGGGAGCGCACGGTCTCCTGCTCCTCCCTGTCCAAGACCTATTCCATCACCGGCTGGCGGCTGGGCTACGCCATCGCCCCCCAGCCCATCATGGACCGCATCAAGCAGTACCACGACTTCAACACCGTGGGTGCCCCCTCTCCCCTGATGGAGGCCGCCGTGGCGGGGCTGGAGATGCCCGACAGCTATTACCGGGAGTTTGGCGACCACTATGCCCACATGAAGCAGCTGTTTACCCAGGGGCTGGATCGCATCGGCATCCCCTACACCGACCCCCAGGGCGCTTATTTCGTCCTGGCCAACATCGGGCCCTATCTCAAGCCCGGCCAGACCGATGTGCAGTTCTGCGAGGAAATGGCAGCAAAGGTGGGCGTAGCCTGCGTCCCCGGCTCCTCCTTCTTCAACGAAAATGTGGGCAATATCGTCCGCGTTCACTTCGCCAAGAAGGACGAAACCCTATACGAGGCCCTCAACCGGCTGGAGACCCTCAAGACCCGCATGGGCTGAGATGTCGGACGGCTTTTGTGCAGTTTCTATTATAGTTTCCCGAAAAACCCGGGAAAAAGCGACGGATTTTCGTCAAATCAACGATTGACTTGAGCGCTTTCCTGCGCTAAACTATTAACATCCCAAGCGGGAAGCAAACAAAGCGAAAGGAGCGATGACCATGTTCAGCAAGATGATGCAGTCTGTCAATTATGCGTCTGAATGTGCGTCTGCCTGCGCTGCAGCCGCTTCTTTCACCTGCGCTGATTGCGCTTCCTTCCATATGTTTTCCATGGACGCCGCTCTGCTGGCGTCCATTATTATTATGTCCCTGCTGGCTCTGGGCCTGCGTATTCTGGGCGTCCTGGTCATTCTGGTCGTCCTGCTGCGAATTATCCTGTGTGAGCTGAAATTGCCAAAGAGTAGGGTGTAAACACGTTTTCGTTACTTGAAAACGGCCTCGCTCGATGGCGGGGCCGTTTTTTTGTATATTGTACCGGAGCCGGTTCGGCCGAACGGCTTCGGTATCCCAAACCGAATCATGAAAAACATTTTCAAAGGAGAAATGAACCATGTCTAAGAAAGTATTTGCATTTGTTCTGGCCGCCGCAATGATGGTGGCCTGCCTGGCCGGCTGCGGCAGCGATTCCAACAGCGATTCCAGCAGCAACGTCATCAAGATCGGCGGCATCGGCCCCCTGACCGGCGACGCCGCCACCTACGGCAACGCCACCAAGAATGGCGCGCAGATCGCCGTGGATGAGATCAACGCCAAGGGCGGCCTGCAGCTGGAGCTGAACTTCCAGGATGACGAGGCCGACGGCGAAAAGGGCGTCAACGCCTACAACAATCTGAAGGACTGGGGTATGCAGGTGCTGTACGGCTGCACCACCACCGGCTCCTGCGTGGCCGTTGCCGGCGAGACCTTCTCTGACCGGATGTTCCAGCTGACCCCCTCCGCCTCCTCCACCGATGTCACCAACGGCAAGGACAATGTCTTCCAGATGTGCTTTACCGACCCCAACCAGGGCGTTGCCGCTGCCGACTATGTCTTTGAAAACCAGCTGGGCAGCAAGATCGCCGTCCTGTACAACAACGGCGATGCCTATTCCACCGGTATTGCCAACTCCTTCGTGGAGCATGTGACCGGGCTGGGCATGGAGGTCGTGGCGCAGGTGACCTTCCCCGATGACAAGACCACCGACTTCTCCGCGCAGTTGAACGAGGCCAAGGACGCCGGCGCTGACCTGATGTTCCTGCCCATCTACTACACCCCCGCTTCCCTGATGCTGGCCCAGGCCAAGGATATGGGCTACGCTCCCACCTTCTTCGGCGCGGACGGCATGGACGGCATCCTGACCCTGAAGGGCTTTGATGTTTCTCTGGCCGAGGGCCTGATGCTGATGACTCCCTTCAACGCTACCGCTACCGATGAGCGCACCCAGACCTTCGTCAAGACCTACACCGAAAAGTACGGCGTTGAGACCCTGAACCAGTTCGCCGCCGACGGCTATGACTGCATCTACGCCATCTACGAGGCCTGCCAGAAGGCCGGCGTCACGCCCGAGACCTCTTCCAAGGATGCCTGCGAGAAGCTGGTCGCCACCTTCACCTCCGCCGACTTCAAGATGGACGGCCTGACCGGCACCAACATGGGCTGGACCACCGCAGGCGAGATCTCCAAGGCTCCCATGGTGGTTGAGATCGTCAACGGCGCTTACGTTTCCAAGTAAATCTCCTTCTCTTTTCCAAGCCGTGGGGAGCGGGCCCGTCCCGCTCCCTGCGGCACTGACATGATATCCTTTCAGGAAAGCAGGTGTTTCCCCTATGTCCTTTCTGACCAATCTGATCAACGGCCTGAGTCTGGGCAGCGTATACGCCATCATCGCGCTGGGCTACACCATGGTCTATGGCATCGCAAAGATGCTGAACTTTGCCCATGGCGATGTCCTGATGGTCGGCGGCTATGTGTGCTTCCTTTCGGTCTCCTCTCTGGGGCTGGGCGCACTGCCCTCCATCCTTCTGGCCGTCATTGCCTGTACCCTGCTGGGAATTCTGGTGGAGCGGCTTGCCTACAAGCCTTTGCGCCAGGCTCCCTCGCTGGCTGTACTGATCACCGCCATCGGCGTCAGCTATTTTCTGCAAAATGCCGCCCTGCTGCTCTGGGGCAGCGACGGCAAGGTCTTCCCTCCGCTGCTGAGCGGCATCCCCTCCCTGCATCTGTTTGACGGACAGCTGCTCATCTCCGGAAAAGCCATGGTCAATGTGGCCGTCTGCCTGGTGACCATGGTGGCCCTGACGCTGTTTACCGAAAAGACCCGGGTGGGCAAAGCCATGCGTGCCGTCAGCGAGGACAAGGGCGCTGCCCAGCTGATGGGCATCCATGTGGACGCCACCATCTCCCTCACCTTTGCCATCGGCTCCGGCCTTGCCGCCATCGCCGGTGTGCTGCTTTGCTCCACCTACCCCATGCTGATGCCCACTACCGGCTCCATGCCGGGCATCAAAGCCTTTACCGCCGCCGTCTTCGGCGGCATCGGCTCCATCCCCGGTGCCCTGCTGGGCGGACTGCTGCTGGGCGTGCTGGAGATCTTCTGCAACGCCTACATCTCCCAGGAGCTTTCCAACGCCATCGTCTTTGGTGTGCTGATCGTGGTGCTGCTGGTTCGTCCCACCGGCCTGCTGGGCAAGCCCATCCGAGAGAAGGTGTAACCCATGGCTGAAAAGGTAAAAAAGATGAACCTGAAGCGGTTCCTGCACGGCAACGCCCTGACCTATCTCATGGTGATCGTCGCCTATGGCGTGCTGTTTCTCCTGCAAGCCCGGAATATGCTGTCCAACTCCCTGTCGGGCTTCCTGGTGCCCATCTGTGCCTATGTGGTGATGGCCGTTTCCCTGAACCTGACGGTAGGCATCATGGGTGAGCTGAGTCTGGGCCACGCCGGCTTCATGTGTGTGGGTGCCTATACCGGCGCTCTGCTCTCCAGTCTGCTTTCCGGGCTGATCCCCCTGGCCGGACTGCGGCTGGCGATCTCCATGCTGGCGGGCGGCCTGTTCGCCGGTCTGGTGAGCCTGATCGTAGTGGTGCCCGTCCTGCGTCTGCGAGGCGACTATCTGGCCATCGTCACCCTGGCCTTTGGCGAGATCATCCGTAACATCATGCAGATCCTTTATATCGGCAAGGACGCCAACGGCGTCCACTTTGCCACCGAGGAAAAGAACCTTGCCCTGCTGGACGGCGGCACCATGATCATCCGCGGCCCCATGGGCGTGGTGGGCATCCAGAAGATCTCCACCCTGACTGCCGGCTTTGTTCTGGTAATGATTACCCTGGTGGTGGTGCTCAACCTGATCCGCAGCCGTCAGGGCCGCGCCATCATGGCCCTGCGGGACAACCGCATCGCCGCCGAATCCATCGGCATTTCGGTGGCCAAGTACAAGATCATGGCCTTTGTCACCTCCGCCGTTCTGGCCGGTGCCGCCGGTGCGCTGTATGCCATGAACTTCACCTCCATCGTCTCCAAGAAATTCGACTTCAACACCTCCATCCTGATCCTGGTGTTTGTAGTGCTGGGCGGCATGGGCAACATCCGCGGCTCCATTATCGCCGCCACCGCCCTGACCATCCTGCCCGAGCTGCTGCGGGAATATTCCGACTACCGGATGCTGGTGTATGCCGTCGTGCTGATCCTGGTGATGCTGATCACCAACAATCCCCGGCTCCGGCAGGGTCTGACCCGCGTCCGTGAGCAGCTCCGGGGCAAGCCCTTCAAGCGAAGCGGAAAGGAGGCCGTTGACCATGACGGTAAATAAGACCAGGCTGATCCCCACGCCGTCCATCGGTATGATCCCCGAACGGGATGTGGGCAAGCGCCCCATTCTGGAATGTGTGGGTCTGGGCATCACCTTCGGCGGCCTCAAGGCCGTGGAGGACTTCAACATCGTGCTGGGCCGCACCGAGATCTCCGGCCTGATCGGCCCCAACGGTGCCGGTAAGACCACCGTTTTCAACCTGCTGACCAAGGTTTATCAGCCCACCCACGGCACCATCCTGCTGGACGGCCGGGACACCCACGGCATGGACACCGCTCATGTGAACCGCGCCGGCATCGCCCGCACCTTCCAGAACATCCGCCTGTTCCCCAGCCTGACGGTGGAGGAAAATGTGGCGGTGGGCATGGATAACCAGATGCGCTACAATATGCTGAACGGCATCCTGCGTCTGAGTGGCTTCCGTCAGGAGGAAAAGGCCGTCCACGAGCGCTGTATGGAACTGCTCTCCCTCTTTCACATGGAGGGCCTGGCCAATGTAAAGGCCGGCTCCCTGCCCTATGGTGCACAGCGCCGTCTGGAGATCGTCCGTGCGCTGGCCACCGCCCCTTCCCTGCTGCTGCTGGACGAGCCCGCCGCCGGCATGAACCCCTCGGAGACCTATGAGCTGATGGAAAATATCCGCAAGATCCGGGATACCTTCCATATCGCCGTGCTGCTTATCGAGCACGATATGAATCTGGTGATGCAGGTCTGTGAGGGCATCTGCGTGCTGAACTTTGGCCGCATCATCGCCAAGGGCACGCCGGAGGAGATCCAGTCCAATCCCGCCGTCATCGAAGCCTATCTGGGCAAAAAGAAGGAGGAGGACTGATCTATGGACACCATCCTGAAAGTGGACGACATCAATGTCTATTATGGCAGCATCCATGCCATCAAGGGCGTTTCCTTCGAGGTGCGTCAGGGCGAGATCGTCACCCTGATCGGCGCCAACGGCGCAGGCAAATCCACCACGCTGAACACCGTCTCCGGTCTGCTGCACAGCCGCACCGGCAGCGTCACCTTTATGGGTGAAAATCTCAACAGGACTCCCTGTCACAAGCTGGTCTCCAAGGGCCTGGCACTGGTACCGGAGGGCCGCCGCATCTTCCTCCAGATGACCGTCCAGGAAAATCTGGAGATGGGGGCTTACATCCGCAAAAAGGTGGATCCCGCCGATCTGGAGCATGTGTTTGACAAGTTTCCCCGACTGAAGGAGCGCCGCAAGCAGGTCGCCGGAACGCTGTCCGGCGGTGAGCAGCAGATGCTGGCCATGGGCCGCGCCCTGATGAGTCACCCCAAGCTGCTGATGCTGGACGAGCCCTCCATGGGCCTGGCCCCCATTCTGGTGGAGCAGATCTTCCAGATCATCCAGGAGCTGCACCGGGACGGCACCACCATCCTGCTGGTGGAGCAGAACGCCCGGGCCGCGCTGCACATTGCCGACCGCGGCTATGTGCTGGAGACCGGCCGCGTGGTCACCTCCGGCACCGGCGCAGAGCTGCTGGACTCCCCCGCCATCAAAAAAGCCTATCTGGGCGGCTGATCCGTCCCACAGAAAGCACGCCCCGGTTGCCAAGGCAATCGGGGCGTGTAAGACTGTCAACGAACCGCTTTGCTGGGTTCTTTGACAGGTTTGGCTCCGGCCTGCGGGCCGACTTTCGCCGGATTTTCTGCGGAAAATCCGGCGGGGCGGGGTGTTTTTGTCCATGATCACACAGATCACGGCCAAAAACAAATTGGTAAGCCAATCTGACTGAGCGTCAGCTTTGGCTTTTTTGACAAGCTGGCACGCCCCGGTTGCCAAGACAACCGGGGCGTATGTGTTTTATCGTGGCTCTGCCGGCCTCCAGCCGGGCAGCGGCGAGCGTTGAAGCCCGCCCATCAGGTTGTCCTTCAAGCCGGGATAGCGGCCCTCCAGCTCGTAAAGCAGGGCCTTCATCTCCTCCCGCTTGGTGTTTTTGTCGGCGGGGCAGGGATTGTGTACCAGCGGCAGCGCCTGTCTTTGTGCAAAGTTCGCAATGCTTTTTTCGTGAATGTACAGCATGGGCCGAATCAGAGTCAGCCCGGTGCGATCCAGATAGGTCACCGGCAAAAAGCTGCCCAGCCGCCCCTCATAGACCAGCGACAGCAGAAAGGTCTCCAGCACATCGTCATAATGATGCCCCAGCGCCACCTTGTTGGCTCCCAGCTCCACGGCAGTCTCGTTGAGAATGCCCCGCCGCAGCTTGGCGCACAGCGCACAGGGATTTTCCTCCCGGCGAATGTCAAAGACGATCTCCCGGATCTGGGTCTGCCTGAGGGTATAGGGCACCCCCAGCTGACGGCACAGCTCCGCCACCGGGGCAAAATCCATCTCCGGATATCCCATGTCCAGTGTCACAGCCATCAGCTCAAAGGGCACCGGCGGGTGCTCCCGCAGCTCGGCCAGCAGCCGCAGCAGCGTCAGGGAATCCTTCCCGCCGGAGACCCCCACCGCGATCCGGTCGCCGGGGGCCAGCATCTGATAATCCCGCAGACATTTCCGCACTTGGGAAAGCAGCTTTCGCATAGCATCAACTCCTGCTCTGATTGTACCGAAAAAGGCCCTTCCGCGCAAGCGAGAAAAGTGAAATTGCATTTTAGAAAATCGGCGAAAATCGAAGGAAATCGGCGAAAATCAGAGCTGTCGTTTTCTAAATTGATTTTTTCAAAAAAAGCTATTGACAGAATCGGTGACATATGATATAACAAATAAGCCGAAAATGTTGTGTCAATTTTAATTGAAATATAAACGGAGGAAGAAAATCATGTCCACCTACATGGCAAAAAATGAGACCATTGAGCGTAAATGGTACATCCTGGACGCCGCCGGCAAGCCCCTGGGCCGCGTGGCTGCCACTGCCGCTTCCCTGCTGAAGGGCAAGCACAAGGTCGAGTACACCCCCCATGTTGACTGCGGTGACTATGTCATCATCATCAACGCCGGCAAGGCTGTGCTCACTGGCAACAAGCTGATCGATAAGTATTACCGCACCCATTCCGGTTATGTCGGCGGTCTGAAGGAGACCCAGTACAAGACCCTGATGGCCAAGAAGCCCTGCCTGGCGATGAAGCTGGCGGTGAAGGGCATGCTGCCCAAGAACAGCATCGGCCGCTGGTCTCTGCTGCGCTGCAAGATCTACGAAGGCGAGCAGCATGACAATGCCGCTCAGAAGCCCGAACTGTGGGCTGAATAAGAAGGGGAGGTAAACGAACATGTATACACCGAAAAAGGCTTATTTCTACGGCACCGGCAGACGGAAAAGCTCCATCGCCCGCGTTCGTCTGATCCCCGGCGGCACCGGCGTGGTCACCATTAACGGCCGCACGCTGGACAACTACTTCGGCATGGAGACCCTGAAGTACATCGTCAAGCAGCCCATCGTGGCCGTCGGCGTCGAAGGCAAGTTCGATGTGGAGGTCAAGGTCCAGGGCGGCGGCTTCACCGGCCAGGCTGGCGCCATCCGTCATGGTCTGGCCCGCGCTCTGGTTCAGGCTGACGCCGAGTTCCGTCCCGCGCTGAAGGCTGCCGGCTTCCTGACCCGCGACTCTCGCATGAAGGAGCGCAAGAAGTATGGTCTGAAGGCCGCCCGTCGCGCACCTCAGTTCTCCAAGCGCTGATTTTGCTTACTCGAAAACCTTGGAACCGCAATGGTTCCAAGGTTTTCTTTTTTTGCTTTGCCACAAAACTTTCTTTTTCGCCGTTTTCGCATTCCTCCGTCCCGGAAAAACAATGCACGGTGAAACATAAAAGCCAAGGTCGCCGCCGCGATCGGAATAGTTCTGTCCGTCTTTGCTTTTGTCAAACACGGTGAAGTCCGCGCCTGTTCCGTGATAAACGACTCTCAGATTGCCGTTTTCGTCCCGAACCTTGCTCTTGATCTTCACTTGTGAATTCTGGTTTTGCTCTGCCTTGAATCGCTCGTGCAGTCTCGTTAATTCTCGAGAGTATGCATCAAAATCATAAAAAACATTTGCACATATAGTTGGTTTCATAAAAAGAGAAGTCGATGGTATCGCCGATCTCCCAGCCCATGACCTCCAGAAGCTTCTGACTGATGATACAGACTTTATTCCCGTTCTCATAGTCTTCTTCCGAAAATAATTCTCCCTTCGGCAAATGCACATCGCCGCTGGCCCAGGATGGGATCATGCTGATATCGCTGGTGGTGATGGCCGTCAGGGAGTTGCCAGCCAGATAACAGGCTTCCGCACTTTGCTGAAAATATCGTCCCAGCTCCGTATTTCAAAAGCCCTCATAGTATTCCGTAATGGCCGGATAATTCGCTTTCTTCTCTGTTTCAACGGCCTCGTTCATTCGGTAGACGCCCTGTGCAGAAACCTGGACCGAATAAGCTTGATGGTAAATATCGCCGGTCAAAGAACCACCCTCACCCATATTAATAATGTATGTCTTTCCCGGTTCAAGCTCATATATGTAGTCAAAGGTTGGGTTGCATAAGCAATCATCTGGTTTCTCCTTTCGCAGTTGTCTTCTGCTTCTATCCTTTTATTACACTATACCGCAACACTTATCCACGCACAATTGACGAATTCGTAGAAAAACCATCTCAATTTTTGTGCAAAGCAACGAATCCGCTCCCGGTTTGCGGCCTGTCAGCGGCAAAATTGTCCATTCTGAATTGCCTTCTCCGCGCCCCTGATTTTGATATTTCTCTTGCATCCGGTCATTTTCTATGTTATACTTGGCACATAAGCCAAATACAATGCCATTCAAACATACAGGGGGAATTGACTTGTCGTTGAGAAAGAGCAGTCTTGCCACCAAGCAGCACACGCTGGCAATCTGCGCGCGTCTGTTTTTGGAGCAGGGCTATCGGGAAACCACCATCAAGCAGATCACCACCCAGGCCGGGATCTCCAACAGCAGCTTCCAGAACTTTTTCCGCAGCAAGGAGGGCGTGCTGGCCGAGCTGGTGCAGATCGTCTTTCAGGGACAGTTCACCGCGGCGCAGCTGGCCGCCGGAGAAGCCCTGCCTCTGCATTTTACCTACGCCCTCGAGACTACCATCCAGCTGGTGCTGACCGAGCAAAACGAAAAGCTGCGCGAGCTCTACATCGCCGCCTACGCCCAGCCGGAAACGGTGGAATACATCCACGAGAGCACCGCCCGGGAACTGCTGCGCATCTTTGGCGCACGCTTCCCCGGTTACTCCGCCCAGGATTTTTACGAGCTGGAGATCGGCTCCGCCGGTCTGATGAGCAGCTATATGGCAAAGCCCTGCGGCATCCACTTCCCTCTGGAGCGGAAGATCCAGCGCTTTCTGACCTCCGCACTGCGCATCTACCGCGTCAGCGAAGAGGAGATCGAGCAGACGCTGGCCTTTCTTACAAGTATGGACATTGAAAATTTCGCAGCAACTGTTCTGCAGCAGCTTTTTTCCGCGATCTCGCAACGGCTCGACCGCGAGGAAGAAGCAGCAAGCTGAGGCACAGCCCTGCGTTTTCATATACGACCCAAATCACCGCGATCCGCCTCCACAGACGACCCTTTATTTTTCGTCGCAGCGGCGGAACAACAAGAAAGTGAGCGATGCACATGAAACAGAAGCTATCCCGCCTCCTCAGCCTGGTCCTGGTGTGCAGTCTGTTGCTGACCACCCTGCCCACCTCGGCTGTAGCCTACTTCGTCTCCGAACTGGAGCACGCAGATGCAAGCTACACCGGCAGCATCCCCATCACCAATCAGGACGGCACCACCGGCGTGCTGGAATATGACGAATCGTGGGAGGAGCGTTACCCCTACGGCGCGTTCGTATTCGGCACCAACGAGGCCGCCGCCAATGAAGACCCCGCAGACGGCGGCAACACCGTGACCATCCCGGTGTACCGTCTCGGTGGCACGGAGGGGCGGGCCACCGTCTACCTCCGCTATCAGCCCATGATCTCTCAGGACGGCGAGGACAGCCTGACCTACGCCTACGCTGCCTCCGGCCGGGACGATCTCACCATCCAGGTGGAGGATCCCCAGCCTGTGGCACAGTATCAGCAGCTGGGTGCGCCCCACATCTACGCTGGCTGTGACCTGACCATTGAGCAGGGCCTCGGCTCGGTTGCAGACGGGGAATCCGGCGAGGAGCACCTGGAAACCGCTGACCATCAGGTGCTGTCTCTGACGCTGGACGAGGAAGTCCAGGTAGAGAGCTACCGCTGGCAGGTGCAGATCCTGCGCCTTGACAGCAGCGAGAAGCTTTACATCGACAGCAGCTGGTCGGATATCGCCGATGCTCAGGGCGCAGAGCTGGAGGTACCGGACGACATCTGGTACGCCGATGACGCCCTTTATGATTTCCGTTGTCTCTACACGGTGGAGGGCAAGACCTACTGCACCGCCACCGCTCTGGAGATCCCCTTTGAGGAGACCTTCGAGGAGCTGGAGGAAATGCCCGCCGATCTGGAGCTCAACGCCGAGCCCACCTACTCGACCCTCCGCTTTGAGGAGGAATATGACGCCTGCGACTTTGCGCTGACCTTTGCCGAGGGCGAGTGGGTCAAAAACATCATCGTCACCGTGGAGGATGACGATATTGCCGAGCTTCCGGAGCTGGGCCTGTTCACCATGACCGACAACGCCGGCGGCGAGATCTATCAGCTCACCGCCACCATGACCCTGCTGATCAACGACAACGACCCCTTCGAGCCCTCTCAGCTGGGCTTCACGATGGATGCTGTCGAGGCCGAGCAGGACGAAGGCAGCGTCACCGTCACGGTGCAGCGCACCGGCGGCACCAGCTATCCCGTCAGCGTGCGCTACGAGGCCGTGTCCGGCACGGCTGTGGCGGGCAAGCAGTTCTCCGGCGTTTCCGGTACACTGATGTTTGCCGGCGATGTGGACAGCATCGACATTTCCATCCCCCTCATCGCCGAGGAGGAGCGTGACGAGCCGCTGGAGTTCACCGTGCAGCTCAGCGAGCTGCAGGGCGGCAGTCAGGACGAGCTGTGCTCTCTGGAGCAGGACAGCGTCACCGTGACCCTCACCAGCGCCGGTAAGGCCGTGGGGCTGGGCGCCGGGCTGAACCTGGCCTCCGTGCTGGCCACCGCCTCCGGCGAGGATATCTCCGCCAATGGCGATGTGGACGCTCCCCTGCTGCCCTCTGCCGCCACCGTGACCGGCACCCAGGATACCAGCGAGCCCACCCCCGTTGTCGGAACCTATACCGAGAGCGGCAATGGCCGTACCTACACCTACCCCGAAGGCATCCAGCTCCGCCGCCCCTCCAATTACACCGAAAACTACTGGACGGACTGGGAGAATGCCGTTGGCTGGAAGAACGGCCCTTACTCCGGCACGATGAAATACTGGGAAAAGTTCAGCAAACCGGGCTTTACGGAAAGCTCCATGACCAACGTTCCAACCGGTGACAAACTGGAATTATTTGAACAGACCCAAAACAACATCCTGCTGGAGCACAACAACACCTCCGACACAAGCCAGCTCACTATTGATGACGCAGGTATCCTGTTCAGCAGAGCGGAGTGGAACTTCCGCTTGCCGCAGATCGGCATCGCGCGCGTCGGCCGCAGCGAGGATAAGTACCTCTACGTCATGCCCTATTGCAAAGTCGGCCAACTCGCCGGCGGCACGAGCCAGACTTGGAAAGGCGACGTTAAGAAAGTCACCAGTGCTGATGATTGGAATGACTGGACATACGAATGGAATCCCTCGATCGACCTTGCCATGGATTATGGCACACTGGAGACGCAGCTTCACCTTTCGTTGAACTATAATGAGAAAACCGAATTGAACGGCTGGGACACCATCGGCACAGCTGACGGAAATACGGGCGCGAACGGTACTACCCGGCTGAAGCTGACCGGCATGTTCCTCCAGCGCCGCAAATTCAGCAACACCAGTACGCTGGGGCTGAAGATCCACACCGCCAACGACGAGGACAGTGGCCTTGACGCCCGCTATGCCCAGCTGGACAAGACCCCCGGCGTTGACGGGGCGCTCAGCGTTTATCAGCAGATGAAGCCCACGGTCTCGCTGGTACCGGGTGAGAGCGGCGTGGACTCTGACGGCAACCTGTATGTCGGCTCTAAGCTGAAGATCAGTCTGCAGAGCACCTCCAGCTACAAGGCTCTCGTGGGCTCGCAGTTCAAGTACTCCGTGTACCTCACCGATGAAAACGGCAACGTGATAGATGGTGTCAGAGTGTCGCAGAAAAAGAACGACTCCGGCACTTCCACCGAGGACAATGTCTATTACCTGACCATGATGTGGAGCGGTATGAAGGAGACAGACCTCACCAAGAAATACACCATCAACATCGTCATGGAGCGTCAGCAGGAGTTCACGATGAACATCACCAACTCCCTGCCCGACGATGCAACCGATGCTGACAAGAAAGCCATGTGGGCCAAGCTGGCAGCGAATATCACCTACACCTACTCCAAGACCGATACCTCGGAGACGCAATTTAACAAGCTGCCGAAGCACTACACCTTCGAGAAGGACGGCGCGGCAGCGTTCACAGGCAGTGATACCGCCACGGCACGCTCTCTCTGCGACAAGACAACGAAAAACATCACCTTCCGCAACCTGCAATCCATCAACTTCCATCTGGACCACGGTGACATCATCCTCTTCGATGGCCGCCAGTTTGCCGGCGACGAGGAGATCTACCTCAACCAGAAGAACCTTGCTGCCGGTGCGCTGGAGTTCTACTACCACAGCGCGGATACCCTCACCATGCCCAAGGTCATGACGGCCTCCATCCTGGAGACTGCTCTCTACTACGATACCAACGGCAACGGGCAGATCGACGGCTATTTCGACACCAACACCGGCTACTTCGTGCTGGACGAGGGCTCCGGCGACCTGCTGATGGGCTACATCAACGGCGAGTTTGATGAGACCACCTTCCAGCCGATGGTGGACAGCAGCGGGAAGGTACACCAGTACTTCCTCAAGGTCTACTACAGCACGAACCCCCGCAGCTTTAAGGCGCCGGTGGGCTCTACCGGCGATGAGACCGCCATGGTGCTGCCCCTGCTGATGAGCACCATCACCGATGCTGCGGCTTTCAGCAAGCTGAGCACCCAGCAGCAGAGCTACCGCTACCTGCAGGCCGGCAGCAGCCGCGCCGGCATAAACGCCGCCTACAGCGATTCCTCCCTCGGTAAGCCCATGTACGGCGCAGCTGCCACCGACCGCAATTATGTGGATATCCCCCTGGGCGGCGACACTTCCCCCGCGACCTATACCATGGTCGGCGACTCCAAGACCTATACCTGGTCCCCCAACTACTGCGGCAAGCTGCTGGTGGACTTTGATGAGCTCCAGCCCATCTACAACGATGAGAACATCACTGGCAAGAGCGTCGCCATCGCCGGCGAGGAGCCCCGCTGGGTGCGGAACTCCATGGCTGATGCGGGCACGCTGACCTTCTCCCCGTCCGCTGCCGCAAAGCTCAACGGCTATCTGGGCTCCCTCACGGCCAACACCACCTTCGGTCTGGCGGTGCAGGAGGAAACAGCCATCACCAGCATCTACAGCATCGACCCCGAATCGATCACAAAGGGCAATGTAAAGGCCATTCCCAACGCCGACCACCTGACCAATATGGAAGGCACCGGCTCGCCTGACTCCGCCTCCGGCGGTTCGGGTGGCAAAAGCGCCATGCCGGAGTTCGAAAGCGACCTAGGCGTGACCCTGCCCAGCACCAACTTCCAGCTGAGCGATTATGCCGCCATCATCATGGATGGCTACAAGGTGGGCTTCTCCATCGGTCTGCCCGTCCTGGCAGCCGACTCCTATACGAAGGACGGCAACGCCACGCCTCCCGGCATGGGCGAGCGCTTCAGCGACGCCAATGAAGGCATGAGCACCCTGCTCGGCTTCATCAGCGATGTGGCAGACGGCAGGGGCCGTCAAGCCATCAGGGATATGGTGGATGACGAGTACAACAAGATGAACAACGGCAAGGGCGTAAAGAGCAAGGACTTCTCGGTCTCCTTCTCCGTGGCACTGGCCATCCTGTTTGAGTACAACCCCATCGACAATACCTACTACTTCAAGCAGGCCAGCATCGCGGCCAACGCAGGCCTCACCTTCACCCTGCAATACCGTTTCACCCCTGTCCCCATCCTCTATGTGTACCTGAAAACCGGCTTCGAGGTGGGCCTGACCACCGGTCTGAGCGTGGAGCGCACCGCCAAGGAGGGCAAGCGCATCACCGCAGACAACTGGCTTGGCTCCACCAGCGTCAAGGGCTTCGGCATTGCGCTGCAGCCGGGTGAAAGCGCCTGCTTCACCCTGAATATGAAGCAGACCCGCGGCTTCTTCATGAATATGCGGGGCAACCTGTACATGGAGGTGCTCACACCCTCGCAGATGAACGACTACAAGAGCGCACTGGGCAGCAGCGACGGGTATACCGGCGGCCATCTCAGCGCGGGCCGTCTCAGCTCTGACGGCAGCAAGCCGGTGGAGGTCTTCCTCCCCGACACCAATGGCACGGTCTATGTGATCGTCACCGCGCTGGAGGAATCCCAGATCTACTCCGCCTCCGAGGTCAGTGGCGCCAAGAGCCTGGTCTACTGGAACGGCATCACCTTCTCTCCCAGCGGTTTCCTGGAGGTCGGCGCAGGCATCGGCGTGGAGCTGCTGAAGTTCGAGTTGTACCTCAAGGCGCAGATGGGCCTTTCCTTTACCATCGGCGGCTACAGCGAGACGGCAGGCTCCTATCGGGGCGCGCAGCTGAACAACTTCGACCTTGCCCTCTCCATGGGCTTCAATGTGACGGTGCTGTTCTTCAACTACTCCATGGATCTCATCGGCTACTACCTCCACATTGAGAACCTCAACGGAACGACGGTAGTGGAGAGCAAGTGGGGCGCTCTGAGTCAGGCCCTCGGCGGCAATACCGGCAAGAGCGCCGGAAAGAGCGACAGCCCGCTGATTTCGGTCGGTGCCCCCACCGACACCTCCGGGACTCAGCGCGTGGTGGGTGACAGCTCGATCTCCCGCGCTTATGATCCCACCGATAACGATGCCCCCTTCCAGCTGTCCGGCTACGGCACCAGCGGCGATGGCTTCAAGCTGATGGAAGGTCTTGCCACCGCCAACAGCTATCAGGTCTTCCGTGTGGGCAGCGAAAACTACCTGCTCTACACCCAGTCCCGCTCCGGCACGGCCAACGCCGTGGATATCCCGCAGCTGGTGCTCAGCCGCCTGGTCCTGACCGGCGACAGCACCACCCCACGGCTGCAAAATCCCGCCAACAGCGGCGAGACCTACCTCTGCGTCGATAACGATGCCACCGGCGACCTGGATTACAGCTACAGCGTTGACGGCGACACCCTCACCGTCATCTGGACCAGCTATGACAAGGAAAGCGCCGCAGGCGAATCCCTCACCGCCGTGGATATGTCCAGCCGTACCGTGGTCAAGACCGCCAGCATCGACCTGTCCGACCCTTCTCCCGCCTTCACCACCCCCGTCATCATCAGTGATGAGGACGCCACCTTCCGTTTCCTGCCGCAGCAGGAGGGCGATGTCAGCGTCTATGCGGAATCCGAAGGCACCGGCAGCACCGCCAACACCCTGCTCAAGGACTACCTCAAGAGCGTCTATGAGCTGACCGACGCGGAGCTTACCGGCGAAAAGCTGAAAAATCACGATCACGCGACCGCCATCTACCGCTGGAATTACCAGAGGGACCTGAACGCTATGCACGGCAGCGGCAGCAGGCTGGTAGCCTCTGAAGGCAGCAGCACCAAGTCCGCATCCCTCGGCACCGGCGAGATCATCGAGAACATCGAGACCGCCATTGTGGACGACGAGCTCTACGCAGCCTACTCCACCGTGCAGTACGCCTACTTTGATCAGGATGGCCGAACCGTCAGCTCCGTTGACAAGGCCTCCGATCTGGCGTCCATCAAGCGCCTGTATCTGCGTCGTTATGACAGCGTTTACGGCTGGCGCACTGCCAGACTGCTGCAAACCGTCATCGACTTTGACCGCTGCACTGGCAACGGCGCTTACGGCATGGAGGACGGCGTTTACAGCGGCGGCACCCTCCTTGAAGCGCTGACCGACCCCTATTTCTCCAACCTGAAGTTCCTGCGCGCCGACCTTTCTGGCAGCGCTGCTGAGCCGGAGACCGTCCTCCTCTACGAAATGGGCGGCAACACCTACCTCATCCGCGAGGACAGCCTGCAAAGCGCCATGTACGGCAGCACCTTCACCACCACCCCCATCTTTGCGGAATCCGAGGGCACCGACGCGGTCATCAGCTCCGACAGTGAGGGCAATCTGGCCGTGGTCTATACCGCCCCCATGACCGCCACCGGCAGCAACGCGCTGTATGTCGCCTGGTGGGACAGCAACCTGAACGCCTGGGGCAGCGGCAATGTACTGGCCATGAATCACCTGCAGGTCTTTGAGGACGGCACAAAGTACGGCCTCACCGACGAGCAGATGGAAAAGGCCTACCTGGGTCTGACGCCTACCGGCAACGCGGAGTATGATGCCTATCTCACCGCTCTCTCCGAAGCCTCCCCGAAGGCATACAAGAGTGCCAAGGGTGCCCTGGAGCAGCTGCGCTTCAGCAACCTTCAGATCACCCTGGCGCAGCACATCAGCGAGACCACCGGCGCTCCCAGCGAGCAGCTCCTTGTGCTGACCCAGGGCAGCCGACAGGATCTCCAGTGCGAAAGCATTTCCGACTTCGCCAATAGCGATAGAACGGTCGACACCGTGCTCCCGGTCGGCGATGCCGAAATGGGCTTCTATGCCATCTCCTTCGGCGCAGGACAGCAGGGCATCGGCCGGGCCAGCCTGAGCCTGACGGATTATGACTTCACCGCCGGCTCCCGCCTCAGCGGTACCCTGACCTTTACCAACACCGGCACGGTTGCCATCCGCGCCAGCAACAGTGAGCCCGCCACCGTGACGCTCTCTGCTTATGCTGACAGCGGCTACAACCAGACTATCGCCACCTGGTCCGTTACAGAAAGCATTCCCGCCGGCGCTTCGGTGGAGCTGCCCTTCCGCATGACCTCTCCGCTGACGGCAGACCTCCCCGAGGGAACGGTCTTTTCGGCCTCTATCACCGAGGATGACGCCTATATCTCCGGCTCCGGCGGTACGGCCTTCGCGGCTACTACCGGCGAGCTGCTGAAGGTAGCCAGCAAGCCTGAGCTGCAATTCGAAAGCTTCTCTGCCATCCTTACCGGTGTTTCCGGCGACAAGGCCATCCTGAAGCTGGATGCAGTCGTCTCCAACCGCGGCAACGAGGACGCTGAGAACACCTTCGTCCAGCTGTCCTATGAAGCCGCCAATAACGACACCACCACCTATCTCCCCCTCGACCTCACCGGCAGCGATATCCGCGTGGATGACGAGGTGCCGGTGCAGAAGCGTATCGTTGCCACTACCCTGAGCCAGGGCATCTGCAGCACCGAGGACATCTCTTCGGGCTTCCAGCGCCGGATCTCCGGCACGCTGTATGTCCCGCTGGAGAGCTTCCGCCAGGATACCCTCAGCGGCCTGCACCTGAAAGCGGAGATCTTCTCCGATGCAGACACCCCCGATTACCACAGCGGCCTCTGCACCTCTGATCACGGCAGTGAATACAGCGCCTCCAACAATGTTTGGACGGAGGAGCTGGAGCAGGAGACCTTCTTCTCCGCCCCCAGCCGCATTTCCACCGCCATGGGCAACACCCTGCGCCTGCCGATCTCCTACACCACCACCAGCGCCACCGGCGCGAACATCACGGTGCGCGAGGTCAGTGACGGCATCCCGGGCTGGATGCCCAGCTTCAGCATCCTCCACTTTGATCCGACTTCCCGCACCATCGTGGCTGCCCCCGGTGCGGGGACTGCCGGCAAGACCGGCATCCTCCAGCTGGAGGATCTGGCCACCAACTCCATCTACGCCATCACCTATCAGATCACGGCGCTGGGAAGCGGCATCAACATCTACCGCGATGACGAAAGCTTCACCTTCTACGAGGCAGACGGCAGCAAGACCGACCTGACGGGCAAAACCGAAGACTGGGTCTTTAATGATACCGTGCCTCAGTGGAACGGCGGCACCGACGGTGCCGAACCTCCCATGAACAACAACACGATCTACGCCCAGAAGAATGGCGCCTACCTGACCTTTGACACCGTGGCCGACACCCTCACCCTCTGGTTCGATGGCAAGGTAACGGTGACCACCTCCCTCAACAGCACCGCCGTCACGGCAGCTTCCGCTGACCTGCGAAAGACCAACGACTACCCGCTGACCATTGATTTCAGCAACGACGCAGGCGCAGTCCACACCGTGACCATCAAAGCCCAGGCCGGCACGATGCTGGATCGCTACACCGCTACCTATTCCGAAGCCTCCGAGCCCGTCCAGAGCGACGCCGAAGCGCCCCAGATCTACTGGAGCCGCAGCTTCCCCGACACCGCCTCTCTGGAGCCCGGCGAGAGCGTGACCCTCACCTGCTATGTGGTGGATGACAGCCAGCTGCATGAGATCACCGGTATGCCTGCCGGCACGACCATCACCAAGCACTCGCAGCGCTTCTGGTCCTTCCCGCTGACGGTGACCGAAAACGATTTCATCACCATCAAAGCCACCGATATCTCCGGCCGCAGTACCACCTACCCCGTACGCGTTGACTGGTTCAACAGTCCTGTCAGCGAGGGCGCGGTGGCCACTGCACCGGCTGCTCCCTCGGCCCGGCTGGAGCAGGAAAACGGCTCGAGCGTTCCCAGCCTGCTTCCCCCGAACGAGTACCCCTACCTGGCCAGCGACTATCGCCCGCAGCCCGGCGAGACCCTCACGGTGCGCCGCAGCGGCGGAGCCGTCATCGATTCCGAATCCGACGGACGCTGGAAGCTGACCGAAAACGGCACCTATCTGGTGCGTGTCACCGCAGCGGACGGTTCCTGGTCGCAGGTCGTACAGATCGTCGATATGATCAACGACAGCACCTTCACCCTCAGCGTCCAGCACGACACAGTCGCGCGCAGACTCGCCGCCGCCACCGGCGGCAAGAGTCAGCTCACGGCCCTGACGGTAAACGGCTACAGCATCCTTGACACCCGCACCTTCACCTACACCCTCAGCGGCCAGTATGTCGTCACAGCGGTGGACGAGTTCGGCGTGACCGTCCATGCAACCATCACGGTCAGCCCGGACAGCATCCCGCTGGCCCTGGACACCGACGCCGTCACCACAGAGATCTGCACGGTTTACGGTAAGGCCGACGGTACGATCCACCTGCTGCCCTCCGGCATCCATGGCGGAAGCTATGATCTCTCGGTCTCCCAGCCGGCAGGCAACCTCTATCAGCCCCTGTACAGCGCGGCGCTGCTGCCCATCGAAAACGGCGATGCGGAGCCGGATGCCGCCGCCCTGGCCACGGCAGACTTCCTGCCGCTGGACACTGCCGAGCGCGTCTTTGAAAAGCTGGCCAGCGGCTGGTATCAGCTGCTGATCCGCGACAGCGCAGGCAGCCTGATCTATCGCAATGTCTTTGTGGATACGGTCCCGCTTCAGATTCTGCCCGTTGCCCCCACCACGCGCTACGATGTGACCGTTGAGAATCCCGACAACGGCTCGATCACCCTGGAGCCCGAGCAGGGCAAAAAGGGTCAGCCCGTGACCATCATCGTCACGCCGGAGGAGGGCTATACCCTCCAGACCATCACCGCTACCACCGAATCCGGCGAGTTCCTTACCCTAGAGCGTCAGCCCGACGGCAGCTACCGGCTGGTCATGCCCGGCGAGAATGTGATCATCCACGCATCCTTTGTTCCCCTGTCCCCGATCCACTTCCTGGATGTCCCGGCGGATGCCTACTACTACGACGCAGTGCAGTGGGCAGTGGCCAACGGTATCACCACCGGCGTGAGCGACACGCTCTTTGCCCCCGATCTGACCTGCACCCGCGCCCAGGCGGTCACCTTCCTGTGGCGTGCGGCGGGCAGTCCCGCCCCCACCGGCACGACCATGCCCTTCGAGGATGTGGAAAGCGGCAGCTATTACGCTGACGCCGTGCTGTGGGCCATGGAAAACGGCATCACCCTCGGCACCTCTGACACGGCCTTCAGCCCCAATGTGGAATGCAGCCGTGCCCAGATCGTCGCCTTCCTGCATCGCTTCGCCGTCAATCGCGGCATGGATGTCAGCGCGGGCGAGGACACCAACATTCTCAGCTATACTGACGCTCTGGAGATCCCCGACTACGCCTTTGCAGCCATGCAGTGGGCCTGCGGCGAGGGCGTAATGCAGGGCGGCGGTGGGTATCTGCTTCCCAACGGCAGCTGCACCCGCGCACAGATTGTCACCTTCCTCTATCGCTGCATGAACTGAATCCATCCCAAAACGCACCAAAGGGCGGCCCTCGTGGCCGCCCTTTGGTTTTCCCCGTCAATGCATCCCTCACCGGCTTCCCGCCGGCTTTTACCGGCTTTTCCACCGCCGGTACCGGCTTCTGCACCGCTCCATATGCGACTTGCCGCCGCTGACACAGACTTTTATACTGGCTTCGTTGGCACCTGCACAAACCGTTTTTCGCCGATTTCCCGCGCAAAGCCCGCCGGTTCGGCGCACTTCTTTCTGTGCTTGCATCGTTCCCGGCAAGCCAAACAGTCCCAAACCCGCCAAAAGGCCGCAGCTTTCCTCCTCTCAAGCAGAAAACCAGGCAGCCTCCGCCGAAGCGGAGACTGCCTGGTTTTTATGATTGCGAATCCGTGTTTTTCCGTAAGAGGCTTACTGCTCAGATTTCCAGCTCACGGTCAGCAGCTCATAGGTTTGCCCGTTCAGCACGAATACCTTGACCGTAGCCACCTCTGCGCTTGCCGCATAGGTAAGGTTCAGAATGCCCGCTTTGCCTGCTTCCAGTGTCAGCTCAGCCATATCCATGGCGATCATGCGTCCATCCTTGTCATACGCCACGATCATGCCCTGAACGGTAACGGCCGTGCTGCCGGCGTTGGTCAGCTTAACTGTCGCAGCCGTATCCTTGATTTGGCTCTCGCCCACCTGAATGCTGCCGTTTTCCAGAATGGAAACCTCCACCCGCTGCGTCACGCTGTCTGCCGAGGCCGTCAGCGCAAAGCTGCCCTTGGCATTCGCCGCAATGTCAACGCTGCCGCTGTTGTTCATCACACCGCTTGCGCTGCCGCTGAACTGCCATGTGACCACCGTTTCAAACGCCACACCATACTGGTTCAGCACCGTCGCGGTGTACGCATAGCGCAGCGAGCCGGTTTCGGGAGCACGCAGCACATCCTTCGTCAGCTCCACGCCGCTGCGGCAGATCCGGATCTCTTTGGCCACGGAGTTCTCCCGCGTCAGAGTGACGCTCTGGCTGGCGCTCTTGTCGCCTACCGTCAGGGTAACGGTATAAACTCCGGCTTTCGCCGTGGGCCCGATGGTTAGAACCCCCTTTTCGATGTGCAGGCCGGTGATATCCGCACCGGTGATCGTCCACTGGGCATTCTCCGCCTCCAGCAGGAACCGGCCGTCTTCGTCCAGCACACGATAGGGGAAGCTCACGCTGGCAGCTTTGCCCGCATAAGGCACAGGCGCGGTGCTTTCCGTCGGTGCCTGCAAAATCACATCTGCACCGCTGCCGCCCGCGTCGTCCATATCGACCTGATACTCCAGCTCGTAGAAATTAGGTTTGTATATACTTCGCAGTATCTTGCGTTGCCGCTGGTATAGAACTTGTAGTCCTTATACCCGCCGGTGCTTTTCGCCATCACCTCACCGGCTCCGTCGGTCATCGTGAAGGAAAGGGCCTCCAGATCCTCCTCCGTTTCAAGGCCATAGATCGTCAGCCTCACATCCGCCGTGCTCTAGAGAGCAATAGGCACTTGTGAGCAGCAGATGCTCCTGGCTCACCACCACCAGCTCAGCATCCAGCGGATAAGTGGTGTTTCCGGCAAAGAGCCGCAAGCTGTAGCGTCCGGCGGGGATATCCTGTACATTTTCAAACTTCGCACAGCTGATGTAATAGAAGGTCAGTACAACAGAATGGAAATTGCCAGCAATTTTATTACAAGTATGTATGGCAAAAAAGGGTTTGGAAACTTTATTCAGAGCGCGGTCGACGATAAAAGAGTGCTCTATAACAACGCAAAAAGAACCCGCAACCTATTTTCGAAGGTTGGGCTCCAATTGCCCAAGCTCCTTAATCAGGACGGATTCTTTGATATTATTTTATCACAAACTTTCCCAACTGTCAAGAGCAAAAATAAGCTTGCGCCGAAAAAAACTGTAGGACTACAATAGATATTGTACAAGAGAATAAAAAAGGTATGAGGAATAGG
>CAZYAD010000023.1:0-23494 GCA_964646225.1 uncultured Oscillospiraceae bacterium
TCGAACCCCCGACCTTTTGGTTCGTAGCCAAACACTCTATCCAGCTGAGCTAACGCCGCATCTCTCGTGCCTTATTAGGATAGCACTTTCCCGGCGTATTGTCAAGAGAAAAATCTGAAAAAATCGAAAAATTTTCTTTTTTAATTTTTTATCATTTTCCCCTCTGCCGCGCCCCCCGCCCTTGTCCTGCTGTCCGATTTATGGTATGATATTCTCACTTGATGCAAGGGAGGTCTCCCCCATGAAAAACACCCGCCTGCTGGCTCTTGTGATCCTGCTGATCACCGTCATCGCCGCCATCGCCCGCTTCTGGGATGTGGTGATGCTGTTTTTCCTGTCCGCCATCATCGCCTACCTGCTCAGCCCCATCGTCAAGCTGCTGACCCTCGGCGGCCGCGTGCCCCGCGGCCTGGCCGTGGCCGTCACCGCCCTGGGCGTGGTGAGCCTGCTGGTGTGGCTGGCGGTGCTGTTCGTGCCCTTTGCCGTGACCCAGCTTTCCGGCGTGGTCAATGACCTGATGGCTTACGCCGGCAGCTTTGAGGAGCTGCTGTCCGCGCTGGAGGATCAGCTGGCCGCCTGGCACCTGCCCCAGCCGGTGCTGGATCTGGCCACCGACATCATGGGCCGCGCCGATGCCTACCTGTCCAAGTTCTTCAGCATCCTGCTGAACTGGCTGATGAACACCACCACCGGCCTGTTCGATGTGATCGTGGTGGTAATCCTCATCGTGTATTTCATGCTGGACGGCGCAAAAATGATCCGCAACGGCATCAACGCCCTGCCGGCACGGGCCGCGGTGCGGGTCGAGCGCGTCGTCACCGAGTCCAACCGCTACACCTGGAAATACCTTGGCACCCGTGTGCTGATCTCCCTGGGCATGGCGGTGGTCACCTACATCGGCTTCCGCATCATTGGACTGAAATATTCCCTCCTGTTCGCCATTCTGGCCTTTGTGATGGATTTCATCCCCTACTTCGGCTCCATCATCGCCGGCGTGGTGGACAGCGTCTTCGCCCTCATTACCGGCGGCGTGGGGCTGGCGGTAAAGGTGCTGATCTTCGTGCTCATCGTCCAGCAGATCGAAGGCAATGTGGTGGCTCCCAAGCTCCAGGGCAAGTCGGTGGATCTCCACCCCATCTGGGTGATGTTTGCCCTGCTGGCCTGCAGCGAGCTGTGGGGCCCGGTGGGGATGCTGATCTCCACCCCGGTGGCCGCCGTGGTCAAGACCGCCCTTCGGGAGCTGTATTATTATATGATCGGCGACCAGAAAAGTGCCGTTGCGGACATGGTGCAGCCGGAGTCCCCCTCCGCCGACCCGCCGCAGCAGTGATCCCGCAGCCCATTCCGTCCCCCCGACCCCCTTCCCCTGTCACAAATCCCCCGTCCCCCGCATACATTACCCATGAGGTGATGCTGTGCTCTGGGAAATCCTTTTGTTCTTTTGTCTGCTGGGGACGCTCCAGCACTTTCTGTTTCGCCCCCTTGGCCGGCCAAAAAGCCTGATGTGGCTGCTGCCTGTGAGCGAAAGCCCCTGGGAGCACTGCAAGCTGGCCTTCTGGCCGCTGGGCGGCGCCCTGGGGACAGCCGCCTGGCTGTTTTCCAGCCCCCTTCCGGCCTTTCTCACCGCCTGGGCGCTGGCCGCCGCCCACGCCTTTTGCACCATGCTGGGCATCTATTATGGCTACCGCGCCGCGCTGGGCGTCTCCCGCCCGGTGCTGTGGCTGGATATCGGCAATTATTTCGTCACCATGCTTTGCGCTTGGCGGCTGGGCCTGCGTGCCCTGTCCCATGCTGTCGGCTGGCCGGCGGGCCTCGTCTCCGGGCTGCTTCTGGCAGTCTGCGCCCTGCTGTTCGGCACAGCGGCGGCCCTGCCGCCGGAAAAATACCCCATGTTTCGGGAGGAAACCAAAAATGGCAGAGATCAGCGTACAGGAACTTCATAAATACTTCGGCGAGCACCATGTGCTCCAGGGCATTTCCTTCGACCTTCAGGAGGGGGAGCGCGCCTCCATTGTTGGCCCCAACGGCAGCGGCAAGACTACCCTGCTGAAGATCCTCGCCGGACAGGAGGAGCCCGACGGCGGCGTGGTGTCCATCAACCGCGGCTCCCGGCTGGGTCTGCTGGAGCAGCTGCCGGTGTACGACCCGGACATCACCGTCCGGGAGGTACTGTGGCAGGCCTTTTCCTATCTGGAGGGGCTTGGAGAGGAGATGCGCCGCATGGAGGCCCTGATGGCCGATGGTCAGGAGGTGGATCTGAACCGCTACAGCCGCCTCCAGACCGCCTTTGAGCTGGGCGGCGGCTACGACCTCCAGGTGGCCTATGACCGCATGACCGGCGGCCTCAAGATCGATGCCGCCATGCAGCAGCGCCCCTTCATGAGCCTGTCCGGCGGCGAAAAGACCCGGGTCAATCTGGCCCGGCTGATGCTATCCGGCACCGACCTGCTGCTGCTGGACGAGCCCACCAACCATCTGGACATGGACTCCATCGAGTGGCTGGAGAGCTACCTGAAAAGCTTCCGCGGCGCGGTGCTCATCGTCTCCCACGACCGCTATTTTCTGGACAATGTCACCAACCGCACCCTGGAGCTGCGTGAGGGGCAGATCATCAGCTGGCCGGGCAATTACACCTATTTTACTGAAAAGCGGGACGAGCTGGCCCGCCAGCTGGAGGCCGCCAAGCGCCGCCAGGACAAGGAGATCGCCCGTCTGGAAAAGGCGGTTGGCAACCTGCACCTGTGGGCCTTTATGGGCAACGACGCCCTGCACAAGCGGGCCTTTTCCATGCAGAAGCGCATCGACCGGATGGAGCGCATCCAGACCATCCGCCGGGAGCGCAAGATGAAAAACCAGTTCAATCTGGCCGCCCAGTCCGGCGAGGATGTGTTTGCCATCGAAAACCTGTCGGTGGGCTACAGCACCCCGCTGGTGCGGGAGTTCACCTCCATGGTCTACCGCGGGGAGCGCATCGCCATTCTGGGTCCCAACGGCTGCGGAAAGACCACCCTGCTCACCACCCTGCTGCACCTGCTGCCGCCGCTGGTCGGCCGCATTTATGACGGCGTTGGCGTCCAGCCGGGCTACCTGCCCCAGAATGTCCACTTCGACCACCCGGAGCGCAATCTGGTGGACACCCTGCTGTTCGAGACCAACTGCTCCACCCAGGAGGCCCGGGACCGTCTGGCCGCCTTCAACTTCAAGGGGGAGGAGGTCTTCAAAACGGTGAGCGTCCTCTCCGGCGGCGAAAAGACCCGGCTGAAGCTGTGCCTGTTCATGTATCAGAAAATCAACACCCTCTTTCTGGACGAGCCCACCAACCATCTGGATATTCTCTCCCGGGAGTGGGTGGAGGACGCCATCGACGATTTCTCCGAGACCATGATCTTTGTCTCCCATGACCGTTATTTCATCGACCGCTTCGCCACCCGCATCTGGCTGGTGGAGGACGGAAGAATCACCGACTTCGAGGGCGGCTATCAGGACTTCCGGGCTCACCGCCAGCGGATGGAGCAGGTGGAGGCCGCCCGCCGGGAGAAGGAAAAAAAGGCTGAAAAGGCTGTAAAAGCTGAAAAGTCCGGCGGCGACAGACCCAAAAGCGAAAACATCCGCCAACGGGAAAGCGAAAAAAAGCGCCGTGAACGTCAAAAGCAGATCGGCGCGCTGGAAAAGCAGCTGGAGCAGCTGGAGGCCGACATGGCCGCCTGTCCCGCCGAGGAATACCTCCGGCTGGACGAGCTGTTCCGGCAGAAGGAGCAGGCCGAGGAAGCCCTGCTGCTGCTGTATGAGGAGGAGGGCTGAGTCATGCCGAAGGGTCAGAATCAAAAGGCCAAGCTGCTGCACCTTGCCCGCATCCTGAACGCCCAGACCGACCAGGAGCACCCCATGTCCCTGCACCGGATGATGGAGCTGCTGGGAGCCCAGGGTGTGGAGGTGCGAGATCGCAAAAGCCTGTATGACGACCTGGAGACTCTGCGGGTCTGCGGGCTGGACATCGAGATGACCCGCGAGGGCCGCCAGGTGGGCTATTATGTGGCCTCCCGCCCCTTTGAGCTGCCCGAGCTCAAGCTGCTGGTGGACGCCGTCCAGTCCTCCCGCTTCATCACCCGCAAAAAGACCGACCAGCTCATCGGCAAGCTGGAGGGCCTCACCTCGGTGCATCAGGGCCGCCGCCTCCAGCGGCAGGTCTATGTCACCGGCCGGGTCAAATCCATGAACGAGAGCATCTATTACACCGTAGACGCCCTGCACGAGGCCATCGACGGCAACCGGCGCATCCGGTTCCACTATTTCGAGTGGATCCTTGGCCGCGGCCGGGAGCGGGTGGAAAAGCGTCTGCGGCGGGACGGCGGCTGGTACACCGTCAGCCCCCTTGCCCTGATCTGGGACAATGAAAACTACTATCTGGTGGCCTTTGACGCCGACAGCCGGGAAAACCGCCACTACCGTGTGGACAAGATGCAGGATCTGGAGCTGCTGTCCCTCCCCCGCCAGATCCCGGAGACCCCCTTCGACCCGGCCATTTACGCCCGCAGCCTGTTCGGGATGTACCACGGCCCGGAGGAGACCGTCAAGCTGCGGTTTGAAAACAGCCTGATCGGCGTGGTGGCCGACCGCTTCGGGCGGGAGGTCTTTCTCTCCCCCGACGGCGACGGGCATTTTCTGGTCACCGCCCGGGTGTCGGTCTCTCCCCAGTTTCTGGCCTGGGTGTGTTCCTTCGGCCCCCGGGCGCAGCTGCTCCAGCCCCAGGCTGTGCGGCAGCAGTTTTTAGAATTTCTTCAGGAAACCGAGGCGCAATACCTGTGATAAAAGCCATTCTCTTTGACCTGGACGGCACCCTGGTCAACAGTATTTTCGATATCGCCGCCGCCATGAACCACGCGCTGGAAAGCCTCTCCCTGCCCACCTTTTCGGTAGAGCAGTATCACAAAATGGTGGGCAACGGCATGAAAAACCTCTGCCTCCGCGCACTGCCGGAGGACCGTCAGGCCCTCTGTCCGGAGCTTTTGCAGCGCTACAACGCCCGCTATCTGACCCACTGCTGCAACGAGACCCGGGTCTATGACGGCGTGCCGGAGCTGCTTTCATCGCTGAAGCAGGCCGGCCTGCGGCTGGCCCTCATCACCAACAAGCCCGCCCCGCAGACCTGCCGGGTGATGGAAGCCCTGCTGCCCGGCGCACCGCTGGATGTGGTATGGGGCCAGCAGCCCCCCTTTGCCGTCAAGCCCGACCCCGCCGTCTACCGCCATGTGTGCGCTCTGCTGGGGGTGACGCCGGAGGAGACGATCTACTGCGGCGACAGCGATGTGGACATCCTCTTTGCCCACAATGCCGGCGCCCTGGGTCTGGGCTGCCTGTGGGGCTTCCGCGGGGAGGCCGAACTGCGGGCCGCCGGTGCCGACCTTCTGGCCGAAGCCCCCGCCCGTATCCTGCCCCTTCTCCGCGCCGCCTCCCTCCTCTGATCCGCCCGCTCCTTCTCCAAACTACGCCCCGAAAGGAATCTCTCCCATGATCGAGCTTTTGTATCAGGACGCCCACCTGCTGGTGTGCCGCAAGCCCGCCGGGCTGCTTTCGGAGGGCGACGGCCCCGACTGCCTCCCCGCCCTGCTGTCCGCCCAGTGCGGCGGCGGGATCTTCCCCGTCCACCGGCTGGATCGGGGCGCTTCGGGCCTGATGGTCTTTGCCCGCACGCCAAAGGCTGCCGCCGCTCTTTCCCGCGCCGTACAGGAAAAGCAGCTGCACAAGGAGTATTTTGCGCTGGTCTCTGGCGTCCCCTGCCCCGCCGCCGGAGAAATGACCGATCTTCTGTTCAAGGACAGCAAAAAGGGCAAGGTCTTCGTAGTGCAGCGCCCCCGCAGGGGCGTGCGCGAGGCCCGTCTGACCTATGAGACGCTGGAGACCCGGGGCGAGGGTGCATCGGCGGTGTCGCTGGTGCACATCCGGCTGGACACCGGCCGCACCCATCAGATCCGGGTGCAGTTTTCCTCCCGTGGGATGCCCCTTCTGGGGGACGGCAAATACGGCAGCCGGGTCAAGGGGCCGCTGGCCCTGTTTTCCTGCCGGCTGGCCTTTCCCCATCCCGGCACCGCCCGCCCACTGGACTTTTCCCTCCCCCTTCCGCCCGACTGGCTCTCCCCGGGGCCGCCGGACTCCTCCGTCGAGGACTGACCGGGGGGAGAGACCGCTTTCTCATCCTTCGCATTCTTCATCAGCATATTTGCTTCTTTTCTCTTTCTCCACCCTGCTGTGCGTTCCTTTCCACCGGCGGAAAGGAACCAAAGACTGCCGGGCTCGCCACCCGCTGCTTCTGGTATGTGCTAACAAGGATTGTGATGCGCTATGTTTCGAAGCAGCTAAGACGGTAGTCCAGCCGTGGCATCCGCTGACGAAACCGATTGCCTGGTCTACTGGGCAGACCAGGGGTCCGGGGGCTTCCTGCACTTTCCTCGGCGGCCCCCGGCGGGTTTTGGTGACTTTTGCCCGGTCAAAAGTCACGCGGGGTTCGGGGCCGCCGGCCCCGCGTTTTCCGCAGGGCTGAAAAAGAAAAAGAAAGGAGCCGTGCGGACGGAGAACCGGCAAGCTTGCCCCCGTCCATCCTTCCATCATCCCCCTCCCCTTGCATCCGCCCCCGAAATCTGCTATCATAAGAACCAAATTCTACAAAACACATCACAAAGGACGGATTCACCATGAAATACGATTTCACCACCCTTCTGGATCGCCGCGGCAAGGACGCCATCGCCGTGGACAACATCGGCCCCACCGGCTGGGGCCCCGACGGCCCCAAGCCCGGCTTCGACCCCATCCCCATGTGGGTGGCCGACATGAACTTCCCCGTTCTGCCTACCATCCAGCAGGCCATGGTGGAGCGCATCTCTCACCCCACCTTCGGCTACTTCAACCCCCGTCAGGAGTATTTCGACGCCATCATCCGCTGGCAGTCCCGCCGCAACGGCGTCCAGGGCCTCCTGCCGGAGCACATCGGCTATGAAAACGGCGTGCTGGGCGGCGTGGTCACCGCGCTGAATGTCCTGTGCTCCCGCGGCGACAGGGTGCTGGTACACAAGCCCACCTACATCGGCTTCACCAACAGTCTGAAAAACAACGGCTACGACATCGTCCACTCCGACCTGGTGCAGGACGAAAACGGCGTCTGGCGCATGGACTTTGCCGACATGGAGAAAAAAATCGTGGAAAATCAGATCCACGCCGCCATCTTCTGCTCTCCCCACAACCCCACCGGCCGCGTCTGGGAGCGCTGGGAGATCGAGCAGGCCATGGAGCTTTACCGCAAACACGATGTGATGGTGATCTCCGACGAGATCTGGAGCGACATCATCCGCCCCGGCAACCGGCATATCCCCACCCAGTCAGTGAGCGAGGACGCCCGGATGCGCACCGTGGCGATGTACGCCCCCTCCAAGACCTTCAATCTGGCCGGTCTGGTGGGCAGCTACCACATCATTTACAACAAGGCCCTGCGGGAGCGCCACGACAAGGAATCCTCCCTCTCCCACTACAACTCCATGAATCTGATGTCCATGTATGCCCTGCTGGGCGCCTATCAGGAGGAGGGCTACCAGTGGGCCGACGAGCTGAACCAAACCATCGCCGGCAATGTGGACTTCGCCTGTGCTTTCATCGAAAAGCATCTGCCCGGCGTGTCGGTCTTCAAGCCCCAGGGCACCTATATGCTGTTCATCGACTGCAAGGAGTGGCTGGAGGCCCATCACAAGACCCAGCCCCAGCTGCTGAAGGCCGGCTGGGATGTGGGTGTTGACTGGCAGGACGGCAGCGCCTTCCACGGCATGACCCACCTGCGTCTCAACCTGGCCCTGCCCCTCTCCCGGGTGCAGGAGGCCTTCTCCCGCATGGAGCGCTTTGTCTTTGCGGACTGAGCCTCCCCCTATCCCAGATCAGGAAGTGACTCCCCATGTTTCGAATCATCGTTGCCGAGGATGACGCCCAGCTGCGGCAGCTGTTCTGCCGTGTGCTCACCCGCTCCGGCTTTTCCCCCCTCCCGGTCTCCGACGGGCAGGAGGCCCTGGAGCTGCTGAAAACCGAATATGTGGATCTCATCGTCTCAGATATCATGATGCCCCGGCTGGATGGCTACCGGCTGGTGCAGACCCTGCGGGAGCGCGGCAGTCAGATCCCCGTGCTGATGATTACCGCCAAGGAGCGCTTTGAGGATATGCAGCAGGGCTTTCTCTCGGGCACCGACGATTATATGGTCAAGCCGGTCAACCTCAACGAAATGATTCTGCGGATCAACGCCCTGCTGCGCCGCGCCCGGATGCTGTCCGACCGGCGGCAGACCCTGGGCAGCACCGTGCTGGAGTTCGATACCTTCACTGTCCAGCAGGGGGATAAAAGTCAGATTCTTCCCCAAAAGGAGTTCCAGCTGCTTTATCGGCTGGCCTCCTTTCCCGGACGGATCTTCACCCGCCAGCAGCTGATGGATGACCTGTGGGGCCCGGACAGCGAAAGCGACATCCACACCGTGGAGGTCCACATCGGCCGTCTGCGGGAGCGCCTGCGGGAAAACCCCGATCTGGAGATCGTCACCGTCCGGGGCCTGGGCTACAAGGTGGTGCGCAAACATGGCTAAACGCGGCCGCGGCCGGATGCGCTGGTTTTTCCTGTTCTGCTGCATCGTGCTTCTGGTGGCGGCGGTGACCGCCCTGACGGCGGTGCTGCTGTTCCTGCTGGATGTGACCACCTCCGAGACCGCCATTCTCATTCTTTGCCTGGCCTTCTCCATCGCCATGGTGGCCGGTATGCTGTCCGTGGTGCTGGGGCGGATGATCCTGTCTCCCATCCGCGGCCTGAGCCGGGCCTCCCGGCAGATTGCCGCCGGGGCGTTTGACCTGGATCTGACCTATACCGGCCGCATCACCGAGCTGCGGGATACCTACGAAAGCTTCCGCCTGATGGCCCGGGAGCTTTCCAACATCGAGACCCTGCGTTCGGATTTCATCGCCAATGTCTCCCATGAGTTCAAAACGCCCCTCACCGCCATCGAGGGCTATGTCATGCTGCTTCAGGATCAGGATCTTCCCCCGGAGGAGCAATCCGAGTGCATCCAGCGCATTCTGGACAGCACCGGCCGCCTGTCCTCGCTGGTGAGCAGCATTCTGCTGCTTTCCAAGCTGGAGCACCAGACCGACCTGCCGGAGCCCACGCTGTTTTCGCTGGACGAGCAGCTGCGGCAGGTGCTGGTGGGGCTGGAGCCTCTCTGGAGCGCCAAGGAGCTCCAGCTGGAGCCCGAACTGGAGCCTTTGAAATACTGCGGCAGTGACAGCCTGCTGTACCATGTGTGGAGCAACCTGCTGAGCAACGCCGTCAAGTTCAGCCCGCCCGGCGGCGTGCTGCGGGTATGTCTGCTCCGCCAGGACGACAGCGTGGCGGTGACGGTGTCCGATCAGGGCCCCGGCATGACCGCAGAGGTGCAGCGGCACATTTTTGACAAGTTCTACCAGGGCGATCCCTCCCGTCGGCAGGAGGGCTCCGGCCTGGGTCTGGCACTGGTCAAGCGCATTCTGGAGCTGTGCGGCGGCACCGTCTCGGTGGAAAGTGCCCCGGGCTGCGGCAGCGTGTTTACCGTCACCCTGCCCCTGACCCGCCCGGCATAGATGCTCTTTTTGCTGTTTTGTCGGAAATTGTTCTGATTTTTCACAATTTTCCCACTGCAAGCTTGACTTTTTCCCAAATCGTGGGTACAATAGCTTTGTATGTTTCAAGTAAGAGGAAGATGTTACGATCATGAGCAATCCCTATAAAACCCGGGTCGGCGGTGCCACCGTCACCATCTTTGTTCCCTATGACTGCGGCAACCACTGCCCGTTCTGCATCAATAAAAAGGAATACGCCGATATGACCGGCTTCAGTGTCGAGGCCATCTGCGAAAGCATCCGCACCATGGACGACATCACCCCCGCATGTGATTTCGTGTTCACCGGCGGCGAGCCCTTCGCCGATCTGTCCGCGCTGCAAACCATGCTGGATGTCATCCCCGCCACCCACAAGGTGTATATCAACACCACCCTCCCCACCCTCAACGGCGTGACGGAGGAGGACATTCTTGCCTTTGCCGAACGAAACCGGGACAAGATCACCTGCATCAATGTGTCCCGCCATCTGGTGAAGTATGTGCAGGAATCCGGCGATGGGCTGATCGCCCGGATGCCGGTGCCGGTGCGCATCAACTGCGTGCTGTTCCGGGACTACCCCCGGGAGCAGCTGGTGCCCTATATCCGCCGGATGCAGGCCCTTGGCCGTCCCATCCAGTTCCGCTTTGACTACACCGATACCACGCCGGACAACCTGTATGACCGGGAGCACGACCACATTTTCCGCGACCTGTGCGCTGTGGCCCGCTACACCGGTCTGGACGGCTGCCGGATGCGCTGCGGCTTCCACTTCGATTTCGAGGGCCTGGAGCTGACCTATCACAAGACCTTGCCCTATTCCACCATCGTGGAGACCGGCGAGGACGGCGTTACCTACGATATCCTGTATGATATCCTCATCAAGCAGACCGGCGAGCTGCATTCCGACTGGACCGGCGTCCGGCTGGATGTGGAGGCCTACCGCAAGGTGGTCTTCGAGCCCTACGACCTCCGCTGGCTGGAGCGCGCCTGATCCTTCCCCTCTGCCCGCCTATCGGCTCCCTTTTCACAAGGGAGCCTTTTTGCTGTCCTTCGAAGTCTCCCGCAGACGGCGCCCTTTTCGCTGTCCCGGGCGGACACCGACTTTTTGTTGCGCCGTGGCCCCGGGTGTGGTATACTGGAGCTACCATCCCTTTTCCGTGCTTATCAGGAGGTGCCGCCTTGAAATACCGCAGACTGGTGGCCGCCGCACTGGCGGCCTGTGCCCTGTTCACCGGAGCCACCGTGCTGGCCGCCGGGACAGCCGCTGACCCGCTGGTCTCCCGTTCCTATCTGGAGACCGTCTTTACCACACCGCTGGAGACCTATCTCAACACCGCGCTGGATGCCGCCCGTGCCACGCTGGACAGCAAGGTGCAGGGCATCCAGACCACTGCCGAGGCCTATGCCCGGGAGCAGATAGCCCGCGCCTATGCCGATACCCTTGGCTCGGCCGTGCTGGCCCGTGCGGAGGAGCTGACAAACGGCCTGTCCCAGACTGCCCTCACCGCCGGAATGACCCAGCGCAGTCTGAAAAAGGGCGACCAGGTCACCGGCCCGGCGGGTGCCTGTGTCATGTTCATCTCCGGAGCAGGCAAGGTCATCGGCCCCGCCGGCTCCCAGCTCATCAACATCACCGCCGGCGGCATCCGCAAGCCCGGCCCGGCCATCCGCACCGGCATTCTGTATATGATGACCTCCGATGACGGCAGCGGCATCGAGGTCACCTCCGATACCGCCGTGGTGCTGGTGAAGGACGGCGCCCGCGCCGGTTATGAGATCTGCTATACCGCGTATGCCGACGCGCTGAACCTGCTGGGCCTGTTCCGCGGCACCGGATCGGGCTATGAGCTGGAGCGCAGCCCCGGCCGTGTAGAGGCGCTGGTCATGCTCATCCGCCTTCTGGGTGAGGAAAGCGCCGCCCTTGCAGGCGACGCTGTCACCCCCTTCCTGGATCTGAACATCTGGGCCGAGGGCAAGCAGTATGTGGCCTATGGCTACCGGATGCGCTATACCAACGGCACCGGAGCCACCACCTTCGGCCCCAATCTGGAAAGCGATCTGACCCAGTATCTCACCTTTGTCCTGCGGGCTCTGGGCTATCAGGACGGCGTGGATTTCGTCTGGAACACCACCAGCCGCGACCTGGCCCAGCGCCTCGGCCTGCTGACCGCTCAGGAGCTGGCGGCCATCGACCGGGATGGCCTCCGGCGCGACCATGTGGCGCTGCTCTCCTGGCGCGCCCTGTCCTGCCCGCTGAAGGATGGCACCGGTGTCCTGTCTGACCGGCTGGTGGCCAACGGCTGCTTTACCCGGGCCCAGCTGGAGTCTGCCGCCGCCCTGCTGTCCTGAGTCCGCGCCCGCCCTCCCCCTGTCACAATTTCCCGCCGCGTGAATAGGATGTGGTGAGAAATCTAACAAGGAGGGAACCTCTTTTATGTACGGCAACAACAACTGCAACTGCAACGGCGGCTACACCCCCTGCAACTACAATCGGGGCGGCTTCTTCTCCAATTATCAGCCCTTCTGGATCATCGTGGTCATCGCCATCGTGGTGATCTGGGTACATTACGGAGCCAACGCCTGGGGCGGCAACGGCTGCGGAAACATGAACTGCGGCTGCGAGCAGGACTGCAATCCCTGCTGCTGAGCGGTGACATAAGCGCCTGCGGCTCCCACGGGATCCGCAGCCCGGCGGAAATCTCCGGTTTTCTGAAAAAGAGCGGCCTTTGGCCGCTCTTTTGTCTTGACATCTACTTTTGAACGCGATAAAATAAAGTGTAATATGTCCGTAATGGATTTATGCTTGAAAAACCAGGAGGAGTTATACCATGCCAACGCTGCCGACACCCGTCTGGATCGTGGCATTGTTGATCGTAGCCGCTGTCTGCGTCTTCGCAGGATATCTTTATCGTAAAAAAGTTGCTGAAAAAGAGATCGGTACTGCCGAGGAAGAGGCCAAGCGCATCATCAACGAAGCCATCAAGTCCGGGGAAGCCAAAAAACGTGAATCTGTCGTGGAAGCCCGCGAAGAAATTTTCCGCGCCAGAGCTGAAAACGAGCGGGAATGCAAGGAGCGCCGCGCCGAGGTCCAGAAGCAGGAGCGCCGCATCCAGCAGAAGGAGGAAACGCTGGAGCGCAAGCTGGAAAGCGCCGAGGCCAAGGAGGAAAAGCTCACCCAGAAGCTGAAGGCACTGGAGGAGCAGCGGGCCGAGCTGGAGACCCTGAAGGCCGGTCAGCTGGAGCTGCTGGAAAAGATCTCCGGCCTGACAGTGGAGGAGGCCAAGGCCCAGCTGATCTCTCAGGTGGAGGACGAGGCCAAGCACGATGCCGTGGCCAAGCTCAAGGAGATCGAGCGTCAGCTGAAGGACGAGGCCGATGCCCGCGCCCGGGAGGTCATTTCCACCGCCATCCAGCGCTGTGCCGCCGATCACGCCAGCGAGGCCACCGTTTCGGTGGTGCCGCTGCCCAATGACGAAATGAAGGGCCGCATCATTGGCCGCGAGGGCCGCAATATCCGCACGCTGGAGACCCTTACCGGCGTGGATCTCATCATTGACGACACCCCCGAGGCCATCACTCTGTCCAGCTTTGATCCCGTCCGCCGCGAGGTGGCCCGCATCAGTCTGGAAAAACTCATCGCCGACGGCCGCATCCACCCCGCCCGCATCGAGGAGACGGTGGAAAAGGCCCAGCGTGAGGTGGAGGCCACCATCAAGCAGGAGGGCGAACGGGCCATCTTCGAGACCGGCGTCCACGGCGTCCATCAGGAGCTGGTCCGGCTGCTGGGCCGGATGCGCTACCGCACCAGCTACGGCCAGAATGTGCTGGCCCACTCCATCGAGGTATCCCACATTGCCGGGTTGCTGGCCTCTGAGCTGGGCCTGCCCCAGCAGCAGATCACGCTGGCCAAGCGGGCCGGTCTGCTCCACGATATCGGCAAGGCCGTCACCCACGAGGTGGAGGGCAGCCATGTGAATATCGGCGTGGAGCTGGCCCGCAAGTACCGGGAGAAGGAGGATGTCATCCACGCCATCGAGGCCCACCACGGCGATGTGGAGGCCCGCACGGTGGTAGCCTATCTGGTACAGGCTGCCGATGCCATTTCCGCCGCCCGCCCCGGTGCCCGCCGGGAAAATCTGGAGGCTTACATCAAGCGTCTGGAGCGTCTGGAGGAGCTTGCCGGCTCCATGCCCGGTGTGGAAAAGTGCTTTGCCTTCCAGGCCGGCCGTGAGATCCGCATTCTGGTGGATCCCGAGAAGATCCGGGACGACGATATGGTGCTGCTGGCCCGGGATCTGTCCAAGAAGATCGAAAACGAGCTCAATTATCCCGGTCAAATCAAGGTCCATGTGGTGCGGGAGACCCGCGCCGTGGAATACGCCAAGTAAAAACCGTACAGAATTACACAACGCCCCGTGCGCATCGGCGCACGGGGCGTTTTTGTGTTTTTGGGGTTCGGCGCGGCCAAAGCGCTTATCGTTTTGCGATAATTCAGCAGGATGTTTTCGAACAATCCGATATAAGACGGGCGAATGTTCTGAACTTCCCTGTGCTCCCGCATATACGCAATAGCACCCCGGCGACCGCCTCTTATGAAAAAGTCCCGGATGTTATTGCGCACGGCTTTCGGCCTTCAGTAACGCCATCATGGCCGTGAAGTCCTGGGTCAGCATGCTTGATAGTTTCTCCTGTGGGAAGCTGCACATTCCGGTGGCGCATAGGGTAGCAATGCCATAGGTGTGGATCCAGGCGTGCTCGAAGAGGACCTTTGCATCCGGGAGAGACAGGCCATAGTCCTTTTGGATCGCCAGCAGGCACTCCTGGGCCACAATGCCCAGGTGGTCGTAAATGTCATCGAAGGAGCGCACATCGCTGTTCGGCGACATGAAGATCAGCTGGTAGAGATTGGGTTCCTCCCTGGCGAACAGGATCATCTGCATCCCCACCTGCTTGAAGATGGGCATATCGGCACCGGCTTTGTGAGCGTAGGAGGCAAAGCGCTCCATGGCTGCAAGCTTGACGGCGTCCTGCACCTCCTGCATGGAGCGGAAAACGGTGAAGATGGGGGTGGTGGAGGTATTCAGCTCGTGGCCCAGCTCCTTGGCGGTCAGCGAGGCGACGCCGCTTTGGGAGACGACCCTCAGGGCGGCGGCGACGATTTCTTCTCTTGTATATTTCGGCTTTGGCGGCATAAGCGTCCTCCTTTGCAAAGCTATCATTCTGTAATAGATATTCTGTAACGGTAGGTACATTATACCGCGTTTTGGGATTCTGTCAAGGGGGGGACAGGCGGTCGAGGGTATACGGGAAGCCCGAAAGGACGAGTTTCGTGTCGCCGGGTTCCCCATCAAATCGCGTGCCGGAGGGCAGCTTGTCCCCCAGGGCCTCCGCAAGGGCCTCCAGGCAGCGGGTGCAGAGGGCAGCGCTGCCCTCGCGCAGAACATGGCGCTGTGCGCCGCAGATCATACATACACAGATTTGTTTCATAGAAAAGCCTCCTTTTTCCGGCAGAATAGGGCAGGGCTGGGGAAAAGGCCAGGGAAGCCTTCCGGGAAGCGTGCATGGAAATGTTCATTGGGCATTTCCCGAAAAAGGGTGTTTGATGGACAAAAAAGGAGGTATGACCATGATTTTTCAAATTCCGGAGGAAGCGATCTCGGCGGAAATGCTGGCCGAGCAGGTGATTCGCTTTTTGCGGCAGGAACGGCCCCGCAGGCTCCGCCTGGAGCAGTATTATCAGGGAGAGCAGGGCGTCCGTAAGGGCCCGGTGGCCCAGGGGCGTCCCAACAACCAGCTGACCGCCAACTATGCCCGGTACATCGCCGATGTACACACCGGCTATTTTCTGGGGATGCCGCCCACCCTGACCTTTGATCGGCGACGGGTGCAGGAGCGGATGCGCAGTGCGCTGGAGGATGCCTCGCTGAATGTCATGCTGTATGCCGCTGCCCGGGACATGAGCGTCTGCGGCGAGGGGTATCTGCTGACCTATCTCACCCAGAGGGGGCCGCGGCTGGCGCGGCTGGCGCCGGAGGAAACCTTTATGCTCACCTCCGGCGTGCGGCAGGAGCCTGTCGCTGCCGTCCGGGTACACAGTGAGCAGGGCCAGCGGGTGCTGGGAGAGCTGTATCTGCCGGGCGAGAGCCGCCCCTGGGAATTGCAGGGCAAGACGCTGACCTTTGGCACGGCCCGGGCGCTGCCCTTTTCCGGACTGACCGTCACCCGCTTCTGCAATAATCTGGATCGCACCGGAGACTTTGAGCCGGTATGCAGCCTGCTGGATGCTTACAACCTGCTGCTTTCCGGCGCGATGGACGATATGCAGAGCGTGGCCAACGCCTTTCTGGCGCTATACGGGATGCTGGGCACCACCCGGGAGGACATCGAAAGTGCCAACCGCAGCCGCGTGCTTTCCCTTGCCGACGGGGGCAAGGCGGAGTTCGTGGTCAAGGATCTGAGCCCGGACGCCATCGCGCTGATGCAGAGCACCCTGAAGCACGATCTGCTGTCCATCACCAAGACCCCCGACTTGCAGGATCAGGCCTTTGCCGTGAATTCCTCCGGCGTGGCGCTGGAATACAAGCTGTGGGGCATCGAGCAGTCCCGCGCCGCCAAGGAGCAGGGGTTTGCCTCGGGACTGTACCACATCGTGGGGCTGTTTTATCAGGCGCTGACCCTGATGGGCACGCCGGTGAGCGGCGGATGCACGGCACGCTTCTATAAAAATCTGCCGCAGGATGTGACCCGCATCTGTGAAAATCTGAAGCTGCTGGGGGATACCATCTCCAACCGCACCAAGCTGGAACTGCTGCCCTTTGTCACCGACGCAGAGGCCGAGCAGCAGCGGCTGAACGACGAGAAAGGAGTCTGATGTATGCAGGAGGATATCATCATGCAGGAGCAGGTGACCGTGCAGGAGACGGTCACGCAGGAAGCGGTACAGGAGCCGGACACCCGGGCACTGGAGCAGGAGCTGGAGCGGCTGCGGGCGCAGGAGCGCCGGCGTCAGCTGACCGACGAGGCCCGGGAGGCGCTGGAGGCGCGGGGGCTGGAGGCCGGGTTTGCCCCCTTTGTGCTGGGGGAGACCGGCGAGGAGACCCGGCAGCGGGTGGAACAGCTGGAGCGCTGTCTGGATCAGGCGCTGCGGCGTCGGCTGGCGGCCGCGCTGCCCACCGGTGAACCGCAGGATTTTCTGGCGGCCAGGCCGCAGCGGCGCACCCGTGGGATCCGGAGGGTATAAGGAGAAAAGCGCGGGGCTGGCAGCCCCGTGGCCTCGCGGAGGACGGCACTTTTGAAGGGTGCGCAAGGGAATCAGGGAGGCAGAAAAAAGGTCGTGTATCCGGTGGGATACACGACCTTTTTTGCGTACAGACTGGGGCCTTTTGGGGGTTATTTGCTGATGTAATTCAGCGGGTTCTGGGTCTTGCCGTTATAGCGGACCTCGAAGTGGACATGGGCACCGTAGGAGCGGCCGGTGTTGCCCACCTTGGCGATGATATCGCCCTGTGCCACCTTATCCCCCACCTTGACCAGCAGCTTGCTGCAATGGGCGTAATAGGTGGTATAGCCATTCTGGTGGTTGATGATGACGCAGTAGCCGTAATTGCCCTTCCAGCCGGCGTAGCTCACCACGCCGCCGTCGGCGGCCCAGATATTGGTGCCCTTGGCTCCGGCAAAGTCCACGCCAGTGTGGAAGTCGCCCAGCGACTTGCGGTAGCCATAGCCCGAGGAGAAGGTGCCGTTGGAGGGCTTGATGAACTTGCCGGTGGCCATATACCGGGGCAGAGCCTTGGTGCCCACCACCTTGACAGCGCTCACCGGCTGGGCAGTGACCTCGTAGCTCAGGATCCGGCGCTCGCTCTCCACGCCGTTGACATAGGTAACATCGGCCACCACATCGGCAGAGCCGTTGACCCCCTGCACCTTGATCCTGCTCTTGTTTTTGTACATGGTGTCGTCATATTCGATAAGGGTCTCGTAGGGGATGGACTCCACATAGGACTCGGTGACGGTCTGCTGCACCGAAAGATAGGGCACGGCGGCCGAAAGGGTCAGCTCCTGCCCCACATGGATGCGGGCGGGATCCAGGCCGGGGTTAAGGGCTACGATCTCCGCCACCTTCATCCCATAGCGCTGGCCGATGGCGCTGACCGTATCCCCCGACTGCACAGTGTAGACCCGGGTTTCCTCCTTATTGGCGGTGAGGATGGACTCCATCCGGGTGAGGGACACCAGCGGCACGGAGGTGGAGGTGGTCTCGGTGATCTGTACATCGTCGGCAAAGGCGGTGCTCACCTGGGTGGCGTCGGTCACAGAGGTCAGCAGGATGCGCCGCAGCATCAGCTCCAGGGCGCTTTTGCTCTGGCAGGCACCCAGCGTCTCGCCGTTGACTGTCAGCACATAGCGGCGGGTGGTATCCCCCACCGAGGCAAACAGCCGCTGCTCCAGCAGCGCCTCGTCCAGCAGATCGGTACGATCCAGATAGCGCAGGGTGAAGGAAAAATCGGCCTCCAGCTGATAGGGGGCGCCCAGATAGGCGGAGATGCGGTCCTCCACCCGCTCCACCAGCGCCTCCACCTGATCCCGGCTCTCCACATAGCCCAGCGGCTGGCCGTCCAGACTGACGGCAAAGCCCAGGCCGAACATACAGCCCGACAGGATCATGAGGGTGGCGCTGACCATCAGCAGGATGGGAGCGGCGCGGCCATGCTCCCGGCGATGAAAGCGGCCGCGGAGATGGCTCATCCACTGGTACAGCTGCCAGCGGAGGGCATTGTGGGTGCGGAGGGCGCGGAGCAGATCCTCCAGCAGCGTGCAGCCCAGGCGGTAGAGGCGGGCGGCGGCGCGGAGCACCAGACCCCACAGCAGCGCGCCCAGAAAGCCCGCCCAGCTGATGATCCGGGCAAGGCCGCCCAGCAGGCCCCGCAGCTCCACGGCGTTGGCACCGATGTTGGCCAGGCGGCGGGTATGCAGGCGCAGCTTTACCCAGCGGCGGCGGAAAGCGCCGCCCCGGGCGGGGAGATAAGAGTCAACAGACAGCATAAGGTTCCTTTCTATTACACAGGCCCCGGGCCGGGAGACGGGATCCGGCACGGCGATCGGCGGGGCACTGACCCAAAATTCACACAATGATTACAAAATGGTAACAGAAGTATGTTACAATACTTGCGCCGGAAAGTCAAGGCCGACAGGGGCGGGAAAATGTAAATTCTTCCTGAAGCAGCCTGAAAAAGCATCTATTCATTGACGAAAAGGCGATTTTTTGGTATGGTAGACACAGATATACACGCATTGCGCGTAACGGAACACGGACAAGGAGATCAACATATGGGAGATCTGTTTTTGAAACGGCTTGCCCCGGCGCTGCTGGCGCTTTTGCTGTGCAGCGGCTGCGGCAACGCCCTGCTGCCCTTTACCACGCCGGAGGAGCAGCGGGAGGCACAGGAGGCCGCACAGGCGGCCCGGCTGGAATTGCAGGCACAGGCCGATCCGGCGCTGGCGCTGGACAGACCGCTGGTGATCCGGCGGCAGTTGACCAACAGTCAGGGGGTTGTGCTGGCGGAATATATGGTGGAGCTGCCCCAGTTTTCCACCGCCGGGCAGAAGGCCCAGAGCTTTCAGCGCATCAACGACTATTACCGCAACGAGCTGGCGGGGCTGAGTCAGGACACCGACAGCCTGTTTGCCGCCGCCAAGGCCCACTATGGAGAGGGCTGGGACACCGTCACCGAGGCAGACGGGGCCTATGCCGTCCGCATCGGGTATGTGCTGCTGGACGCGCCGGAGGGGTATCTGTGCGTGCGCTGCGACTTCCGGGTGGAGGAGGGCGGACAGCAGGAGGACTATTCCCGGGCGCAGGTCTTTTTGCTGGACAACGGCTGGGTGCTCTCTCTGAGCACGCTGCTGGGGGGCGACTATGAAACGGCGGCGCCCCAGCTGCTGGCCGACCTTCTGAACTGGTGCGAGGAGCAGCAGGTGGAGGTGACCTCGCCGGAGGAGCGCACGCTGGAGGAGTTTTCCGACGGCTATGCGCTGACCACGGAGGGCTTTCTGTTTTACACACAGCCCTTCCAGCTGACCCGGAAAAATCCCGAGCGCTACACCATTCCCGTGGCTCTGACGCCCTATCACCGTATGCTGGATCTGGACTGAGCCGGATCAGAACATAAAAACCGAAGCTATAACAGGAGGAGACTGCCATGCGTCCCTATGAAAGACTGCTGAATTATGTGAAATACGACACCGCCTCCAACGGTGCCTCTGAGACCTGCCCCAGCACCGACAGGCAGCTGGTGTTTGCCCGGGCGCTGGAGCAGGAGCTGCGGGAGTTGGGGCTGGAGCAGGTGCGGCTGGATGACAACGGCTATCTGTACGCCACCGTCCCCGGCACCATCCCCGATTATCACGGCCCGGTGCTGGGCTTTATCGCCCACATGGATGTGGTGGACGATGTGCCCTCTGCCAACATCCGGCCCCGCATCGTGGAGAACTATGACGGCGGAGACATCCTGCTGGAGGGCTCCGGCGCGGTGCTTTCTCCCGCCGAGTTTCCCGAGCTGCTGCGGTGCCGGGGCAGGAGTCTTATGGTCACCGATGGCACCACCCTGCTGGGGGCCGACGACAAGGCCGGTGTGGCCGAGATCGTCACCCTGTGCGAGCAGCTACTGGCCGACCCCGGCTTTGCCCACGGTCCGGTGCAGGTGGCCTTTACCCCCGACGAGGAGATCGGACGGGGGGCCGACCGGTTCGATGTGGCCGGCTTCGGCGCGGACTATGCCTTTACCATGGACGGCGGGGCCTACGGCGAGCTGGAGTACGAGAACTTCAACGCCGCCTCCCTGCGGGTGGACATCCACGGCAAGAACATCCACCCCGGCTCGGCCAAAAACAAGATGAAAAACGCCCTGACCATCGGCATGGAGTTTGAGCGACTGCTGCCGGAGCAGCAGAAGCCGGAGTTCACCGAGGGATACGAGGGCTTCTTCCATCTGACCGACATGGAGGGCGATGTGGAAAACGCCCGGATGCACTACATCCTCCGGGATCACAACGCCGATCTGCTGGAGCGCAAGAAGGACGATGCCCGGGCGGCGGCCGCCTTCCTCAACCGCAAGTACGGCGCAGGGACGGTGGAGCTCACCCTCCGGGATTCCTATCAGAACATGGCCGGGCAGATCGCACCCCACCGGCATCTGGTGGACAACGCGCTGGAGGCCATCCGCCGCACGGGAGTGGAGCCGGTGACGGTGCCCATCCGGGGCGGCACCGACGGAGCGCGGCTCTCCTTTATGGGTCTCCCCTGCCCCAATCTGGGTACCGGCGGAGGCAACTTCCACGGCAAGCAGGAATACTGCTGCGCGGAGGAGATGGATCTGGCGGTGGAATGCATGAAGCAGCTGGTGGAGCTGTATTCCGCGCTGTAAGGGAGCTCTGCGATGATCCTGAAGCATGGCCGCGTATTTGTGGAGGGCCGGTTCACCATCTGTGATCTGGCGGTGGAAAACGGCGTCATCACCTCGCTGGGGGAGGAGCTTGGCCCCGGGGAGGACTGCTCCGGACTGACGGTGCTGCCCGGGCTGGTGGACATCCACACCCACGGCTGCGCCGGGTATGATTTTGACCACGCCGATGCAGGGCAGCTGGCGGAAATGGGCCGCTGCTACCTGCGCCACGGCGTCACCTCGGTGCTGGCCACCCTGATGACCAATCCCCGGCCGCTGCTGCTGGAGGCGGCGGCCCGCTGCGGGCGGGCGGCGGCTCCCGTCCGGGGGCTTTATCTGGAGGGGCCGTTTTTCGGTCCGGAAAAGAAGGGCGCCCACGCGCCGGAATACCTCTCGCCGGTGGATCCGGACTTTTTCCAGGCGATGCAGCAGGCCGCAGGCGGGCGCATCCGGGTAGTGGCAGTGGATCCCTGTCTGGAGGGTGCGGAGGCCTTTATCCGGCAGATTTCCCCGGGGTGCCGGGTAAGTCTGGCCCACACCCCCGCCGGATATGACCAGGCAAAGCAGGGCTTTGCCGCCGGGGCCACTCAGGTGACCCATCTGTTCAACGCCATGACCGGCTTGCAGCATCGGGAGCCGGGGCTGGTGGGGGCGGCCCTCACCGGCGACTGTCTGGCTGAGGTGATCTGCGATGGCATCCACATCCATCCCGCCGTGCTGCGGCTGGCCTTTGGCGCGCTGGGGGCACGGGGGATGGTGATCTCTGACTCCATGGGGGCCTGTGGGCTGGGGGACGGTGTTTACAGTCTGGGCGGCCAGACGGTCACCGTCCGGGGGCCGCGGGCGACCCTGGCCGACGGCACGCTGGCGGGGTCGGTCACCTTTGTCTGGGACGGCATGGTGAATCTGATCCGGGCCGGTGTGCCCGCGGAGCAGGCGGTGGCGGCAGCCACCTGCGTCCCGGCCAAAAGCGCCGGTCTGGAGGACTGCTGCGGCAGCATCCGGGTAGGCCGGGCGGCCGATCTGGCGCTGTGCGACGGCGACTGGAAGCTGCGCCGGGTGTATTTTCAGGGGGAAGCGGTGCGTTGAGGGTTGACAGCACCGCCCCCGCGTGCTATCATGAGGCTGTTAAATCTTCAGGGCGGGGTGAAAGTCCCCACCGGCGGTGACAGTCCGCGACCTCCCACGGGAGCTGATCCGGTGCGATTCCGGGACCGACAGTATAGTCTGGATGGAAGAAGATATGGCTTTGCGAAGCTGCGCCCTGCTGTACCCTTTTTCGGGTGAGCAGGGCCTTTTTTCGTAAAAATTCACAGCCATGTCTGGCGGAGAGCCAGCCTTTCTCCGCCGGAAAGGAACCTATGTCTCAGACAACCCGCAACACCCGCAGGATCGCCGGCGTGGCCATGCTCAGTGCCGTCGGCTTTCTCCTTATGTTCATCGAGCTGAGCGTCCCGATCATGCCTGCCTTTGTCAAGCTGGACTTTTCCGAGCTGCCCGCCCTGCTGGCTGCCTTTGCCTATGGCCCGGCCTCCGGCGTGGCGGTATGTCTGGTGAAAAACCTGCTGCACCTGCTGATGGGCGGCACCACCGGCGGTGTGGGAGAGCTTTCCAACTTTCTACTGGGGGTGGCCTATGTGCTGCCCGCAGGGCTGATCTATCAGAAAATAAAGACCCGCAAGGGGGCGCTGATCGCCTCGCTGGCGGGGTGTGTGGTGTGTGCGGCATACAGCCTGCCCCACAATTATTGCCTCGTCTATCCCCTCTATGGCAAACTGATGCCCATGGAGACCATCATCGGGATGTATCAGCAGCTGAATCCCAGCTGCGGCGGGCTGTTTGACGCGCTGCTGACCTTTAATGTGCCCTTTACCTTTGCCAAGGAGCTGCTCACCGCCGCCATCGCCTTTCTGATCTACAAGCCGCTGTCGCCGGTGCTGCACGGACGCCGGCACTGACCGCCGACTGCGGGTCGGCCTTGACATTCCCCGCCGTTGTTGTTACAATAAAGCAGCAGCGGGCCGGGCAGCCGCGCGGGGGCGACCCCGTGAGGAAAGTCCGGGCTTCACAGAGCAGGATAACCGATAACATCGGCCGCGGGCGACCGCCGGACAAGTGCAACAGAGAGATACCGCCGCGCTTTTTGTGCGGTAAGGGTGGAAAGGTGGGGTAAGAGCCCACCGGCGGGGATGGCAACACCTCCGTCCTGTAAACTCTATCCGAAGCAACACCGACTCGGGGGCTACGGCTGGCTCGGCCAATCTCCGGACGGGTGGCTTGAGGCGGGCAGCAATGTCCGTCCCAGATAGATGGCTGCCGATCACAGAACCCGGCTTACAGGCCCGCTGCAACAACTGAAACAGCAAAGACAGCCGGAGAGCAGACGCTCTCCGGCTGTTT
>CAZYAD010000024.1:0-22361 GCA_964646225.1 uncultured Oscillospiraceae bacterium
AGATCATTGCGCCGATCCATACCATCGTGATAGAGCCCCAGCTCTGTCGTTCTTCAGCTTTGATCTCAAAGCCAGTTACTTGTTTTTTCATATTGATCACCTCGCATAGTATCAACCGGAGAGAATCCGATTTCCCCTAATTATAATGAATTGATGCTTTGAAAACAATATGTTATGGGATAAAAATTCTCCGTTCTCGTTGTCTGAAAGGACAATGGGAACGGAGAAGGTTATTGTTTTTCGGAATTGTCTGCGGGAAGAGTCGACATGATGCGCTGCAACGCGAGCGCGTACAGAAGGTTTTTCGACTGTGGAATGTCGCCTACATGAAAGCCAAGCAGGTCGCTTGCCTTTTGCAAGCGATACTTTACGGTGTTCTTATGGACAAAGAGGGCAGCGGCGGTTTCTGTGATGCTGGAGTTTTCATCCAGCAAAAACACCGTGAGCGTTTTGATGATCTCCTCGCCGTCTTTTCGCAGCAAAATGGAATCGAGTGCCGAGGTATACCGATGGACGCAGACTTTTCCCTGCGCGGCGATCTCGCAGCACTCTTTGACAAACTCGATCTCGGCGTTTGTGAAATACATGCGTGTGGGAAAGACTTTTGTGCTGTCTTCCAGATGTGCGCAGGTTGTCTCATAGGCGTATTTGGCGTCGGCTGTTTTTTGCAGCAGTGGGCAGCGCGTGACGCGGGCAGAGAGCTGATTTTCTTTGCAGAACTGTGCGAGCGCATTGCTCCATTCGTTCATTTCCTTGAGCGTCCGGCTTCCGATGGGGAAAATAAGAATGTCATTTTCATAATGCTCACAGAGACCGATTGAGGTATAGAGTGAGGAAAGCTCCGCCACGGCCTTTGTCCACGGCGAAAGATTTTCCCCCGTTGGACTTCTTAGAATCCACATATCGCTCAGGGATGTGACATCGATATGGTAGAGGTCACCAAGCCTTCGCATTTTAATTGGCTCATCAAGAATGATGGCTCTTGTGAGCTCGGACAGATCGATCTGGTCGTGCGTCTTGCCCCAGACACCCATGCTTACGCGAACGCCGTCTACGACCTGCTTCCATAAAGTCTGATCGAGCCTGCCGTGCTCTGATAAGACGAACAGATACATGCGATGGTGGCTGCTTGTCTGGATCTCCGCCTTATGAGCCCAGAACTTCCGCTCTCCTGAAATTTCCCAGAAAGGCTCGTTCCCGGTGCGCTGGGCCTCATACTTGATGACAGACGGCCAGTCGAAGTCCTGATTTCTCGGCCAGGAGGCTGCACTTAAAATGTGGTATTCAGAATCCGTGATCACAGCAGAGGCTCGCAGGCGGTCGCTTGTGATCTGCAGGATCGTTTTTACGCTCTGCTGTCCGGCGGGAACCTTTGTCATCTGCTCAAGAAGGTCGATCGTAAAGGTCGGGTTGTTCAGCTCATCGCGCACAATTGCGTCCATCACCTCATGGATCACCTCGCCGTAGCGAAGATTCGGCTCATTTTCCGGCATGCAGATCAGAACAAAATTGAGTTCGTCGGCAAGCGCGATGAGCCTCGGGTCTACTTTTGGCAAAATCAGGCCAACATAGTACAGAATGATCCCGACCTCGCCCGCCAGAGCGAGGCTGCGGATATTTGCGCACTGTGCGTCTACATCATCGGCAATGCTGCAAAAGCCGGTCAGGATCAACTCGCTGCCCCAGAAGTCGATGCTTTCAAAGAGCTTGCTCTGCATATCCGTCGGCGTAGCATATTCCAGCACCGTAATGCCAGTGACGATCCGGTTCAGGCTGCTGCGTCCGGCAAGAACACTTGCTCTGCGCAGACACGGCAGCTCCATCAGCTGTGAAACAGTCAGACTCATGAGAATACCACTCCAGAAAAGAGAAAATAAAAGACAAATCTATCATAGCACGGACAGCGGATTTTTTCAAACATTGCAAAAAGAACCATTACCGAAACAGAACTTGGTATTCCTTACACGGTTAAAAGGTAGACGACGCACTGCAGCGGTTTCACAGATAAGCACCAGAAAACGATACAGAAACCGGGCACAGCCGAGAGTATCGGCTATGCCCGGTTTGCAAGTTCGATTTGTGTAGCAGCGGTCATCCACAGGCGCGATCCATCGATTTCTCTACGCCATTTCTGTCTGGAGCAGCATGGCGGTACACGCATGTGTACATGAGACGGTTTTGATTTTCTGAATAGAATTTTCTGGATATTTTGGAAAACCCCTTGACAAACGGGCGTTGGGCGGCTATGATAAGAAAGGTTAGCGGAGGCTAACACCTTTTTACTCCGTGGGTTAGCTCATTCTAACCAAATGCTGAACGAACGAGGTGAAGACCATGACTTTGAATGAGGCGCAGGAGGGCAAGGAGTACATCATCCGCCAGATCGAGACCGAGGATGAGGAGCTGGACGACTTCCTTTTCTCGCTGGGCTGCTATAGCGGAGAGCCCATCACCGTCGTTTCCCGCAAGAAAAACAACTGCGTGGTGGCCATCAAGGACGGCCGCTACAACATCGACAGTCAGCTGGCGGGAGCCATCCGCATCTGATACCCCATTTCCAGGACGACCGACCCGTTCGTCTGTGCACAGGGGTTAGTCTAAACTAACTTTATTGTTCACAAAAACAGCACCCGATCCCCTGGATCAGAAGAGCGTTTTATGATTTGCAGAGAAATACAGAGGAGGAACCTACCGTGAGAATCGCATTGACCGGTAACCCCAACAGCGGGAAAACCACCATGTACAACGCCCTCACCGGCCGGAATGAAAAGGTCGGCAACTGGGCCGGCGTTACCGTGGAACGCAAAGAGCACCCCATCAAAAAGAGCTTCTGGGATGGAGCCGAGGAGCTGATCGCCGTGGATCTGCCCGGCGCTTACTCCATGTCGCCCTTCACCTCGGAGGAGAGCATCACCAGCTCCTATGTGAAGAACGAGCATCCTGATGTGATCATCAACATCGTGGACGCCACCAATCTGAGCCGCAGCCTGTTCTTCACCACCCAGCTGCTGGAGCTGGGCATCCCCGTGGTGGTGGCGCTGAACAAGGCCGACATCAACGAAAAGAAGCAGACGAAGATCGACGCTGCCGCCCTCTCCGCCAAGCTGAACTGCCCCGTGGTGGACACTGTTTCCACCGCTGCCGCCGGTCTGCGGGAGGTGGTCAAGGCCGCTGCCGCGCAGAAGGGCAAGGGCCAGAAGGCGCCTTATGTCCAGGGCGACATCGACCTGACCGACAAGGCTGTGGTCAGCGAGGCCGACCGCAAGCGCTTTGATTTTGTGAACAAGCTGGTGTCCTCTGTGGAGACCCGCAAGGTCCTGACCCGGGAGAAAAACTCGCAGGATAAGATCGATGCCGTGCTGACCCATCCCGTGGGCGGCCTGCTGATCTTTGCCGCCGTCATGTTCCTGGTGTTCCAGATCTCTCAGGCGTGGGTCGGCCCCTGGATCGCCGAGGGCCATGAGTTTGAGAGCGGAACCACCATTCCCGGGCTGGTGAACCTGATTGATGCCTTTAAGGATTGGGTAGCCGGTGCGCTGGAGGGCGGCAACGACTTCCTGGTGGCACTGCTCACCGAGGGCATCATCGGCGGCGTCAGTGCCGTGGTGGGCTTCCTGCCGCTGGTCATGGTGATGTACTTCCTGATCTCCCTGCTGGAGGACTGCGGTTATATGGCCCGCGCCACCACCGTGCTGGATCCCATCTTCAAGAAGGTGGGCCTGTCGGGCAAGTCGGTCATTCCCTTTGTCATCGGCACCGGCTGCGCCATCCCCGGCGTTATGGCCTGCCGCACCATCCGCAATGAGCGGGAGCGCCGTGCCACTGCCATGCTGACCCCCTTTATGCCCTGCGGCGCCAAGCTGCCGGTCATTGCCCTGTTCTCCGGCGCGTTCTTTGCGGACGCCAGCTGGGTGGGTACCCTGATGTATTTCGTGGGCATTGCCCTGATCCTGCTGGGCGCGCTGCTGGTGAACAAGATCGCCGGTTACAAGTCCCGCAAGTCCTTCTTCATCATTGAGCTGCCCGAGTACAAGGTCCCCTCTCTCAAGCGCGCCTGCAAGGATATGCTGTCCCGCGGCAAGGCGTATATCGTCAAGGCCGGTACCATCATTCTGGTTTGCAATGCGCTGGTGTACATCATGCAGTCCTTTAACTGGAGCTTCCAGCTGGTGGAGGAGGGCGCGGAAAGCACCTCCATCCTGGCTTCCATCGCCGGGCCCATCGCCACGCTGCTGATCCCCATCATCGGCATCAAGGCCTGGCAGCTGACTGCCGCCGCCGTCACCGGCTTTATCGCCAAGGAAAATGTGGTGGGTACGCTGGCCGTGTGCTATGGTGTTTCCAACCTGATTGATACCGATGAGCTGGCTCTGGTGGAGGGCGCCGGTACCGAGGTGGCCGCCATCTTCGGCATCACCAAGGTGGCCGCGCTGGCTTATCTGATGTTTAACCTGTTCACGCCTCCCTGCTTTGCCGCACTGGGCGCGATGAACTCTGAGATCAACGACCGCAAGTGGTTCTGGGGCGGCGTGGCGCTGCAGTTTGCCACCGGCTTCACCGTAGCATTCCTGGTGTACCAGATCGGCACCCTCATCACCACCGGCTCTCTGGGTGCCGGATTTGTGGGCGGCCTGATCGCCGTGCTGATCTTTGCAGCTGTGCTGGTGTATCTGTGCCGCAAGGCCGAAAAGAGCCTGCAGGCTGAGTACGCCCTGAAAAAGTAAGCGCCTATGGAGACCGTCATCGCTGCCGTTGCGGTGCTGAGCATTTTGGGCCTGGCGGCCGGATATCTCATCCGCGCCAAGAAAAAGGGCGAGCACTGCGTGGGCTGCCCCTACAGCAAGACCTGCGCCTCCTGCAAGCAGGGCGGATGCGGTCACTGCTGAAACAAACGAACAACAGAAGATCCCGTGGAGCCAACCGCTCCACGGGATCTTCTGCTTATCGAAAAAGCCAAAGCTGACACTCAGTCAGCTTTGCTTGCCAATTTGTTTTTGGCCGTGACCTGTGAGATCATGGTCAAAAACACCTTGCCCCGCCGGATTTTCCGCAGAAAATCCGGCGAAAACCGGCCCGCAGGCCGGAGCCAAACCTGTCAAAGAACCCAGCAAAGCGGTTCTTTGACAGTCTCAAGATCCCGTGGAGCCAACCGCTCCACGGGATCTTTTCTGTAGTTTTATGTGTTTACAGACTTCCGGTTTGCTTGACCCTCTGCCAGTTGCGCACCAGGAAGATCAAAAAGGGGATGCTGGCATAACCGAACACGGGATACACCACGCCGATAAGATTGCCAAAGCCCAGCAGGCTGAGGGCATAGGCGGCAAAGAGCATCACGGTGGTGTAGGGCTTGTGATGGATGGCCATTTTGCGCCAGTGCAGGGCGATCTGGTTGACCACCGCCGTCATGGCGGCCAGACAGGCGCTGAACATCCCCAGCCCCATCAAAAGGCCGTAGCCGGCCTCCAGCGCCGGATGCAGCTGGCCCGCCAGCGTGGCCATGGGCAACTCGGTCAGCCCCACGGCAGGGAAGATCGCCATGGCGGCGATCATGCTCCAGGCCAGCACGATCAGCAGCCCGCTGCCCAGCCCCAGACCCCGCCGGACAGGCTTTTCGCCGTCCAGCAGCTTTGCGGTGGGCACCAGCACCGAAACGGAGCCAAACAGATTGTAGGCGGCATAGGTGACAAAGCCCACCACCCAGTTGGGCATCAGGGGAGAGACACTGCCGCTGGCCGGTGCAAAGGAAAAACCGCCCCGGAGCATCGCGGCCACAGCCAGCACCACCGCCACCACGGTGGTGGCAGGCACCAGAAGGGAAAAGACAGCCACCAGCCCCTGCATCCCCAGCAGCGCCACCAGCGACACCACAACGGTGAACAGAAGCCCGGCCAGCCAGGCGGGCAGCCCCAGCAGCTGATGCAGCAGGGAAGAGGCCCCGGCAATCATGATCACCGACACGCCAAACAGCAGCAGTCCCTGCATGGCAGAAACCAGCGCCCGCAGTCGCGGCCGGTCGCCGGGGGTCATCAGGCGGCCCATATCCTCCACCCCGGTGACCTGGATCAGCCGCAGATTGGCGTAATTCACATAAAAGAACAGGGCGGCCGTCCCTAAAAAACCCAGCAGTCCCACCGGGCCGAAGCAGGCGAAAAACTGCCACAGCTCCTGCCCGGAGACAAACCCCGCTCCCAGAAAGACGCCGGTATAGGACATGGCCAGCTGCCTGGCCGAGATCTTTTTCATAGAGCACCTCGGATCACATATGGTCGGCACAGAGCCGCCAAATTGAAATTATAGCAGAAGCAGCGGTACTGCGCAACCAAAAAGCCCGATTTTCCGGCGAAAATCGGGCTTTTTCGTGTAATATAGATGGGGGTACTGCGCCTTACCGGTGCTTGGCCAGCTCTTCCTCCTCCAGCTTGCGGTAGGCTACCTTGCCCACCAGCGTCTTGGGCAGCTCCTCCCGGAACTCGATGTCATAGGGCATGGCGTATTTGGCGATGTGCTTGCGGCAGTAATCCAGCAGCACATTTTTGGTGGTGTCATCGGGGCGGATGCCGGGCACCAGCTTGACAAAGGCCTTGACCTTCTGCATTTTCAAATCGTCGGGGACGCCGATGATGCAGCTCATCTGCACCCACTCGTGAGCGTCCAGGATGTTCTCCAGCTGGCCGGGGTAGATGTTGTAGCCGGAGGAGATGATCATCCGCTTGGCGCGGCCGCGGAAGTAGATGAAGCCCTGCTCGTCCATGGTGCCCAGGTCGCCGGTGTAAACCCAGGTCAGACCGTCGTCGTGGGTGCGCAGGGTCTGGGCGGTCTCATCAGGATGGTTCATATACTCCTTCATGACGGTGGGGCCTGCCAGCAGGATCTCACCCTCCTGCCCATAGGGCAGCTCCCGGTCGGTGCCGGGCTCCACGATCTTGATGTAGGTGTCGGGGAAGGGAAGGCCGATGCTGCCCTCCTTGGCCAGATGGGTGGGGGTCAGACAGCAGGCCGTGACGGTCTCGGTGGTGCCGTAACCCTCCCGCACCTGGATGGTGGCCTTGTGCTCGGCCAGAAAGCGGTCGAACTTCTTTTTCAGCTCAATGGACAGGCTGTCGCCGCCGGAAAACACGCCCTTCAGGCAGCTGAGGTCGGCACCCTCCATGGAGGGCAGACGCAGCAGAGCCTCGTACAGCGTGGGAACACCGGCGATGAAGTTGCAGCGATTCTTGACAATGAGCTTGGCGTAGCTTTCGGGGGTGAAGCGGGGCACCAGAATGCACCGGCCGCCCTGAGACAGCATGGTGTGGATGCAAACACCCAGACCGAAGCCGTGGAACAGAGGCATGGCGGCCAGCATTTTGTCCCCGGGACGGAACATCCGGTTGGCTGCGATGACCTGCTGGCCCAGGGCGTTGAAGTTGCGGTTGGTGAGGACGATGCCCTTGGTGGTGCCGGTGGTACCGCCGGAATACAGGATCACTGCCGGGTCGGCGCTTTTGCGCTCCACCTTGTAATCGTAGAAGCAGTGCTTGCTCATGCGCATGAAGTCGTTCCAGCGGATGACAGGCGCATCATCGGGGATCTTTTCGATCTTGCGGCCCTCGGTGAGCATATAGCCGGCCTTGATGGGCTTGCTCAGGGCGTCCTTGATGCTGGCAATCACCAGATTGACCACTTTGGTGTTGCGGCGCACACGCTCGAACTTGTGATAAAACTGATCCAGGGTGATGGCGGTGACGCTGTCCGACTCGTTGAGGTAAAACTCGATCTCCTTTTCGGCGGACAGGGGGTGGATCATGTTGGCGATGCCGCCCACCAGGTTGACGGCATAGAACAGATAGATGGCCTGGGGGCAGTTGGGCAGGGCGATGGTGACCCGGTCGCCCTCCCGCACACCGATGGTGCGCAGGGCGCGGGCGCAGGTCTCGATCTCCTGGATCATCCTGTGATAGGTGGTGGATTTGCCCATGAAGTCAAAGGCAATGCTGTCCGGGTACTGGCGTGCGATGGCCTCTACGGCCTGGAACATGGTGCCCTCAAAATACTCCAGATGCATGGGCACATCGCCCATAAAGGCTTTCCAGGGGGTCTTTGCAGTGATCTCGTTCATAATTCAATACTCCACTTCTTCGTTTAAGGGTCGCTCCAACAGCTGCGGATGCTCCAGCAGGTGCTTCAGCAGCCGGATGGTTTTGGAATAATAGTAGCCGTCGGCGATGCGCTCGTCGATGGTCAGGCCCAGATCCACAGCCTCACGCATCTCCACCGTGCCGTCCTCCAGGAAAAAGGGCATTTTGCGCTTTTCCCCGATGGTGCAGAACACCGAACAGGTGCCCCAGTTGGTCAGATGGTGATAACCGGCCTTGAGCTTGATGGAGCCCAGATTGGACAGCACGGCAGAGGCATAAAAGGGGTCGGTGCCGATGAGGGCCAAGGGCATCCAGCCGTGACGATCCAGAAACCGGACGATGACGCCCACCAGCCGCAGCAAAAAGCCCGGCAGCTTCTGCACCACATCCATGGCGGCAGTGGACTGGTCCTTGCTCTCGCTGCGGCACAGGGACACCTGACGGAAAATCTCGTCATGGATGGTATCCAGCGTGTCGTTCTCCTTGCTGTGGATAAAGGACAGCGCCTCGCCGCCATCATCGGAAAAAATCTTCTTCACGGTAAAGGCTGCCGAGACCTCATTGCGCTGATACATGGTCTTGTTGGCGATAAAGCGGTTCATTTTGGGCCGCAGGGTGATGGTCTTCAGCAGAGCAGTCACCATGATCTGGAACAGGTTGTAGGCATATTCCGGAGCGTCGGCGTTTTTCTCTGCCAGATAGGCGTTGATGGCCGTCAGATCGACACGCTCGCTGATAAAGGCTTCGTTGTCGCAGCGGTTGGGGTACATCAGCGGCATGATACAGTGCATGGAGCTGATCTTGGTCAGACGCTTGCCGTCCTTCCGGTCACCGAATTGTTTTCCCATAGTCTCATTTCTCCTTATTTGATGCGGACCCGCAAGCGGTTCCGCCAAAAGTCTTTATAAACGATGCCCTCTGCCAGCAGACAGACCGGCACGGCCAGAAATACATCCACCGCCGAGTGCTGCTTGACCAGGGTGGTGGAGGCACACACCAGCAGGGCAAAGGCCCAGATGCCGCCCTTGACCCAGGGAGAGACTCCCTTTTCCTTACTCCATACCGAGGCGATGCCCAGGGAATAGGCAGCGTGCAGGGAGGGGCAGACATTGCTGTTGGTGTCGAAGCGATAAAGCAGACCCAGCCCCCAGGTGAACAGGTTGTCGTTGGCGAAGCTTTCGGGCCGCAGATCCTGCCGGTTGGGATAGAGAATGTAAATGGCCATGGCCACCAGCTGGGTGATGGTCAGAAAGATCTGCAGCCGCCGGAAGCTGTCGATATTGTACAGCGCAAAATACAGCAGCGACCCGGCCACCAGAACATACCACAGCACATAGGGGATCAGGAAGTATTCGCAGAAGGGGATGACATCGTCCAGCCGGCAATGAATCACATGGCAGCTTTCCAGCGGAATGAAGTTTTCTGTCAGAAAGAACAGGGCAAAATAGACCAGCCACCAGCCCAGCAGCTTCAGGTGGGCGAACTCCGGCTCATTCAGCCGGGAAAGACGGAAACGGTGATAGTCAACGACAGGCTTTTTCATCGGGCAGCTCCTTTGGCAGATTGCAGGGATAGGCGTTCTTCGGAAGATTGCGATAGGGTACGACGGTGTGCCGGGGCAGGGCCATGGCCAGGTCGGTGATGGCAGCGTGCAGCTGATGACAGACGCGGGAGCACTCCTCACGGGCGGGGGCCGCCGGGTCAAAGACCACCGGCGCGCCGAAGGTCATGGTCTTCAGCGCCGGGGCAAGATACATGGGAACAAAGGAAAGGGCCTTTCCGGTGCGGCGGTAATACATCCGGGCCACATCCACAAAGCGCTCCTGAAACTGATTGACGATGTGATTTCCCGGCTGAGGGCCCTCGGGAAAGATGATGATGCTGGCACCCTCCTCCAGCCGGGCCAGGGTGTTGCGGAAGGTGGACATCAGCCGGGCATCGTGATAGACGCCAATGGTGTTGGCATTGTTGAAGATCGCCACCGAAAGGGGCGCGATGGCATAGGACAGCAGCCGGTAGAACCAGCGCAGGTGCCGGGGCTTTTCTCCCCAGAAATCCCGGAAGGCGTAATCCGGTACCTCCTTACGCTGCATCATTTCCCCGGCGCACCAGGTAACATGCTGCCCGGGGGCATATAGCTCACAGGCGATGGGGCCGTGCATCTGGCAGTGGTTGCCCACGATGATGCAGGGCTCCGGCGGCAGCTGCTCCACCCCGGAAAGGGTGATTTTGGGATAAACCGTCTTGACGCACCAGCGCAGGACGCGGTACAGACGGTGCCATTGCTTTGTTTGCTTTTGCATAAGACTCCTTTTGAGGGAAAACGGATACCATCAGGTGTTGGGACAGCGGCGGGGCAGCAGGGCGCGGAGCTGGGAGGAAAGCATCTCTCCCAACCGCTCCTCGGTAAACCGGCAGGCGCCGGTGGCGCACAGCGCGCCGATGCCGAAGGTATAGAACCACACGGTTTCCAGCAGCGTCCGGGCCTCCTCCTGCCGCAGGCCGTAGTCCTGCCGCAGGGACTGGATACACAGGTCGGCGGTACCGCCCAGCGGGCCGAGCACATCGTCCATGCGGACGGCCTCGCGCCGCTCCCGCATGAATAAAAGCTGATACAGCTTGGGCTCCCGCTGGCCGAACAGCACCAGATGCATCCCCACCCGCTTGAGCAGGGGCATATCGGCGGCGCACCGGCAAAAGCTTTCCTCAAAACGATGCATGGCCGCCGCACGCACAGCCTCCTGTACCTCCTGCATACTGTGGAAAACCGTAAAGATCGGGCGGGCAGAGCTGCCCAGCGCACATCCCAGCTCCTTTGCGGTCAGCGCCTCGGCACCCTTTTGCGAAACCAGCGTCAGAGCGGTACGGACGATCTCTTCCCTTGTAAATTTCGGCTTGGGCGGCATGGAAAGCCCTCCTTCAACGAGAATTGAAATTGCTCGTTCTGCAACGACCGATTTATATTATATGTCCCGTGACACCGCCTGTCAAGAAGCGGAACCTTAATTTTTTATTATGATTTTCGGGGCGATGGCCGCGATGATGGGAAATCCGCCCCCCTTTGGGTCGCGCCGCCTTGTATCCGAACGAAAAATGTGGTATGATAACCTTGAGCAATGTGCAAAACGGGGAGGCGGTTTGGTATGGAGCCAAAGGAGCTGTTTGAGATCCTGCACCAGGCGGAAAGGCTGAAATGTGTTACCCGCCATTGTGATACCTCCTCCGGCCGACGGGAGAGCGTAGCGGAACACAGCTGGCGGCTGGCGCTGATGGCGCTGCTGCTGGCCGACGAGTTCCCGGCACTGGACATGGACAGGGTGATCCGGATGTGTCTGATCCACGATCTGGGCGAAAGCTTCACCGGAGATATCCCCGCTTTTGACAAAACGGCGGCCCACCGGGCAGAGGAGAAGCGGCTGCTGCACAGCTGGATCGCGGACATTTCCCGCCCCACGGGAGAGCGGCTCCGGGCGCTGCTGGCTGAGATGGAGGCCATGGAGACCGATGAGGCCCGGCTTTACAAGGCGCTGGACAACCTGGAGGCGGTGATCCAGCACAACGAAAGCGACCTGGCCTCCTGGCTGCCGCTGGAATATGAGCTGCAGCTGACCTATGGTGGGGACAGGGTGGCCTTTTCGCCCTATCTGCAAAAGCTGAAGGCCGAGCTGGATGCCTGGACACGAAAAAAGATCGCGGAGGAAGGCCCCGCGTTACGACAAAATGGAGGGGAGACCGATGAAAAACAGCGCTTTGGATAATCTGACCCGGGAGCAGCTGGAGGAACTGATCGGGATTTACTGCAAAAACTGGCTGGCCATGGACGGCGTGTGGTTCCAGTCGGTGGAGGACAAATACGGCATGGACGAGGCCATGGAGCACGATGTGGCCATCTGGAGCCGCTTTACGGTGATCGAGGCCAAAAAGCTCAAGGCATTCCTCAAGCTGCCCGAGCGGGCGGGGCTGGACGGGCTGGAGCAGGCTCTGCGGCTGCGGCTGTATGCCAATATCAACCGGGATGAGATCCTGCGGGAGGGCAACCGGCTGATCTATCGCACCCTGGATTGCCGGGTACAGACGGCGCGGAGCCGGAAGGGCATGGATTGGCATCCCTGCAAGCCGGTGGGGGAGACCGAGTACAGCGGGTTTGCCCGGGTGATTGATGACCGCATCACCTGCCGCTGCATCAGCTGCTATCCCGAAATGTCCGATAACAGCTGCGCGTGCAGCTGGGAGTTTACCCTGACGGAATGATGGAGCTTTATGGAACGCTGGGCCCGGCCTGTGCGGAGGAGGAAACCCTGCGGAGAATGTTCCGGGCGGGAATGTGTGGCCTGCGGCTCAATCTCTCCCACCGCTCGCTGGCAGAAAGCGGCCCGTGGCTGGAGCAGGCCCGCCGTGCGGCGGCCGACTGCGGCAAAACGCCCCGGCTGCTGATGGATCTGCAGGGGCCGGAACTGCGCACCGGCAACACCGGGCCGGTGGAGCTGGAGGCCGGAAAGACCGGGCTCCCTCTGACGCTTCTGGCCCTGCCGGAGCCGCTGACGGAGCAGCTGTCACCGGGACAGACGCTGCTGCTGGACGACGGGCGGCTGGAGCTTAGGGTGGAGGCGGGCGACTGCTTCCGAGTGCTCCGGGGCGGAACGCTGCTGCCGCGAAAGAGCGCGGCGGCGCCGGGGCTGGAGGTGTCCCTGCCTGCGCTGACCGGGGCCGACCGGGAAAATCTGCGGCTGGCGGCAGATGCAGGTATCACCGGCGTGATGCAGTCCTTTGTCCGCGGCCGCGACGACCTGCTGGCTCTGCGGCAGGCGCTGGACAAGTGCGGCGGCAGGGACATCCGGCTGTTCGCCAAGGTGGAAAACCGGGCGGGGCTGGAAAGCCTGCCCCAGTGGATCGACCTGTGCGACACGGTGGTGATCGCCCGGGGCGATCTGGGCAATGCGGTGCCTTTGTGGCAGCTGCCCGCCGTGCAAAAGGAAATCGCCGCCCTGTGCCGGAAACGGAACCGGCCCTTTTTGGTGGTGACTCAGCTGCTGGCCTCCATGGAGACCCGGGCGGTGCCCACCCGGGCAGAGGTCAGCGACATTTTCAACGCCGTGCTGGACGGAGCCGGGGCACTGATGCTCACCGGCGAGACGGCGGCCGGGCAGTGGCCTGCGGAGGCGATGGAATATCTCTGCCGCACCGCAGCGGCGGCCGAAGGCTTTTTACAACAGAAAGGTAGAATCGATTATGCAATATGTGGAAGTACGCACCCAGACCACCCATGAGGCCGCAGAGCTGCTGGCAGAGCTGCTGGCAGAGATCACCGGCGGCGCGCAGGTGGACGACCCCCAGACCATCGAGGAGTTTGTCAACGCACCGGTGAAACGGTGGGATTACATTGAGGAGCAGCTGTTCGACAACCCCCAGCGGGAGCCCTCGGTGAGCTGCTATCTGCCCCCCGATGCGGAGGGCGAGCGGATGCTGCGGGAGATGGGCCAGCTGCTGGCGCAGCTGAAGGAGCAGGACGAGAGCGGCTTTTACGGCAGCCTGAAGCTGGAGGTCTCTCAGGTCAAAAGCGAGGACTGGGAGAACAACTGGAAGCAGTATTACAAGCCCTTTGATGTGGGGCAGCGGCTGCATGTCTGTCCCAGCTGGGAGCAGGATGTGCTGCCGGAGGGACGGGTGCTGCTGACCATGGATCCGGCCTCCAGCTTTGGCACCGGCAGTCATGCCACCACGCGGATGTGCATGGAGCAGCTGGATCAGCTGGAACTGGCGGGAAAGAAGATCCTGGATGTGGGCTGCGGCAGCGGCATTCTGGCCTGTACCGCGCTGCTGTTGGGCGGCAGCCACGCCACGGCCTGTGATATCGAGGAAAATGCCATGACGGTGACCGCCGAAAATATGGCGAAAAATCACCTGGGAGCCGATCGGTATCGCACCTTCTGCGGCGACCTGCTGTCCGATCCGGCCCTGCGGCAGACCTTTGCCGAGGACGGCCCCTACGGCGTCATCCTGGCAAACATCGTGGCAGATGTGCTGATGGCCATGTCTCCCTATCTGCCCGGCTGGCTGAAGGATGACGGGCACCTGATCCTCTCCGGCATCATCGATACCCGGGCGCAGGAGGTGCGGGACACCTTCCTCCGGGTGGGCATGGTCATCGAAAACGAGATCGCCCGGGACGGCTGGGTCATGCTTTGCTGCCGGAAGGCATGAAAATCTGAAAATTTCTTAACTTTTTGATTTTCCATGGACAAATGGGGAAGGATTTGGTATAATCATAAAATGCGAGGAGAGTCCATATGCGCTTTTTTGTGACAGAGGAGCGGGTCTCCGGCGGGTCAATCGACCTGGAACCGACAGACGCGCAGCATATTGCCCGGGTTTTGCGGATGCGTCCCGGGGAGGAGATCACCGTCTGCTGCGGCGACGGACAGGCCTGGCGCTGCGTGCTGGAGCAGGTGGAAAAGAACCGGGTCATCGCGCGCCAGCTGGTGGCAGAGCCGTTTGACAACGAGCCCACCGCCTTTGTGACGGTGTATGCCGGACTTTCCAAGGGTGACCGCTTTGATTATCTCATCCAGAAATCGGTGGAGTGCGGCGTTTCCCATATCGTGCCCTTTACCTCGCAGCACTGTGTCGTGCGGCTGGAGGAGCGGGATCTGGAGAAAAAGCGCCAGCGCTATGCCCGCATTGCTCTTGAGGCCTCCAAGCAGTGCCAGCGCTCCCGCGCGGTAACGGTTGGGGAGATCGTCTCCTTCGACCGGGCGCTGGAGCAGGCGGCGCAGTCCGATTGCGGCCTGTTTCTTTATGAAAAGGAGCAGCAGCGCAGCCTTTCTTCCGTGCTGCATGGCCGGAAGGGGGGGCGCTTTGCCGTGGTGACCGGGCCGGAGGGCGGCTTTTCGCCCCGGGAGGCGGTGCTGGCGCAGGAGGCCGGGCTGGAATGCGTGTCCATCGGGCCGCGGATCCTGCGGTGCGAGACCGCGCCGGTGGCGGCGCTGTGCGCCATTATGTATGAGACAGGTAACTTTGATATCGGAGAGTGAGTTTCGTTGAACGAGAACAACTGGAAGCAGAAGCAGAACCACAAGCAAAAGCAGAGACAGAAGCAGGACTTGGCGGCCCGCCGCATTCTGGCGGTTTTCCTGATGGCCGCGCTGGTACTGTGGGGAATGTCTTTTCTGTATGAAAAAATGACCTTCGGCACCACCTTTATGCAGGGGCAGATTGCCAACAACGCCCTGATGGCCGTCAGTGCCGTGGCTGCGGTGGTGCTGCTGATCGTCTATTTTGCCGCGAAGAAGCGGGGCAGTCTTCGGACGGACCGGGTGTTGAACAGCGGCTTCTTTGCCCTGTGTGCTCTGGCTGTCTGCGTCAGCAGCTGTGTTCTGGCGCTGGATTACTACAACGGAATGCACATCCTGTATGTGTTTTTGCCGGTGGCTGCCGTGCTGTATCTGGTTTATTATGTGTATGAGCGGCAGTTTTTCACCTTCTGTGTGGCATCTGCGGCCTCCATTTGCGGCGCCTGGTGCTGCTATGCCGGTGCGCGGGAGCGGCTGCCGGTGCTGGCGCTGGCCGCTGTGCTGTGCCTGATCCCCGCCGTGCTGGCGCTGCTGGGCAAGGGCCGGCTGCAGAGCCTGACCGAGCAGGTGCTGGGCGGGCAGTTTGATCTCCGGTATACCTTGGCGGCCTATCTGGGGATGCTGGTGCTGCTGGCGGCGGCTGCGCTGCTGGGCGGAAAGGCAGCCCTGATCGTTACACTGTTTATGGGCGCTTATCTGCTGGCCTCGGCGGTGTATTACACCATTAAGGCAATGTGATAATTTGGAAATCGTCGTTTTTTGAAAAAAACCTCTTGACAAACGGGCCGTATTCTCGTATAATAAATCTTGCTTGTTACGGCAAGCGAACGGAATGGCGGCGTAGCTCAGTTGGCTAGAGCATCCGGTTCATACCCGGCAGGTCGTAGGTTCAAGTCCCACCGCCGCTACCATTTCGGCCCGTTGGTCAAGAGGTCAAGACACCGCCCTTTCACGGCGGAATCATGGGTTCGATTCCCGTACGGGTCACCATTTCGGGACGCCGTTCGAGGCGTCCCACCCTTATTCCGGAGACTTAGCTCAGCTGGTTAGAGCGTTCGCCTCACACGCGAGAGGTCATGGGTTCGAGTCCCCTAGTCTCCACCAGAGAGGAGAAAGCCCGCAATCGTTGAGATTGCGGGCTTTTTCTTGTAAATATTTCTGTTTTTCCTGCCACTGTGCACACAAAGTCCACACGAAATCTACATGAGCAGGGACGGAGAATGCCCCCGGGATGCCAGGCATCGCCGGGGGCGTTTTTTGTGCAATGCAGCCGATTATCCGGCAAAGGGGCTGGTCTCGATCACCCGATGCAGACGGGGCCGGTTGTGGATGCTGTGGTTATAGGCGTTGTCCAGCCAGTATTCCACCAGCTCCTGATAGATCTCGGTGAGCAGCTCTCCCAGATAATGCTTCTCGTGGAGATCAAGATTGTACAGATCGGTGCGGCAGTCCAGTTCCTCCCACAAAAGATAGATCTTCATCACCAGCTCAGTAAACTCGCTGGACTGGGTCAGAGCCGGGTTTTCCAGAATGTTGCGGTAGTAGCTGTGCCGCTCATCCAGGTGATAATGCAGACTGAAATAGTCAACCTGCTCTACATTCAGATGGAAGGGGTAGTCCTTCAGCTGGATCTTGGCGGCCTGATAATCCGCTGACCGCCAGTCCATTGTCACCTGCAAAATGCCGGCCAGTTGGGAATAATCTGGATCAAATGCAGACAGATAGCGCAGCATATTGCCACCGGACTCGTTGAAAAAGAGGGTCTCGATGATGGAAAGCTTGCTCTGGCTTTCTTCCTCGTGGGCCTTGTCAATGATACGGTCAAAGAACAGGGTCACCAGAATGACCTCCAGCGGCATGCCCGCCAGATCGTGGAGGAAAAAGATCCCAATATGGTGCAGATCGCGGAAGATCAGATAATGCAGCAGATACAGCAGACCGGAGGTACACAGCAGCAGCACCACGATCTGCTTCATGGTCAGCTTGTGGGCGAATGGATGCTTCATCGGGACGGCTCCTTTCTTCGCGCTTACAGGTCACTCATCCGCAGCTGCGCGGTGTAAGTGATGCCCCGGTCATTGATGATGAACACATGAAGAGCGGCCCGTTCTCCCAGCGGGCTGAGGCGCAGCATGGCCTTGGCCGGAAGGAAGATGTTGCCGTTGGCCGTTACCTTGGTGTACCAGAAGGGGCGGTTGGCCGTGGTGGGGTACAGATAGGGGTCATCCATGTAATAGGCCACGATTCCGGTGCAGCAGCGGCGGCCGCCGTTGAAGTGGGGATCCAGCGGCAGCTCCTGGCCGTCCACCTCCAGCAGGAACTCATCGCCGAAGTTAGTGGGCTTGAGCTTTGCAGGGACGCGATAGGGACTGCCGGAGCCCGCACCGGGCAGCCGGGGCCGGACGATGTACATCATGCCGCTCCAGGCCTTGACAAACTGCTCCAGGGGATAGCGGCGGGGGGCCTGACTGTCGGGATTGCCGTAGGAATCGTTTACCAGCAGCCATTCACGGCCCTCGGCGTCCACCTCCAGACCGCGGGCGGTGAGCAGGTGACCGTTGGTAAAGCCGGGGGTGTTTTCCACATAGGGAGCGTGGGCGGTGGCGCGCTCGGGAGTGTTGGAATAGGCGGCGTTGACACCGATGGGATGGCCCTTTTTCAGTTCGGCCCGAAGCTGGTCGGGATTGCCGAAGGAAAGCCAGGTCTCAAAGCCGAAGCTGCCGGCCATCGCCATGGTGAAGGCCCAGTTGCCGTGGCCCCGATAGGTGTGATCCCAGCAGGCCATGGCGGCCTCCTCGGGCAGCAGATCGGCGCCCATGGAGTTCATCTGCACAGTGGCGGTGGTGGCGGAGCACATTCCAAAGCCGATGTTGGGATCCCTGATGCCCTGGCAATAGGCCGGGGCGGGGTTGTCCAGGCTGCACTTGGGCTCCACATTGGGGAAGCGGTCTTCGGCGCTGAGGCGGGTCGTGGCAGCCACCAGACGCAGCACGGGGGCGGCAGCCCCCTCTTCACGGTGGAGCACGACCTTCAGCTGAAGGGCCTTACCGGTGTGCTCCTCCTTGAGGGACAGGGTGTCGGTCTCTACCGTGGCGATGCCGCCATCGGTCTCGTTCAGGCTGCCGCGCTTGACAAAAGGCCCCCAAACGCCCCAACTCAGCCAGTCAGACCACTGGCACTGCTGATCCTGCACGCGGCAGAAGGTCTCGGACCAGGTGCCGGCGGGGACATCGGTGTTCCAGCTGCAAACCACGGTGGAAAAATCGTCCATGTGGACCACGGGAGAGACAAAGCTGCCCTGCTGGCAGTCGTCTGCCAGCACCAGTGCGCCGCGGCCGATGGCCTCATCCGGCCGGAGATGCTCACAGCTGCCTGCGGCAAAATCGCGGCCACAGGCGAAAAGGATGGTATTGTTCATAAAAAACGCTCCTGTATGGTTTTGGTTAAACTCATTATACAACACAAATACCCGGCTGAAAAGAGGAATTCCAGAAAAAAGCTGCAAAATGTGCAGGAAAATAACGAACTTACCCGTTGCGCCGGCCGGGTGGATGGTGTATGATAGGAAAAAAGGAAGAAAGAGGTGCCGCTATGCGCTGTCCCTATTGCAATGCCGTCGAAAGCAAGGTCATCGATTCACGCCCCAATGATGAAAACAATTCCATCCGCCGCCGCCGGGAGTGCCTGAGCTGTGGCCGCCGCTTTACCACCTACGAGACAGTGGAGAGCGTGCCGCTGGTGGTGGTGAAGAAGGACGGCTCCCGCCAGTCCTTTGACCGGCAGAAGCTCCTGAACAGTATGCTGCGGGCCTGTGACAAGCGGTCTGTCTCGCTGGTCACGCTGGAGCGGGCGGTGAACGAGATCGAGCAGCGGCTGCTGAACTCCATGGAGCGGGAGATCCCCACACAGCGGGTGGGCGAGCTGGTGATGGACGCGCTGCGGGACATCGACCAGGTGGCCTATGTGCGGTTTGCCTCGGTGTATCGCCAGTTTCAGGATATCGACACCTTTATGGCAGAGCTGAACAAGCTGCTGGGAAAGTAACGGAGAACGGCGGGCCTGCTGCCCCGAACCCCGCGTGATTTTCGGAACGAGCGCAAAAATCAGTACGCCCCCGGCAGATCGCCGGGGGCGTACTTTCTCTCTTTTCCGTTGAGAAGGTGGGAAGCCTTACTTCTTGGCTTTCAGATCGGCGAAGAACTCGCGGGTCAACTTGATGACCACGGGGCTCAGCAGCGCCACACCGATCAGGTTGGGGATCGCCATCAGGCCGTTCAGCGTATCAGCAATGGCCCAGGCCAGCTTCAGCTCCACAGCACCGGCCATGCAGGCGAAGATGCAGAACAGCACCAGATAGACCTTGGAGGCCTTGTTGCCCAGCAGATATTCCACGCAGCGGGAGCCGTACAGAGCCCAGCTCAGAACGGTGGACAGAGCAAACAGGGTCAGGCAGATGGCAACGGCGGTAGCGGCGGGAGCGCCGGGGAAGACGGATTTGAAGCCGTTGATGGTCAGGGACGCGCCGATATCGTTGCCGTATTCAATGTTGTCAACACCAACACCGGTCAGAACGATCAGAGCGGTCATGGTGCAGACCACGATGGTATCCATAAAGACCTCGAAGACGCCGAAGATGCCCTGCTTCACAGGATGATCCACATCGGCGGCAGCGTGGGCGATGGGGGCAGAGCCCAGGCCGGCCTCGTTGGAGAAGATGCCGCGGCCAACGCCCTTGGTGAAAGCAGTCTTGATGCCCACACCGGCCAGACCACCGGCGATGGAGGAAGGAGCAAACGCGCCCTTGACGATGGCAGCCAGAGCAGCAGGAATCTCAGCAGCGTTGACGACCAGAACGACCAGGCCGGCCACGACATACAGCAGAGCCATCACGGGCACCAGCAGGCCGCAGACATCCGCCAGACGCTCGACGCCGCCCAGCATGACGATGGCCACGACGATGGCACAGAGGATAGAGACGACCCACAGGATGATCTCCTGCGTGGAGAGGGACAGTTCGGGAACCCAGGAAACAATGGCTTCATTCACGGTGGAGGCAATGGTGTTAATCTGGGTCATATTGCCGATACCAAAGGAGGCCAGCGCACCGAAAATAGCGAACAGAACGGCCAGCCACTTCCAGTTTTTGCCCAGACCTTTGGTGATGTAGTACATGGGGCCGCCCACCCAGACGCCGTCCTTGTTGCGCTCACGGTACTTGATGGCCAGCGTGACCTCGGCGTACTTGGTGCACATACCCAGCAGAGCGGACAGCCACATCCAGAAGACGGCACCGGGGCCGCCGACGGCGATGGCACCGGAAGCACCGGCGATATTGCCGGTGCCGATGGAGGCAGCCAGCGCGGTACACATGGCCTTGAAGGGAGAGACGGAGCCTTCCTTGGCTTCGGTTTTTTCAAAGGCCTTACCTGCGGTGTTCTTCATGATGTAGCCGAAGTGCGCAAACTGGGGGAAGCGGCAACGCACGGACAGATACACACCGACACCCAGGATCAGAACCATCATGGGGAGACCCCATACAAAGCCGTTGATCTTGTTGTTAATGTTGGTGATCATTTCTACCATTAGAGAACCCTCCTTGTTTTCAATTCACAAGGTCACTGGAAGCACCAATACCCCTGTGTTTTTTGATGATAATATGTTAACACATCATGAACTCGATTACAAGATTGGATGATAGTGTCATTTTACACAAAATTAAGGGCCGATTTTCGTCAAATTGCACAAAAACATTGAGGCTTTTGTAGACTCCTACAAAAACGCAGAGCAAATTTTGTGAAAGATAAACAAAAAACTCCATTTTTGCATTGTGACCGAAAAACGGAAAATTGTGACAATGATTTAACAGAATCGAAAAAAGAATTCACAAGCGCCTCAGAACAGATTCTGAAGCGTCAGGTCGTCATAGGTGCGGATGTCCTCCAGCAGATACAGCAGCCGGTGCAGCTCGGCCAGAAAACCGGCCCGGTCACCGGCGGCCAGATACCCCCGGGCGCGGGCCAGCCCGCTGCCTACCTGCTCCAGCGGCTGGTGATGCAGCAGGGTAGAGAGCAGCGGGAGGCTTTCCTCCCATAGCGCCCCGGCGCGGGACAGGGGAGCGGCAGGGAAGGCGTCGGTGAGGGCGGCCTGCACCAGAGCCTCCATCCGGCGGCAGCGGGCGTCCACCGCCCGGCGGCAGCAGAACCCGGCGCTGAGCAGCAGAACCGGCAGAAGCACCGCAGCCACGAGACGCGAGCGCATCAGCGGGCCTCCTTTCTCAGCATCAGCATATTCCCCTGCCGGTCGGCGCAGAACAAAAAGACCTCTCCGGGCCCGGCGGCTCCGCCTGCCTTGACCATGCGGGTCAGCCATTCGGGGGAGTGCCCGGACTGACGAAGGGCCTGCGCGTCCACCCGTCCATCGGCTACCAGGGTGAAAAACGGCCCGGCGTCGCCGTCCTTTTGTAAAACCGACAGGCGGCCGTTGGTCTCCACCTGAGCAAAGCGCACCTGTTTCAGGTCAAAGGTGCCGGCCAGGCGCAGATCCTCCAGCAGGTCGTCCAGGCTGAGACGCAGACAGGCCATGGCCCGCTGGTCGATTACGCCGTCGCGGACGACAGCCACCGGCCTTCCGGACAGCAGCCGCCGCAGCGCGGGACATTTGAGGGTCAGGGTCGAGAGCAACACCTCGGCAGCAATGAGGGTGCAGACAGGGATCAGCCCGTGACTGAGGGGGATGTCCAGATCCTGCATGGGCACAGAGGCCACCGCCGAGACCAGAATGGTCACCACCAGCTCGGCGGGCTGCATCTCGCCCACCTGGCGCTTGCCCATCAGGCGCACGGCCAGAATGATGCAGAGATAGAGGATCAGCGTGCGAAAAAAGGGAATGAGCATGGGCAGTGCCTCCCCGGAAGATTTTTGGAGCAGAGCTCCGGTGTTAGCCTTTCGGATTTCCCGGGAAATATGCAGGCCTGCCCGGCGAAGACGGCGGAGAGCGTCAGCGAAAACGGTTTTTTCTGGAAATCAGCAAAAAAGGCTTTACTTTTGGGCGAAACTTGAGTATAATATGGATTGCTTTCGGAGTGCTGTGCAGCCGGAAGCGTGCCTATCCGGGCCCGTGGCTCAGTTGGGAGAGCGTTCGGTTCGCATCCGAGAGGTCGAGGGTTCGAATCCCT
>CAZYAD010000025.1:0-19892 GCA_964646225.1 uncultured Oscillospiraceae bacterium
GTTCATGTGTGTGAACTTTTCAAGAGGAACGGTGTGTTCTTTACAAATCTGATTGCGGCAGCCTTGCGCTTTCGGAAAATGCAAAACGGGCGTACAGCCTTCGGTTCATCCGAACGCTGCACGCCCGCTTTTGGTCATGGGTGGGATTTTTTTTGAAAAATCGCCGCGAGTACGCCGCAGACCGCGATCCCAATCAGATAGGGGATGGCGAAGCAGAATGCGGTGTCGGCGGACGCGGAATATCCGGCATATTGGCTGCCCCAGGTCAGGTCGCAATAGCCATAGGCCACCACGGCGCACATCGTGTGGGACAGGACAAGGGCCAGAACGGCGAAGACGGTGGATAGGGTTTTCATACAAGGCCTCCGATTTCTCATTTTTTCGTGCTTCGCAGGAGCAGAACCCCGCCTGTCACAATGGCGGCCGTGCAGAGCAGCAGCAGAATGCCGTTGCCGTCCAGGCGGATCGTTGAGGATTCGCTGAACCGGCTGGAAGCAGTGGGGTAGAAGAGCACCAGTAACCCCCAAAGCAGCAGTCCGAGAACACCGCTGATGCACACCACCGCCCCAGAAAGCCGGCTGGCGCGGCTGCCGCTTTGCCCGGCGGCAACAGGGGACTCCTGGGCAGCGCTGCCCTCACACGGTGTGTCGTCCTTTAGCAGGTAGTCCAGGGAGACCCCGAAGCAGCGGCTGATAGCAAGCAGCTTGTCGCTTTCCGGAATGGCCCTACCGGTCTCCCATTTGGAGATGGCCTGACGCGAGACCTGCAGCTGTTCCGCCAGCTGCTCCTGAGAAAGCCCGCTTTTTCTGCGGAGCGTATACAGCTTTTCTGAAAGTGTCATGGTTCCTCCTTTCCCGCAAAGCATACCAAGGATACCGGCGAAACGCCATCCATTCAGGCTGGCAATTCCGCAACCGTCGGTTGCAGGACTGCATTTTGTGGTTTCCGGGGCCGTTTTTTACTAATTATACCATAGCTGCGCAAAAAAAATCCACTGTCAGGCGGTATCAGGGCGAGAGAAGCTTGCAAGTCATCACTTCCCGCAGAAAACCCGAATGGCGTCCCGTGCAAAGACTGCCGTGCCCTCGCCGCCGCTTTTTCTTGACAGGAATTGTTCTTGACAGAGGCACAATGCGGTGATATGATTTTGATATCGTAATAATTGACGGAAGAACTGCCGCATGGGCATACAAATCTGACAAAACAGGCATAAGGAGAACCGATATGCTGAAAATTGAACATTTATCCAAAGCCTACGGTGAAAAGAAGGCCGTGGACGATCTGAATCTGCACATTGCGCCCGGCGAGATCTATGGCTTCATCGGCCATAACGGCGCGGGCAAAACAACCACCTTGAAATCCGTTGCGGGCATTTTGCAGTTTGACAGCGGAGAAATCTGCATTGACGGCCGGTCCATTCGGAAGCAGCCGCTGGAATGCAAGCGCAGCTTCGCCTATATCCCCGACAATCCCGACTTGTACGATTACATGACAGGCATTCAATATCTGCATTTTGTTGCAGATATTTTCGGCGTCAGCGCAGCAGAGCGTCAGATGCGCATCCGCAAATATGCCGACCTGTTTCAGCTGACCGACGCTCTGGCCCAGCCCATCGCCGCCTATTCCCACGGCATGAAGCAGAAGCTGGCGATCATTTCTGCATGGCTGCATCAGCCCCGGCTCATCCTGATGGACGAGCCCTTTGTGGGTCTGGATCCCAAGGCATCCCACCTGCTCAAGGGCATGATGCGGGAGGTCTGTAACGCCGGCGGCGCGATTTTCTTTTCCACCCATGTGCTGGAGGTGGCGGAAAAGCTCTGCGACAAGGTGGCCATCATCCGGGACGGAAAGCTGATCCGCTCCGGTACCATGGAGGAGGTCAAGGGCGATGAGTCGCTGGAGACGGTCTTCCTGGAGCTGGAGGGCGAGGTATGCTGAAGCTTTTGCTCAAAAAGCAGCTGCTGGAGCTGTTCCAGTCCTATTTTTACGATGCCAAGAAGAACAGGGCCCGTTCCAAAGCTGCGACCATCCTGTATTTTGTTCTGTTCGCCCTGCTGATGGTGGGGCTTCTGGGTGGGGTATTTACCGCTCTCGCAGCAAAGCTGTGTACACCGCTGGTGTCCGCCGGACTGGATTGGCTCTACCTGGCGCTGATGGGCCTGATCGCCGTGCTGCTGGGCGCCTTTGGCAGCGTGTTCAATACCTACGCGGGGTTGTATCTGCCAAAGGACAACGATCTGCTGCTGTCCATGCCCATCCCGGTTTCGAAGCTGGTGACTGCCCGCCTGCTGGGAGTATATCTGATGGGTTTTCTGTACTCCGCCGTGGTTTTTCTCCCAGCGGTGGTGGTGTATTGGATCGTGGCAGGGGCGAGCCTTCCCGCAGTCCTGGGTTGTCTGCTGCTGACCCTGCTGATCTCTGTGTTTGTGCTGACGCTTTCCTGTGCGCTGGGGTGGGTGGTGGCAAAGCTCAGCCGGAAGCTGAAGCATAAAAGCCTGATCACCGTGCTGGCATCGCTGGCCTTTATCGCAGGATACTATTTTGTGTACTTCAAGGTGATGGGAATGTTTCAGGAGCTGCTGGAGCATGCAGCCGTTTACGGTGCGCAGATCAAGCGCAGTGCCTACCCGCTATATCTGTTTGGCAGTGTAGGTGTGGGGGACGGAGCGGCGGCCCTGATCGTTTCGGCGGCTGTGGCCGCGCTGTTTGCCCTGATTTGGGCGCTGCTTTCCCGCAGCTTTCTGCAAATGGCAACCTCCGGCGGAAGCGCCGGGCGCAGGGCGTACCGGGAGACCACGGTCAGGCAGCGGAGCGTGGATGCGGCGCTGCTGCGCCGGGAGTTTGCGCATTTTGCCTCAAATCCCAATTATATCCTCAACTGCGGCCTGGGAACCTTCCTCATGCCGTTGTGCGCCGTGGCCGTGCTGTGGAAGGGCAGCAGCATGTTTGCCGTGCTGGACGCAATGTTTGCCGAGGTACCGGACTGTGTTCCGCTGCTGCTGTGCGGGCTGCTCTGCGCTCTGGCCTCCATGAATCTGACGGCTGCCCCCTCAGTGTCGCTGGAGGGAAAGAGCCTGTGGCTTCTCCAGTCCCTTCCGGTAGAGGGGTGGAAGGTGTTCCGGGCAAAGGTTCGTATGCAGCTGCTTCTGACAGTACCGCCCATGCTGTTGTGCATCGTGTGCGTGGCCGTGGTGTATCCGCTGAAGCCGGTGCAGCTGACTTTTATGCTCCTGCTGGCCGCCTCCTATGGGCTGCTGGCTGCTCTGTCCGGGCTGGCGCTGGGGGTGAAGCTGCCCACGCTGACCTGGACCAATGAGCTCATGCCCATTAAGCAGAGCGCACCGGTGATGCTGGCGCTGTTTGGCGGCTGGGGTTATACGGTTTTGCTGTTTGCAGGCTTTCTGCTTCTGCCCGGATGGACGCTGGGATTTTTGAGCTACACAGGCTGCTTTATCGCCGCAAATGTGCTGCTGTGCGCGATCAGCGGTCTGTGGCTGTGGAAAAAGGGCCTCGCCCGTCTGACGGCACTGTGACAGGTCACGGAACAGGAAGAAAATACTCGTCCTGGCGTGGGTACCGCAGTGCTTTGGCAAGGCTGCCATGAGGAACGCTTTGTGGGCGAGGGGGTCAAACAGCCGGATTTCTAAAACAGGAGCCGACTTTTCTTTGAAAAGTCGGCTCTTTTTGCTTCTTTGGTTGAGGGGCTGGAGGCTTTTTGCCCTTAAACGCCCTTCTGCGCTTCTCGATCCCGCAGGATCAGCAGCTTGAGGCCCTCGATCACTGCGCGGAGGGTGGGCTCCATGTCCGGTACGCGGGTGTCCTCCATGCCGGCATCCCGCCGCTCCTGATTCCAGATCACATGGAAGGCCGCACCGGCCCGCACCCGCAGGTAATTTGCTACGGTAAACAGGGCGGCGCTTTCCATCTCAGAGCACAGCACGCCGCCTTTTTTCCAGGCATCCCACTGATATTCCAGACGGGGCGCAATGGGCATCGCCTGCGGCCGATGCTGGCCGTAAAAGGAATCCTTGGCCTGCACCACGCCGGTGTGCACCTTCAAGCCGGCGTTTCGGATGCCGTCCCGCAGGGCCAGTGTCACATCAAAGTCCGGCACGGCCGGATATTCCAGCGGCATATATTCCCGGGAGGTGCCTTCCTGCCGGACAGCACCGGTGGCCACTACCACATCACCGCCGCGAACCTCCAGCGCGATACCGCCCGCCGTTCCCAGGCGGATCAGGGTGTCTGCGCCGCATTCCACCAGCTCCTCTACCGCAATGGCCGTGCTGGGACCGCCGATCCCGGTGGAGCACACGCTCACCTTTTCTCCCAGAAGGCTGCCGGTCCAGGTGGTGAATTCCCGATTGGAGGCCACAAAATGAGGATCATCAAAATATCTGGCGATCTTCTCGCAGCGGCCCGGGTCGCCGGGAATGATGACATAACGGCCCACATCCCCCGGACGCAGGGCGATGTGCATTTGCTTTCCTTCTACAAACATACAGAGTCCTCCTTTTCGCGGAAAGGCTTTGCTCTTATTATACAGGAAAAAATCCGATTTACAAGGCAATTCCCGGGAAAACCCGCATATAGATGGGGCAGAACGCAGAAAGAGAGGAAGGTACGAATGCCGCAGGGGAAGTATTTGCCGGAGGGGCGTCTGCTGCAAAGCCCCGAAAATCAGGAATGGACCTCCAGCGAGGAAGGGCTTCGCCGGGCGATGCTCCAGGGCAGCCTGCTGGAGGGTGTTGTCACCATGTGTGACGAGCAGCGCAATCTACATATCCGCCTGGGGGCGGGACGGGGGATCATCCCCTACAGCGAGACCGGTCTGGGCGCTCAGCAGGGAAAGCTGCGGGAGATCGCCATTCTCTCCCGTGTGGGGAAGCCGGTGTGCTTCCGGGTGACCGGCAGGGAGGGGGAGGTCTGGCAGCTGTCCCGGCGCGTCGTGCAGGAGGAGGCAAGCGCGTTTTTTCGCGCTGCCCTGACGCCCGGGCAGGTGCTTCCGGTGACGGTCACCCATCTGGAGCGGTTCGGTGCCTTTGTGGATATCGGCTGCGGGCTGATTTCCATGATCGGTATTCAGAACATCTCGGTCTCCCGCATCCGGACGGCAGCCGAACGGTTTGCCGTAGGGCAGCAGATCTATGCGGCGGTGCTGCGGACAGAGCCCTCCGGGCGGGTCTGCCTGACCCATAAAGAGCTGCTGGGGACCTGGCAGCAGAACGCTCAGCGTCTGCGGCCCGGGACAGCGGTGAATGGGATCGTTCGCGGTGTGGAAAGCTACGGCATCTTCATCGAGCTGTTTCCCAACCTTTCCGGTCTGGCAGAGCCCTGTGCCGAGGCAACTGTGGGCAGCGAGGTCAGTGTGTACATCAAATCCATCCAGCCGGAGAGGATGAAGATCAAGCTGTCTGTCCTGAACGCCTTTCCCGGCGAGGGACGGCGGCTGATCTGTCCGGAGGATTATGTCATCCGGGAGGGCCGGCTGCACCGCTGGCAGTACCAGCCGGAGGTATGTGTCAAAAGCTGCATGGAGACCATATTTGACTGAAGAAAAAAGCACTCCTCTGTCTGAAAACAGAGGAGTGCCTGAAGTCTGTCTGTCAGTTGCTCAGGACGCGACCACAACCAATGTAATGGCTGCTGTAATAGCTGTCACTGAGGGAATCGTAGCGAACGCCCTTTCCGGGAGAGGCGGCGTGAATGAACTGGCCGCCGCCCACATAAATGCCCACATGGCCCACCTTGGAGCTGCCGCTGGTCTGAGAGAAAAAGACCAGATCGCCCACATTCAGCTCGGACTTGCTGATACGCACCGAGTTGGAGTACTGGCTGGCAGAGGTACGACTCAAATTGATGCCAAAATGTGCAAACACATATTTTACATAACCGGAGCAGTCAAAGCCGCTGGGGGAGCTGCCGCCGTATACATATTTGCAGCCCAGCAGGGTAGCGGCGTAATCGATCAGCTGCTGCCGGGTGCCAGTGGCGGCGGACAGGCTGGCTGTGGAGCTCCTGGAAACGGAAGTCGCTGCGGAAGAGGAGGAGGAACCGGTATATTCCACGATCTCCACATAATCCGGCGAGATATAGCCGGTATAGCTGCCGTATTCCACCTTGAACCAGGCGTTGTTAATGCCGATGATGCGGGCCACAGCGCCCTCATAGAGCTTGGTGACAATGCTGTTTTCGGTGCCAGGAGCGCTGCGCATATTCAGTACCTCAGTGGTGACCCTGGCACCGCCGCAGGTGATGTTCATGATGGGCTGCGCCACCACATAATCGGCACTCATATAGCCGACCTGGCCGTCATAGGCGACCTTGTACCAGCCATCCGCTTCGTCCAGGATGGCAACGCGGGTGCCGTCGCTCAGCTTGCCCATGCTCTCGCTGGAGGTGGTGGCCTCCGTGCGGAAATTGACGGAGGACGCGGTGGTGACGGTGCCGCCCTGCACATCATAGGCGTAGGCGGAAACGGCCATCACGGCGGTCAGCGAAGCAGCTGCGACCAGCGCGCGGACGGGGAAATGATGTTTCACAAAAAGGACCTCCTGCGTGTCAGGCGGTTTATTTGCCGTTCAACGCCCTTTCCAGCCAGATGGAGCCCAGCTCCATGGCGTCATACAGGCCGTCGCGCTCGGCGGACTTGACCACCCGATCTTTTGAACTGATCTCAGGATCTGTGTACTGGAGCTGCACCGAAATCCGGCCGGACAGCGTATAGCCGTCCTTCTGCTCAGAAGACAGAACCTGCAGCATGATGACATATTTATCAGCCATGCTGCCGTAATAAATGACAGCGTCCTTGCGCATCAGGGGACGACCCTTATAGGTCAGGGGCAGGGCACTGCTTTTCCCGGTAGCTTCCATAAGAATACCTCCGATTAAAATATAGTATAACAGGAATCGTTACAAAAGTCAAACAAAAGTTACAAAACATAAACAAAAACGCCGCCGTGGAATTTACGGCAGCATTTCGTCAGAAATCAAAGCCGAAAAGGGGAGAAGGGCTCAGTCGGAAAGGTAATTCCGCACCAGCTCCTGCAGCAGCTCGTCACGATCCAGCTTGCGGATCAGCGTGCGGGCGTTGTTGTGGTTGGTGATATAGGTGGGGTCTTCAGACAGAATATAGCCCACGATCTGGTTGATGGGATTATAGCCCTTTTCGCGCAGGGCATCATAGACCGCCGTCATGATCTGCTTCATTTCCAGATCAGCGTCATCATGGATCTTGAACTTACGGGTGCCGTCAAACATGAAAATCGCCTCCAAACCAGATATAAGTTCATTATATATCAGAAAAAAGCGAAAGTAAAGGGAGCTTGCGCGGTTTTTGCGAAAAAGACCGTGCAGTTTTACGAAAAGGCTCCGGGCGCGGTCTCCCGCGCCCGGAACAGGCAGCGCACTCAGGCGCGCAGAACAGCGCCCAGTTCGGCCTCCAGTGCCTTCAGCACATCCTGGATGATGCTGTCGGCCTCGGTATCGGTCAGAGTATGATCCATGCTCCGCAGAGTCAGGGAGAAGGCAACGCTCTTTTTACCGGCGGCCACCTGTGCGCCCCGGTACACATCAAACAGCTCCAGCTTTTCCAGCTGCTTTTTGGCGGCCTTCCGGATGCAGGTCTCCAGCTGGAGCACATACACATCCTCATCGCACAGCACAGCCAGGTCGCGGGTGCTGGCAGGGTATTTGGGGATGGGCTGATAGTAGCGCTGGGCATCCACCAGAGAGAACAGCAGCTCCAGATCCAGCTCCGCCACATACAGCTCTGCACCGATGCCATAGTTCTTCAGCACGGCGGGATGCACCTGCCCGGCGTAGCCGATCAGCTGCTCGCCGTTGCGGATGGCGGCACAGCGGCCGGGATGATAGCTGGGATTGTCCCGACAGGGGGTAAACAGGCAGCCGGGAACGGCCAGTGCCTCCAGAACGCCCTCGATACAGCCCTTGAGATGGAAGAAGTCATCACCGTAAGCGGCCATCACCAGCACGGTCTTTTCCTCCGGCAGCTGATGGGGATCGGCCTTTCCGGCGGCATCCAGCCGGGGTAGATAAATCTTGGAGGGCTCGAACAGATGAATGGCAGGGACACGGAAGTTGTAGTTACGGGCTGCGGCCTCCAGCATGGCAGGCAGAGCGGTGGTGCGCAGCAGGCTTTGATCCTCGCCCAGTGGATTGGTGATGACCACCGCCTGGCGGCGGGAATCGTCGGCAGCCAGACAGAGCTTGTCAAAGGCCTTGGGACTCAGGAAGGAGAGGGTCTTGGCCTCGCTGTAGCCGGCAGCACAGCAGGCGCGGACAACTTCGCGGTCAAAGGCCTGGCGGCGGGTCAGGCCGCCCTTGGTGGTCTCGCCCCGCAGCAGAGTAGTGGGAATGTTGTCGTAGCCGTAGTACCGGGCGACCTCCTCCGCCAGATCGGCCATGCCCTCCATGTCATCACGCCAGGAGGGAACGATCACCTGGTCACCCTCCACGCGGAAGGCCAGCTTTTCCAGCGTCTTCACCATGAATTCCCGGCTGATCTCGGCGCCGATATAGGCGCTGATGCGCTGAGGCTCCAGCGTCAGCGTGCAGACGGGCTTGGGGTTGGGATAGGCGTCCACATAGCCGCCGATGATCTCACCGGCGCCCAGCTCCTCCACCAGCTGGCAGGCGCGCTCCAGGGCGGTCATGCAGCCCTCGCAGTTGACGCCCCGCTCAAACCGGCCGGAGGCCTCGGTGCGCATACCCAGCCGCCGGGAGGTGGTGCGGACGCTGACCGAATCGAACATAGCCGACTCAAAAACGATCATCTGGGTGTTCTCGGTGATCTCGCTGTTTTCGCCGCCCATAACACCGGCAATGGCAACGGCCTTTTCGGCATCTGCAATGACCAGCGTGTTTTCCCACAGCTTGCGGGACTGGCCGTCCAGCGTGGTGCAGGTCTCGCCGGCAGTGCAGCGGCGGACGATGATCCTGCCGTCCTTCAGGCAGCGGTAGTCAAAGGCATGCATGGGCTGACCATATTCCAGCATCACATAGTTGGTGATGTCCACGATGTTGTTGATGGGGCGGACACCGGCGGCACGGAGCCGGTCGCGCATCCAGCGGGGAGAGGGGGCGATTTTGATGTTCTTCGCCATGGCGGCGCAGTACCGGGGGCACAGATCCGCATCGCGGATCTCCACGGACAGATGGTCGGCGATGCTTCCTGTGGTGTGCTCCACATGCGGCTGGGGCAGGGTGAAGGCCTTGTCAAAGGTGGCGGCGCTTTCCCGGGCCAGACCGATGATGGACAGGCAGTCGGGCCGGTTGTGCAGGATGTCGAAATCAAAGGTAATCTCGTCCAGGCTCAGCACATGGGCCACATCGTCGCCGGGCTTGCAGTCCTCCTGCAGGACAAAAATGCCGTCAGGGATGCAGTGGGGGAACTCCTCCTGCTGCGCGTGAAGCTCGGCCAGGGTGCAGATGCTGTCCGATTTGGTGTTGTAGGCCACCAGATCGCCCTCGTGCAGGTTCTGGCAGACGGTGTCGGGGCAGGCGGTGTCGTCGCCCAACTCCAAACAGGTGTGGAAGACGCCGCCGCCCTGCGGCGCGCATTCCAGCACTCTGGCGGCGACCACCGGGCCAAAGATTTTGTGACCCGGCTGGATATCGGCGGGAATAGAGGGCTTGGCGGGATCCAGCGGCTTATAGTCGTTCAGCAGCGCGGCGGCGGTGATGGCGCCATAGGGAAAATCCCGCTCCTCCAGCTGCAGCTCCTTCAGAGAGCACAGCATACCGTTGGAGGGAACGCCGCGGAGCTTGCCCTTTTCGATCTTGATGCCGCCGGGCAGGGTGGATTTGTGCAGGGCGGCGGGAACCAGATCGCCGACATGGATGTTCCAGGCACCGGTAACGATCTGGACGGGCTCCTCGCGGCCCACATCGAGCTGACAGACCCACATATGGTCGGAGTTGGGATGGCGCTCCATGGAAAGGATCCGGCCCACCACCACATTGGATATCTCATCGGCAGGGCTTTCCCAGCTGCCCACCATGGTGCCGGCCATGGTCATGTCGGCAGCATACTGCCGGGCGGAAACATTGTGGATGCCCACATCGGTAAAATCCTTCAACCAGCTATAAGGTAATTTCATTTCTGCTCTCCTCCTTGCTCAGAACTGGGACAGGAAGCGCACGTCGTTTTCAAACAGCAGGCGCATATCGTCGATCTTGTAACGGAACAGGGTGATGCGCTCCAGACCAACGCCAAAGGCGAAGCCGGAGTAGACATCCGGGTCGATGCCGCAGTTGCGCAGCACATTGGGATGTACCATGCCACAGCCCAGCACCTCGATCCAGCCCTCGTACTTGCACATGGGGCAGCCCTTGCCGCCGCACTTGAAGCAGCTGATGTCCATCTCGGCGGAGGGCTCGGTGAAGGGGAAGTAGCTGGGGCGGAAGCGGACACGGGTCTCGTCGCCGTAAAGCTCCTTGGCAAAGACCTCCAGCGTGCCCTTCAGGTCGCCCATGGTGATGCCCTTGTCAATGACCAGGCCCTCGATCTGGTGGAACATGGGGGAGTGAGTGGCATCTACCTCGTCGTTGCGGAAAACGCGGCCGGGGGCGATGATACGGATGGGGGGCTGGGTCTTTTCCATGATACGGGCCTGCATCGGGGAGGTCTGGGTGCGCAGGACGATCTCGTCGTCAATGTAGAAGGTGTCCTGCGGTTCGCGGGAGGGATGGGTCTTGGGGGCATTGAGCATATCAAAATTGTAATGCACCAGCTCCACCTCGGGGCCCTCGGCCACAGAATAGCCCATGCCGGTGAAAATGTCGGTGACCTCGTCCAGCACGGTGGTCAGGGGATGCTTTTTGCCAAAGACGATCTTTTTGCCGGGCAGGGTAACATCGATGGTCTCCTTTTTCAGCCGGTTCTCCAGCTCATGCTGCGCCACGCGGACGGAAGCGCCGTCGATGGCGGCCTCGATCTTTGCGCGGACCTCATTGGCCATCTGGCCGATGACCGGCCGCTCCTCGGCAGAGAGCTGGCCCATGCCGCGCAGAATCGCGGTCAGCTCACCCTTTTTGCCCAGATACTTGACGCGGGCTGTCTCCAGCGTGTCCTTGCTATCGGCAGCCTGGATCTCATCCAGCGCCTTTACCAGGATCTGTTCCAGCTTTTCTTTCATGTTGGGGATGCACTCCTTTTATTGAATCAATTTGTTTTGTGCAAAAGAAAAAGCCTCCGTCCACCTCTGGGACGAAAGCCAACGCTTCCGCGGTACCACCCGCATTCCCGGCACAGCCGGGCACTCTTGACCGATGACGGAGTCATGCCGCCGCAGCCTACCAGCCCGCGGGCCTTCAGCCTTGGTGCTCGGAAGGGAACTTCACAGTCTCCACACGTAGGCGGCTCTCAGCCGGTGACCGCCACTCTCTGACCGATCAGGAGGATGCTACTTTCTTCGTCATTGCATTTCAGTATTCACAATAAGTCAACAATACCACTTTGCCGGGGAAAATGCAAGAGGTTTTTCAAAAACAACTCCAAAAATCGCAAAAATGTCTTGCCAAAGTGTGTGCTTGGGAGTATAATGTCGAAAAAAGGGGGTGGCAGTTATGAAAATGTGGATCCTGCATTTGCTGTCGCCTCAAGGCATTTCCATTGGAACATGGAAGTGCCTTTTTCTTTGTCAAAAATGAGGGAGGAAGTCACAATGTCCAAAGAAAAACAGCAGCTGGGCACCGAGGCAATCTATGATGCCCGCACCCTGGGCTGGCCCCGGATGGTCATTCTGGGCCTGCAGCATATGTTCGCCATGTTCGGCGCCACCGTCTTGGTGCCCATCCTGGTAAGCAAAAACTATGGGATGCCCCTGTCCATCCAGACGACCCTGTTCTTTGCCGGCGTCGGCACTCTGATCTTCCATGTCTGCGCAAAAATGAAGGTTCCCGCGTTCCTGGGCTCGTCCTTTGCCTTTCTGGGCGGGTTTCAGGCAGTCTCTCAGCTGAATGTGGGCAAGTTTGCCGACATGACCGGCGCGGAAAAGCTGCCCTATGCCATGGGTGGCATCGTGATCGCCGGCGGCCTGTATATTGTTCTGGCGCTGCTCTTTAAGCTGGTCGGTGCGCAGAAGGTCATGCGCTTCTTCCCGCCTATCGTCACCGGCCCCATGATCGTGCTGATCGGCCTGAACCTCTCCGGCTCCGCCGTTGCCAACGCCGAGACCTGCTGGCCGCTGGCGCTGCTTTCCATCGCCGTCATCGTGGTGGCAAACATCTGGGGCAAGGGCATGATTAAGATCATCCCCATCCTGCTGGGCGTTGTGGTGCCGTATATCGTGGCGCTGTGCTGCGGCATGGTGGACTTCTCTGCCGTGGCAGAGCAGAATGTGCTGGGCCTGCCGGCCTTTACGCTGGCCAAGTTTGACCTGACCGCCATTCTGGTGATGGCTCCCATCGCCATTGCCTCCATGATGGAGCATATCGGCGATATTTCCGCCATTTCCGCCACCTGCGGCGTCAATTTCATCGAGGATCCCGGTCTGCACCGCACCCTGCTGGGTGACGGCCTGGCCACCTCTGTGGCGGCCATGTTCGGCGGCCCTGCCAATACCACCTACGGCGAAAACACCGGCGTTCTGGCGCTGAGCCGTGTCTACGACCCCAAGGTGATCCGTCTGGCGGCCCTCTTTGCTGTGGCGCTGTCCTTCAGCCCCATGTTCGATGCGCTGGTCAACTCCATCCCCGCGGCTATCGTCGGCGGCGTCTCCTTCATCCTGTATGGTATGATCTCCGCCGTGGGTATCCGTAATGTGGTGGAGAACCGGGTGGATCTGACCCAGAGCCGCAATCTGATCATCGCTGCGGTGATCCTGGTGTGCGGTCTGGGCTTCTCCAGCGGCATCACCTTTAACCTGGGCGGCGTGGATATCACCCTGACCTCTCTGGCCATTGCCGCTATTGCAGGTGTTGTGCTGAATGCCATCCTTCCCGGCAATGACTATGTTTTCGGCGCGGACGCCAAGGGCGACGGCGCTTCCAATCTGGGCACCTATTAAGCAACCGGCCTTCTCAAAATGCAAGCTTCAGCCAGGCTCTCAGGAGCCTGGCTGTTCTGCGCTCCGGACACCCTCGATATGCAGGCAGCGCAGCATGCGGATTGGGTAGGTGGAGAGCGGACGGAAGTCGGCGTCATTGCTGTGAGCAGCCACCAGAATGCCCGTCAGGTTGGGCTCAGTTACCTGTACCACCACCGGCGTGTGTCGGTAGCCGCCCTCCTGTGCAAAGGCCAGCTGCACCAGATCGCCGGGCAGCAGCCCGCTCAACGCGGTCTCCACTGCAAAGGGCCCCGGCCCCAGATTGCGGGTCAGAAAGTCATAGAGATACGGAACGCCCGTCCAGGAGGGCGTCCGGTCGCCGGATGAGCGATAAAACCAGCCGTAAAGCGGCGTGAAGTTCATAACGCCCGCACCGGCAAACAGGCACTGGCTGGCAAAATTGGTGCAGTCCCCGCCCACGGGGCTGAAATCATAATAGGCCGGATTGCGCCGGTAAGCCCAGGTGTGGGCATACCGTACGGCGGCTTCCCGGTCATAAGGCAACAGCTTCGGCATGATGATCCCTCCTGCAAACAGGATATGCTTTGGCGATTTGCTTTGACAATCGGTGCATCCAATGGTAATATATAAAGAGAAAGGGGGCGTGTCCGTTGGAACAGCCATATATCGTCGGAATCGGCGGGGCAAATCTGGATATTTGCGGACGATGCAGCCAGCAGCCGCAGCTCCACGATTCCAATGTAGGGCGGATCCATCTTTCCACTGGCGGTGTCTGCCGGAATATCTGTGAAAATGCGGTGCGCATGGGCTGCCGCGCCATGCTGATCTCTGCGGTCGGAGACGATGCCAATGGCAGGATCCTGCTGGATGGCTGTAAAGCCTGTGGACTTGACACTTCCTGCGTTTCCACCATCAAGGGAGCGCGTACCGGTACCTATCTTTCGATGCACGGTCCGGACGGCGATATGCTGACCGCCGTGAATGATATGGAGATTCTCTCCTGCCTGACGCCGCAGCTGCTGGAGCGCTTTGCGCCGGTGCTGGAGGGCGCGGCAGCCATTCTCATCGACGCCAACCTCCCGCCGGAGACCATTCAATGGATCTGTGGCACCTGTGGCGGGCGGACGCCCATCTTTGCCGATGCGGTCTCCTGTGTGAAGGCGCCGCGGCTGCGGCCTGTGCTGAGCCGGCTGCACACCTTCAAGCCCAATCTGATGGAGGCGCAGTTGCTCACTGGCGGGGATTCCGCCGAGGAGTGCGCCCGGAGGCTGAGGGAGCTGGGCGTACAAAATGTCTGCGTCAGCGCAGGGAGCCGGGGCGTGTACTATTCCGGTGAGGGCGAAGCCTTCTGGGCGCGTCCGGAGCCGGTCAAGCTGGCGGCAAATGCCACCGGGGCGGGGGATTGCCTTATGGGCGGTCTGCTGGCGGGCTTTGTGGCCGGGATGTCCCTGCGGGAACGGGTACGCTTTGCGGTAACCGCCTCTGCACTGACGGTGCAGAGCGCGGATACCATCCGGAAGGACCTTTCCAAACAGTTGATTTTTGATTCGATAGAGGAGTGTATGATCGTATGAAAAAGTATTTGTCTGTCCTGCCGGAGGTGCAGGCGGCTCTGGATGCCGGCAAGCCCGTTGTGGCGCTGGAGTCCACCATTCTGTCCCACGGGATGCCCTTCCCCCAGAACATGGAGTTTGGCAGACGGGTGGAGCAGATCATCCGCGAGGAAGGCGCTGTGCCCGCCACCATTGCCATTCTGGACGGCCAGCTGAAGGTGGGCCTGACGGATGCGGAGCTGGAACGGATGTGCAAGGATCACAGCATCGGCAAGGTCAGCCGCCGGGATGTGCCGGTGTATCTGGCCACCGGTCGGCCGGGCGCCACCACTGTGGCGACTACCATGCTGATCGCCGAAATGGCGGGCATCCGGATCTTTGCCACCGGCGGTATCGGCGGTGTGCATCGCGGCGCAGAGACCACCATGGATATCTCTGCTGACCTGCAGGAGCTGGCCCACACCTCGGTGGCGGTGGTCAGCGCTGGCGTCAAGTCCATCCTGGATATCGGTCTGACGCTGGAGTATCTGGAGACCATGGGCGTGCCTGTCATGGGCATGATGACCAAGGATTTCCCCGCCTTTTACTGCAAAAAGAGCGGCTTCCAGGTGGATCACGAGATCGGAAGCTACCGCGAGGCCGCACAGATTATGAAGGCCAAATGGGACTGCGGCCTGAAGGGCGGCATCATCCTGGCCAACCCCATCCCCGATGAATACGCCATGGACAGCGATTACATGAACGGCATCATTGAGCAGGCGGTGGAAGAAGCCGCACAGCAGGGGGTCAAGGGCAAGGCCATCACCCCGTTCCTGCTGGCCCGCATTGTGGAGCTCACCGGCGGCAGCTCGCTGGAGTCCAACATTCAGCTGGCCTATCATAATGCCCGCTGCGCTTCCCGTATTGCCGTGGAGTACTGCAATCTGTAAAGCAAAAGCGCTTTTCGACAACAAAGAGAAAAAAGCACCGGAGGATCGTTCCTCCGGTGCTTTTTTGGTGTCGATCTCAGAGCAGGGAAAGCTGCTTGTCGGGAGAGTCCTCCTCCCGGATAAGTGCGCCTGCGGAGGGCAGGGTGCGGGTGCGGTAGCGGGCCAGATTTTCAATGCCGGACTCAGCCAGCAGACAGGCGCGAACCACCTGCTGATTTTTCTTCAGCGTCAAAACCGCCACGCCCTGGGTAGCGCGGGTGGTCTTTGCCTGCAGCTGTGCGGTATTGATGATCAGGATGCGATTTTGGGTGTACAGCGCCAGCTCCACATCGGGCAGAGCATGGAATGCCGCCACCAGCGGCGCTTTGGTATAATAGGCACCGGTGAGCTTTTTGCGGTTGGACTTGGTTTCAAAGGAGGAAAGCTCTACCTTGGCCACCTTGCCGTTTTCGAACACATAGATCAGATTACCCTTGTAATCGCCGGGCAGAAGCATAAAGATCGGGGCTTCGCCCTCGTCCATCCCCAGCTTCTGGGGCAGATAATCTCCCAGCACACTGGCCTTGCTGTCGTCGAACTCATGCAGCCGGGTCTTGTAGGCTTGCCCCTGATTGGTGAGGAAGAGCACCTCCGCTTTGTTGCTGCTCTCGAAGCTCTGGCGCAGGCCATCGCCTTCCTTGAACTTCTGCTCGTTGCTGACCCGGAGGGACTGGGGTACGATCTTTTTGAAGTAGCCGTCCCGGGAAAGGAATATCGTCACCGGGTAATCCTCGATGCTCTGGCTCTCGTCATAGACCTCCACCTCGTGCTCATAGACGATGGAGGTACGGCGCCTGGTGGGATACTTTTTGATGATCCCCTCCAGCTCCCGGATGATCAGATTGCGCAGCTTGGATTTGCTGGCCAGGATATCCTCCAGCCGGTCGATCTCGTTTTCCAGATCCTCGACCTCCTTGAGCCGCTTGAGGATATGCTCCTTGTTGATGTTCCGCAGTTTGATCTCTGCGATAAACTCGGCCTGGAGCTCATCAATGCCAAAGCCGATCATCAGATTCGGGATGACCTCGGCGTCCTCCTCGGTGTCGCGAATGATCTGGATGGCCTTGTCGATGTCCAGCAGGATCTTCCGCAGACCGCGCAGCAGATGCAGCTTGGCCTTTTTCTTCTGCACATCGTGGAACAGCTTGCGCTTGACACACTGGGTACGCCAGGCCGTCCACTCGTCCAGAATTTCGCCCACGCCCATTACTCGGGGCATACCCTCAATGAGGATGTTGAAATTGCAGGCGAAGCTGTCGCACAGGGGGGTCATCTTCATCAGCTTGGCCATCAGCTTGTCCGGGTCGGTGCCGCGCTTGAGATCAATGGCGATCTTCAGGCCCTCCTTGCCGGTCTCGTCCCGCATATCCGAGATCTCACGGATCTTACCGGCCTTGATCAGCTCGGTTACCTTGTCAATGATAGCCTCCACCGTGGTGGTATAGGGGATCTCCGTGACCTCGATGATGTTTTCCTTTTTCAGATAGGTCCATTTGGAACGCACCTTAAAGGAGCCGCGGCCGGTGCGGTAGATGCCTTCCAGCTGCGCCCGGTCATAGATCAGCTCGCCGCCGGTGGGAAAGTCGGGGGCGATGAGGGTGCTCAGCAGGTCATGCTCCGGGTTGCGGATGCGCTCGATGGTGGTGCGGCAGAGCTCGTTCAGGTCAAAGCCGCACACCTGGCAGGCCATGCCTACCGCGATGCCCAGATTGGGGTTGGCCAGAATGTTGGGGAAGGTGGTGGGCAGCAGGGTGGGCTCCTTCAGCGTGCCGTCATAGTTGTCCACAAAGTCCACCGCGTCGGCATCGATATCGGAAAACAGCTCGCCGCAGATGCCGTCCAGCTTGACCTCGGTGTATCGGGCGGCAGCGTAAGCCATATCCCGGGAATACACCTTACCAAAGTTGCCCTTGCTGTCCACAAAGGGGGTCAGCAGAGAGCCATTGCCCCGGCTGAGACGCACCATGGTGTCGTAAATGGCGGCGTCGCCGTGGGGGTTGAGCTTCATGGTCTGGCCCACCACATTGGCCGACTTGGTGCGTCCGGAGGTGAGCAGATTCATTTTATACATGGTATAGAGCAGCTTGCGGTGAGAGGGCTTGAAGCCGTCGATCTCCGGCAGGGCGCGGGAGACGATCACGCTCATGGCATAGGGCATAAAGTTGGTCTCCAGCGTTTCAGGAACCGACTGCTCCAGATAAATTCTATCGTTCATGCGTCCGCTCCTTTACGAAAGATCGGCCAGGTCCAGGAACCTTGCACCGTGCTGGGCAATATAATCCTTGCGCCCCTCCAGATTGTTGCCCAGCAAAACATCAAACATCTGGGCTGCGGCCTCCGCGTCGCCGGGGAGAATCTTGATGAGCCGGCGGGTCTCGGGATTCATGGTGGTCTCCCACATCATGTCGGGTTCATTTTCGCCAAGACCCTTGGAGCGCATGATGGTGAGCTTTTTGCCGGAGAGCTTTTTCACCAGCTCGTCCTTTTCCCGGTCAGTATAGGCAAAATAGGATTTGTCCTTGCAGGTGATTTCATAAAGAGGCGACTCGGCAATGTAGACATAGCCCTCGTCAATGAGCCGCGGCGTCAGCCGATAGATCATGGTGAGGATCAGCGTACGGATCTGATAGCCATCCACATCGGCATCGGTGCAGATGATGACCTTGTTCCAGCGGAGATTGGCCAGGTCAAAGGCGGCCAGCTCCTTGTTGTTCTTGTTTTTGACCTCCACGCCGCAGCCCAGGACCTTAATCAGGTCGGTGATGATCTCCGACTTGAAGATCTTGTCATACTCGGCCTTGAGGCAGTTGAGAATCTTGCCGCGGACGGGCATGATGGCCTGATATTCCGGATCCCGGCCCTGCTTGACCGAGCCCAGAGCCGAATCACCCTCCACGATGTACAACTCCCGGCGGGACAGATCCTTGCTGCGGCAATCCACAAATTTGGCCACCCGGTTGGTGATGTCAATGGTGCCTGCCAGCTTCTTTTTCAAATTGAGCCGGGTGCGCTCAGCCTGCTCCCGGGAGCGCTTGTTGACCAGCACCTGATCGGCGATGCGATCCGCCTCCTGCCGGTTCTCAATGAAGTAGATCTCCAGCGAGGACTTCAAAAAGTCGGTCATCATCTCCTGGATGAACCGGTTGGTGATGGACTTTTTGGTCTGATTTTCGTAAGAGGTATAGGTGGAAAAGCCGTTGGTCACCAGGATCAGGCTGTCGGAAATATCATTGAAGTTGACCTTGCTTTCGTTTTTCTGATATTTTCCGGTCTGCTTCAGATAGGCGTCCATGGCCGAGACAAAAGCGGAACGGGCGGCCTTGTCGGGGGCGCCGCCGTGCTCCAGCCAGGAGGAGTTATGATAATACTCCAGCTTGGGCGTGTTGGAAAAGCAGAAGGCGGCCTCCACCTTGACCCGGTATTCCGGCTTGTCCTCCCGGTCGCGGCCGGTCTTTTCGGTTTTGATGAAATGGGGAGCGGTGAGGGCGATATCTCCCGCCAGCTCAGTGACATAATCCAGGATACCGTTTTCATATACAAATTCTGTGGTGTCAAACTGGCCGGGCGCGGTCTCATTGTTCAGAACAAATTTCAGCCCGGCGTTTACCACCGCCTGCCGCTTCAGCGTTTCCTGGTAAAAATCCAGCGGGATACGAATGTCGGTAAATACCTGGATGTCCGGCTTGAAGTGCTGGATGGTGCCGGTCTTGCGCCCTGTATAAGGGGCTTTGATGATGCCGTTGGGGGCATCGGTTCTGTTTTCGCCGTGTTCAAAGTGCAGTCGGTATTCAAAGCCATCCCGGCGGGAGATCACATCGAAAAACTCCGAGGAGTACTGGGTGGCGCAGGCGCCCAGACCGTTCAGGCCGAGGGAGAATTCATAGTTTTCGCCGCTGTTGTTGCTGTACTTGCCGCCGGCGTACAGCTCGCAGTAGATCAGCTCCCAGTTGTAGCGCTGCTCCTTTTCGTTATAATCCAGCGGCATACCCCGGCCAAAGTCCTCGATCCGAATGGAATGATCCAGATAACGGGTGACATGGATCACGCTGCCGTGACCCTCCCGGGCTTCATCGATGGAGTTGGATAGTATTTCAAAAAACGCGTGCTGGCAGCCTTCGAGCCCGTCGGAACCAAAAATGACGCCGGGACGCTTGCGGACGCGGTCAGCGCCCTTCAGCGAAGAGATGCTTTCATTGTCATAACGCTGTGCTGCTTTCGCCATAGCTACCTCCTGAAAAAATTGCATACGCTTCATTGTAACGAAAAAAACCGGGAATGTCAAACGAAAGTGGGAAAGTGTATCGCATAGGAAAAGGAAAAGCTGGTAATACTTGACACAA
>CAZYAD010000026.1:0-18686 GCA_964646225.1 uncultured Oscillospiraceae bacterium
CAGTGGAGTGAAACTGCTGCACAAGGGAGGCCATGGCAGCCACGCAGGGGCGCAGATGCGGTAGCGGAAGCATCTGTGCTTCGTCAAAAACAACAACACTGTTGGCAATGTTGTGGAGCTTACGGCACTTTGAAGAACGGTCAGCATACATGGATTCGAACAATTGCACCGCTGTGGTGACGATCACCGGCATATCCCAGTTTTCAACCGCCAGTGCCTTTCTAATGTCATCCGGTGATGCGCCGTCAGAGAGATCAAACTGCACACCTGAGTGGTGCTCCAATACATTGTCGCTTCCCAGAATAACCCGAAACACTTGGGCGTTCTGGTCGATAATGGAGGTATAAGGGATCACATAGATGACCCGCTGCATCCCATGTGTCTTGGCATGACGCAGGGCAAAAGCCAGCGATGCCACCGTTTTTCCACCGCCGGTAGGTACTGTCAATGTGTAAAGCCCTTTTGCTTTATTGCCACTGTTCAGACAGGTGTTCAGCATCTCACAGCGCAGTCGGTTCAACTCGGATCGTGGATTTTGCCACGGGACGATATAGACTTCCAATTTGGCAAGCAATGCTTCGATGCGCTCTACTCCGTCGCGCCCTCGCTCGCCCTGCATGAACTGCTCCGTGTCAAGAAAATCCGCATCTACCAGGCAGGAATACAGCATCCGCGTCCAGAAGGAAGCTTGCAGCTTGTCCTGCTCCGGTGCGGCAGTCGGAAAGGCAGGCGGAAACGCAATACCGCTTTCACCGCAGCGTTCCAGGTATTGTTCTGCGATTCCCTTTTTCAGACGACCAAACAGCGTCGCTTCTCCCGCATGGTCTGTCCGCGCGTTCCCAAAGTCAGGCAGACCGCCGTGGTGTCCCGCTACACAGGCGGCGGTGAACATATGCCCCTGTTTTGCGCAGAAAACTGCTCCTGCTGTTGCATGGTCAACGATGGGCCCATCACGCAGCAGACGATTCTGGAATCCCTCGGTACACTTGCCGATGTCGTGGGATAAGCCCGCTAATTTTCCCTCTGCTCCGGCACCAAACGCATCTGCAAACCTACAGCACAGGGCAGCTGTTCTGGTCAGATGCTCTGCAACTGTCTGACTGATCGGCTCACCTGTTTCAGTCTGACGAATATGCGCATAGTATGGCATGGCAGTACCTTCTTTGTGTTAATGACCATTTTTATGCAAAAAGACCCCACGGAAGATCCACAGGGTCTTAAAGGCTATTTGTAACACGGATTCTATGACCCTGTTTCGCAAATTCAGTTATCATTTATTATATATCTTGAATGCAGCTATTGTCAAACGGTATCCTCTAAAACTGCGTTTAGAATATGTACCGACCCTCCTTTCAAAACTGCACGGCTGACCTGCCATTATTCTTTACGAAACACTTCGATCTTGCGGATATCTGCCTGACGGACGCTGTCCTGGAAATGCGCCAGTCTGGTAAGCTGGTTCAGGTTATAGCACATACCACTGAGCGACCGAATAACAGCCTCGTCATCGCTCATGTCCCGCACCAATACCGGGAGTCTGTCCATTCCCAAACGCAGCGCAGCGGCCTTTCTGCGGTGTCCTGAGACGATTTCAAAGCCATCATCCGTAGGACGAGCAAGCAACGGCGGCAGTACCCCATATTCCCGGATACTGTCACACAGAGCCTGCATAGAATCATCGTCCCTTACATAGAACGGATGTTTCTGGAATGGATACAGTTCGGTGAGCTTGATTTCCTGTACCTGCTCCTTCATCACACCGCACTTCCTCTCGGAGCGCGGTCATCCGGCAGCGCCGCGCAGGCATCCACCTGCCACACGGGCTTGTCCCATCTGTGGTCGCAGGACTGCTCTACTTCCATGGAAAACAGGTAGCCGGGAATTCACACATTCGCGATTTCGGCGGTGAACAGCGCCGGAAGCCCTTGCAATTCGGGCTTTTTTCGCTTCTGGTTCCATTTTGACCCGTTTGTAGGTACGGAGGAACTGGCACACATGGAGATCATCTCGGCCATGGTGCACCAGCTCACCCGCAACCTGACCATGGAGCAGATCCGGGAACAGGGCTTTGCCGATTATTTTGTGGATCATACGGTGGGGGTCTATCCCATTGCCGCCTCCGGCGTCCCCTTTTCAGTGGAGTATTTCCAGTCCAAGGGCGACCCCATCACCGACCTGCACGAAAATATGGCCGCCGAGCAAAAGGCCCGTACCACCTATGACAACATCCTCCGGCTGGTGGATGACCCCGATGTGCTGGAGCCCATCCGCTTCCTCCGGGAACGGGAGATCGTCCATTACCAGCGCTTCGGCGAGGCGCTGCGGTATGTACAGGATCAGCTGCAGACCCGCAATTTCTACGCCTGCAACCCGGGGTTTGACAGCTGCTGCGGACAGTAAGACCGCGAAAAAGCGCACCGCCCGCCCTGTCCGGCGCCCCACAGAAAAGCACACGCCCGGGAAGTCGCTTCCCGGGCGTGTGTATCATGCCGACTTTTTCTTACCGCAGAGCCGGATAGGTGCCATCCCGATGCATTTCCAGCAGCGCCTGCTGCATCTGGGGACGATCCTCCCGATGGGTGACCCCGAACCAGCGAGAGCTGGTGTCCATCATGCGCACGCTGGCCCTTCCGCTTTTCACCAGTCCGTCCACAAAGGCCGGCAGATAATACTCCCGCTTCAGCGGGTCGCCCCCGCCCTGCCGCAGCCAGGCGGTGAGATCCTCCTCCACGGCGGCAAACACATCACTGTGCAGCGCCCAAACATTCAGCGAGACCGGCGCATCGCCCTCCAGCGCTATCCGGCCCGGCTCTCCGGCGCAGGTGATGCTTCCGTCTGCCTCCCGGCGAATGTCCAGCCGCTCCACCACGGTCTCCAGAAAGCCCTCCCGCCCGGCGCACACTCCGCGGGAGACGCTGCCGCTTTCGCTGAGGGTGTTGGCCAGACGATAGCCCACCATACCCAGGTGGCTGCCGTCGCATTCCTCACTGCAAAACCGGCCCAACTGTAAGAAGGTGTCCCGGCCAAAGAAATCATCCGAGCCTATGATGCCGAAGGGCCCCTCCAGCTGATGGCGGGCGGCATAGACGGCATGTCCGGTGCCCCAGGGCCTGACCCGGCCCTCCGGCACGGCAAAGCCGGACGGCAGATCGTCCAGCTCCTGATAGGCGTAGGCCACCTCCAGCCGATCCGCAAACCGGCTGCCGATCACCTGATGAAAGGTCTCTTCCAGCTCCCGCTTGATGACAAACACCACCTTGCCGAATCCGGCCAGGATGGCGTCATACACCGAATAATCGATAATGATCTCCCCATTGGGCCCCAACGGATCGATCTGTTTCAAGCCGCCGTAGCGGCTGCCCATTCCGGCAGCCAGCACCAGCAATGTGGGCTTTTTCATGGGTCTGCATCCTCCGTTCCTTACATTCTGCACCGATTATACCGCAAAAATCACCCCAGGGGAAGTCCCCCGGAGTGATTTCTTTTTTATTACAGCACCCGCTCGGCCTGTCCTCCGTGCCGGATGGGCTTCCACACGGTGGTCCGATGGAACAGCGCCAGCACCTGCAGCGGCATCCAGGACAGCATGAACAGAGGAAACAGCACCGCCGCCAGGAGATTACGCTGCGCCCGGGGCCGGGTGAAGCGCTGCAGCAGCAGGGACAGCAGAGCGCCCACACACCAGGCTGCAGCGCTCATCGCCGCCGCCATTCCCAATGTCGGAAGGGTCAGCGCTGCCTCCATCGTCTCCGGCAGTCCTCCCGCCAAACCCAGCAGCAGGGAGACCGGCCCCAGCATCGCCGTCAGCAAAAAGAAGGTCATATCCCGGTTGAGCCGTCCCCGCCCGGTCAGCATCTCCGGCAGCCGCACCCGGGCCACCTGCACCACGCCGCTGCACCAGCGCCGGCGCTGCACCATGGAAACGCCGAAGCGGTTGGGCTCCTCATCATAGGTGATGGCCTCCGGCGTCCAGCACACCCGGATCCCCTGCCGGGCACACAGAGATGCAAACTCGGCGTCCTCCGCGATGGTCTGGGTGTTCCAGCCGCCCAGCTGCTCCAGCACCGAACGGTGCAGGGAAAAGCCCGTTCCCACCAGCTTGGCCGAAAGGCCGCCCCGCGCCCGGGGGCGGTTGAACACCACATCCAGCAGGGCAAAATACAGATCATAGCACCCCGCCACCCAGGATTCCCGGGGGTTGAGGGCCATCTGCCGCCCCTTGACCACCCGCGCTCCGGCGCAGAAGGCATTGTTGGTCTTTTTCAGATACTGCCTGTCCACCACATTGTCGGCGTCGAACACCACATAGGCATCATAGCCCCGCCCCTCCAGCTGAAAAAACGCCTGCCGCAGGGCGTCTCCCTTGTGCCGCACGGGATAATCGCACAGCAGGATCTCCGCCCCCGCGCGAAAGGCCGTCCCCGCCGTATCGTCCTCGCAGTTGTTGGGCACCACGAACACATCAAACAGCTCCCGGGGATAGTCCTGCGCCAGCAGGCTTTTCACCAGCCGCCCGATGACCGCCTCCTCGTTGCGGGCCGCGATGACCACCGCAAAGCGGGTCCGGGGCGCGGCCTCCGGCCAGCGCTGCTCCCCGACCAGCATCCACCGCACCGCCACCAGTGCAAAATAGACCGTTGTCACCTTCAACGCAAGGCTCATCCCCTGCATGATCTCAAAAAGCTCCATAACTGCGTCCTCCTTTCGGGATTTCGCCATCATCATAGCAGCTCTTTTTTAAGAACGGCGGCGAATGCTGATTAAGATTCCGTTAAGCTGCCGGTCTTAAACATTTTTTAATGTTTTTTCTCTGGCCGTGCCGTCTGCAATCTGCTACAATAGTCCCGAGGAGATGACACGCCATGTACAACATTCTGATCTGCGACGATGACCGCGACATCGTGGCCGCCTTGAAAATTTATCTGTCCTCGCAGGAGGACTACCGCCTCTTTGAGGCCTTCAACGGCAGACAGGCGCTGGAGATCATCCGCGCCAACGACATCCAGCTGGTGCTGCTGGACATTATGATGCCCGAACTGGACGGCATTGCCGTCACGGCCCGACTGCGGGAAAGCTCCAACATCCCCATCATCCTGCTCACCGCCAAGGGCGAAAGCGCCGACAAGGTGCTGGGGCTCAACACCGGCGCGGATGATTACATCACCAAGCCCTTTGACCCCTTGGAGGTACTGGCCCGCGTCCGCTCCCAGCTGCGGCGCTACACCCTTCTGGGGGCGCAGGTGCAGGAGCCCGGCCGCTATGTCATCGGCGGCGTGGAGCTCAACGACCGGGACAAGACCGTCACGGTGGACGGTCAGCCGGTGTCCCTCACGCCCAGTGAATACGGCATTCTGCATCTGCTGATCCGCAACCCCGGCCGGGTCTTTTCCTCCGCGCAGATCTATGAGCAGGTGTGGAACGAGGCCTCCATCGGCTCGGAGCATTCGGTGGCCGTCCACATCCGGCACCTGCGGGAAAAGATCGAGATCAACCCCTCCGACCCCCGCTACATCAAGGTAGTCTGGGGCCTGGGCTATAAGATGGACAAGGAGGGCCGCGCATGAAAGCTCCGCTCACCCATTCGCTCGCCGCAAAGACCTTCGGCGTACTGCTGCTGGCGGCACTGGTGTTTCTGTTCAGCGTGTCCGCCTGCGTGACCATCGAGGCCTATGAATACGGTCTCTACACCGAGGGCGTGGTGGACTATTACGGCACTCAGGCCTGTTTTTCCGAGATGTGGTCGGATATCTGCAGCATTTACTCCTCGTTTCGATACGGGGAGCCCCTTTCCAATTATTATACAGACCTCGAAGGCTCCAATCTGCGCTTTGCCGCCTGGGATCCCGTCTCCGACTGCTATCTGTACAACGATCCCGGCCTGCTGGAGGCCCTGATCCTCCAGACCTCCCAGGAGACCGATGCGGACGAGACCGCCTATCTGGAGGTCACCGACTTTTCCTCGCCGGAGGACTATGAGCAGTATCTGCAAAATCAGTTCCGCCTGAGCCGGAAGCCCGCCGCGCAGCCCGATCTGCCGGAGCGCTCATCGGACGGCCTGCTGCTGGGCTGTCTGGTGCAGGAGGAGCTGGACGGCTGTCGCTTCCTGGCGGGCGTGGTCTCGCCGCCAACCGTCCGGGATGCCTACCTCCGGGGATATCTGAGTTTCCGGCAGATCTACCGGCTGCGGACGCTGGCGCCGATCCTGCTGGTGATCTGCGCCTTTGCCGCCGCTGCCGACCTGATCTTCCTGTGCTGCGCCGCCGGTCACCGGCGGGGCCGGGAGGACATTGTCCTCAATGTGCAGGATCGCATCCCGCTGGATCTGTATCTGTGCATCATGGGCTTTACACTGACCATGCTGGCCGTACTGGCGCTGGAGCTCACCAACAGTGACGGAGGGCTGCCGGTCTTTCTGCTGATGAGCGGCGTTCTCACCCTCTGTGCCATGCTGGCGCTGGCCATGCTGCTGACCCTGTGTACCCGCTTCAAAAGGGGCAAATGGTGGCGGTGCTCCCTGATCTGGCAGTGCGGCAGCCTGTGCTGCCGCCTGTGCAGTCGGACGGTACGGGCCATCCGTTCTCTCTGGCAGAGCGTCCGGCTCACCTGGCGGGTGGCGGCGATCTGTCTTGGCGTGGCCCTGCTGGAGGTGCTGCTGGCCGAAAGCCGCGAGACCTTTTTTCTTCTGGTGCTCAATCTGGGGCTCACCCTGGTTCTCTGCTCCCTTGCCCGGCAGATGCTGGAGCTCAGGCAGGCCGGCCAGGCGCTGGCCTGCGGCGACTTTGACAGCCCCATCGATCTGTGCCGCCTGCACGGCGAGCTGCGGGAGCACGGTGAAAACCTCAGCTCGCTGGGGCAGGGGCTTTCCCTGGCCGTGGAGCAGCGGATGCGCTCCGAGCGGCTCAAGACCGAGCTGATCACCAATGTTTCCCACGATATCAAGACCCCGCTGACCTCCATCGTCAACTATGTGGATCTGCTGCAAAAGGATCCCACCGAGGAGGAGCAGGCCCAGTATCTGGCGGTGCTGGACCGCCAGGCCAAGCGGCTGAAAAAGCTCACCGAGGATCTGGTGGAGGCCTCCAAGGCCTCTACCGGCAACCTTTCCTGCACGCTGGTTCCCACCAATCTGCGGGAGATCCTGGATCAGGCGCTGGGCGAGTATGAGGAGCGCCTCCGGGCCGCCGGGCTGGAGCCCATCGTCACCCTGCCGGAGGAGCCCCTTTCGGTGCTGGCCGATGGCCGCCTGCTGTGGCGGGTGCTGGACAATCTCCTGAACAACGCCTGCAAATATGCCCAGAGCGGCACCCGGCTCTATCTGGACGCCATCCGGCAGGAGGATCGCGCCGTGCTCACGGTGAAGAACATCTCCCGGCAGCAGCTCAATCTCTCTCCCGACGAGCTGATGGAGCGCTTTGTCCGGGGCGACAGCAGCCGCAACACCGAGGGCAGCGGGCTGGGGCTGAACATCGCAAAAAGTCTGGTGGAGCTGCAAAAGGGCGACTTCTCCCTGTCCATCGACGGCGACCTGTTCAAGGCGCGGATCGTCCTGCCGCTGTGCCAGCCTGTGCCGGAGGAGCTGCCCCATGACTGAGATCACCGTCGAGGAGGCCAGGGCCCGCCGTCTGGCCCGGAAAAAGCGCCGCCGTCGGCGGCGGCTGCTGCTCACCGTGCTGGCGCTGCTGCTGGCGCTCTGCGCCCTGCTCACCCTGCTGCGGCTGACCCGCCGTTCGGCAGAACTACCGGCCCAGGCCACGCCGGAGGAGGGGCCAGAGACCCTCCCTGCAACGCCGGAAAACACCACCCTGCGCTTTTTGCAGCAGGCCGAGCTGCCCGACTGGGTGGAGGTGCAGCTGGTGCCGGTCAACGGCGCGGGCCGCCGGGGCGTGGAGTTCGAAGAGCTGAACGCCATCGTCATCCATTATGTGGGCAATCCCGGCACCACCGCCCGGCAGAACCGGGACTATTTCGCCCAGGAGACCACCGAGGTCAGCTCCCACTTTCTGGTGGGGCTGGAGGGCGAGATCCTCCAGTGCGTCCCCTTGTGGGAAAAATCCTCAGCCACCAACCACCGCAACCGGGACACCCTCTCCATTGAGGTGTGTCACCCCGATGACAGCGGTGTCTTCACGCCGGAAAGCTACGACGCTCTGGTGCGGCTCACCGTCTGGCTTTGCCGGCTGTGCGGCTTTGACAGCGACGATGTGATCCGTCACTACGATGTCACCGGGAAGCTCTGCCCGAAGCACTTTGCCGAGGATGAGGATACCTGGCAGCAGTTCCGTTCGGACATCACCCAGGCGCTTTCCGCGCCGCAATGAGCGGAAAGGCGATGACCGCTGCATATATTTTGTTGAGAACTGCCTCGCGGCGTGAGTCGCGGGGCAGTTTTTTGAAAGTTCCACAAAAAATTCGCGGAAATTCGTGATTTTCCAGCATTTTGCACTTGTGCGCACAAACAGGGGTTGCTATAATGAAGGCAACAGCGCACCAAAATTCGACTGAAAAGAGGACGTGTGACATGAAAAACGCCTTGAAACAAGCAGCAGGATTCTTGATTGGCATTTCCCTTTTGTTGAACCTTTGTGTACCGCTCCTGGCAGCGGAAGAACCGGTGGTAACACTGACGCTGAACAAAACCACCGTAGCCCGCGGCGGGGAGATCGCCGTAACGGTGAATGTGGATCCGGAAACAAAAAACGGCGGCAATTTTGATATTGAGTTTCCAAATCTGGAATATGTCAGATGGGAAGAAACCGATGGCGTTGAGAGAATTGAAAAAGGACAACCGACATCTACTGCGTTAGATGTTATCCATCCAATTGTTTCTCCGGCAAATAACAGGGCGGTAACGCAACTGGGTACTTACTATTTCCGCGTTCCGGAGACAGCGGAATTGGGAACACACCATATCAGTGTTTCTTCTATCAATATTTATGACAATGACGGCGAATGGACAACCCCGACCTGTACTCCTGTTTCCTTCACCGTTGTGGAGCAGGAGCCCGAGGCGGAAACTCCTCAGGGCTGGACGGCCGCCCTTTCCGGCCCGAGTGCCGCCGCGTGCGGCGGCGAGATCACCTACAGCATCGAGGTCACCGGCGACAGCTTCTCTGCCGCGCAGCTGGAGCTCACCTATAACAGCAGCTATCTCACCCCCACGGGCACCAACGCGGATTGGAGCTTCGATAACGGCAAAGCCAAGCTGGTGCAGTACGGACCGACTCTGACCATGCCTCACACCTACGCTTTGAAAATGAAGACCGCTGAAATCGAAGGCAGCGCAACGCTGACCCTGACCTCCGCCGCCTTTGGCACCTCGGAAAGCGCGGTGGAGCATGATCTGACCGCAGCCACGATCACCGGCAGTCCCGTCACCACGGCGATCCATAAAAGCGGCTATTCCGTCAGCTTCAAAGCGGACGGTATTTCCTACACGGGCAATGACACCGCGTCCTACGGCGATGACTATTCCTTCAAAATCACGGATGAAAACCGGGAGTACTACACCTACACCGTCTCTGCCACCATGGGCGGCAGTGCCACAACGGTGGCATCCGACAATAGTGGCAGCTATACCATTTCCCGCGTCACCGGCGATCTGGTAATCACCATCACAAAAGCACCCAAACAGTATCCGGTGACATTTGAAAAAGCCATCGACTCTATGAATATCACACTGCCGAAGGCCCAAATGGCGACCTACGGCACGGATTACACCTGCACCCTGCCCACCGAGAACGGTTATACGCTGGGAGCATCGGTTAAGATCAACGACAGCAACTATACGGGATTTTCGCTGGAAAACGGAACACTGACCATCCCTGGCGCGGACATCAAGGGCGAGATCGTCATCACCATCCGGCGGACGGCTGTGCCGGTGTCGGTGACAGGCTCCGGCGCAGCGGATGTGAAGAACTATACGGAAACCGCCATAGTCGGGCAGTCCTATACCCTGACGGTGACGCAGGACAGCAATTACGATTACACTGTCACCGCCACCATGGGTGGCAGTGCCACAGCGGTGACGCACGGCAATAGCGGCAGCTATACCATCCAAAAGGTCACCGATGCCGGTGAGCTGGTGTTCACCGTGAACAAGAGCGTGAAAACGAGTGATACAACCGTTTCAGAATATGTGAAATGCAACGGCACCGCCTGCTGGCTGGTGGTCAAGGCATGCGACAAGCTGACGACCGGCGTTTATGCCTATCAGGGCCAGTCGATGTTCTGGTCTGAAAAGTACAACGGCTACTGCATTCTGGTGATCGGGACCAGCGCACCTGCACTCACCGCCTCTGACCTGTCCATCATCAGCGACAAGCCCATCGAGATCAACTATACCGGCGATGTGAACAAGAGCGGCAAGGTGGATGCCAACGATGCTCAGCTGATTTATGACCTGTACAACGCCCGCTATGGTGATTTCAACAAGGTCACCATGGAGAAATTCCTCCGTGCGGATGTGAACGGTGATAGGAATATCAATGTAAGCGATGCTGCCGCCGTGGTTGATCTGATCCGCAGCAAGTAACAGGGAGGGGCAACGATGCGAACACTTGTGAAACGGGTCCTGCTGTGGGCCGTGCTGCCGGGGCTGCTGGCCCTGGGCGTGTGGGCGGCGGAGCCCACCTATGTGTTTACCCTGACGGCCGAGGGCCGGTCTCAGGTGCAGGCGGCTACCGGTGATATCATCACCGTCACCCTGAACCTGCGCCGGGCGGAGGGCGGCGAATACACCATGTACGCCATGCAGGATGAGCTGTATTATGACAGCAGCTTTTTCCGTCCGGTGGAGGAAGGCGAGGAGCTTTACAGCGGCGTGCAAAGCACGGATATCGCCCTGCGGGATCATCGCCGGGCTCATTATCTCAACTGGCTGTCCCTCTCCGGCGGGCAGCTTTGGCCGGAGGAGGTGCCGGTGGGCAGCTTCCGGCTGGAGGTCATTGCGGAGCAGGGTGCCTCCCGGGTGGAAAACGGGAACTGCCAGGTCTCCCTTGCCGATGGCAGCGGAAGCTGGCCGGTAAAGACCGCCGGTCTGACGGTGACGGTATCCGACAGCTGTCTGGTGGTCTTCCACACCGGCGAGGGCAGCGCCGTGGCCTCCCTGAGTGTGACGCAGGGCGCACTGCTTCCCCGCCCGGCCGATCCCAGACGGCCGGGGTACCGCTTTGGCGGCTGGTATCGGGATGTCGACTGCCGGGAGGCCTGGGACTTTGCCGCCCACCGGGTGGAGGTCAACACCCATCTGTACGCCGCGTGGCTGCCGCTGGGGGATGACCCGGGCTACAGCGATGTGCAGCCCGGCGACTGGTTTTACGAGGATGTGGCCTATGTCTCCCGCATGGGGCTGATGGACGGCGTCGGCGGTGGACGGTTCGCGCCCGGCGACAGCACCAGCCGCGCCATGCTGGTGACCATCCTGTGGCGCATGGAGGGCTGTCCCGCCGGCACCGGCGGCGCGGACTTTGCCGATGTGGAGCAAAACAGCTGGTATACAGAGGCCGTCCGCTGGGCTGCGGGCAGCGGCATCGTGCAGGGCTATTCCCGGCACAGCTTCGGCCCAAATGACCCGCTGTCGCGGGAGCAGCTGGCGCTGATCCTGTACCGCTATGCGGCTCAAAAAGGCTATGAAACCGCCGATCGCGGCCAGCTGAGCCGCTTTACCGACGCGGGGCAGGTCAGCCCCTGGGCGGCGGAGGCACTTTCCTGGGCCAATGCCCGCGGGCTGGTCTCCGGCACGCCGGAAAACCGGCTGCTGCCGCAGGGCGGCGCGACCCGCAGCCAGACGGCTGCCATCCTGCACCGTTTCCTGGAAAATCTCCGGTAACGCTGCAAAGTAACGCAAAAACCCTAAAACCGTAAAACAATCGAAAACGCAAAAAATATAGTCGAATTTTGGTGCGCAATTCATCTCAAAAAAAGCCGTGGGCCAGAGGCCCGCGGCTTTTCAGCTTGTCAAAGCATCGTGTATATCTGTGGGAAAGCCGTCGGCGCGATCATTGCGGATTATTCTGCCCGCTGGGGTTGACCTGCATCTGCGCTCACGCCTGTATCAAACCGGACGGAAATCACGGTTCCCCGGTTCGGCTCGCTCTCCATGGTGATCTTGCCGTGATGATACTGTACCGCATGCTTTACAATGGAGAGGCCCAGGCCGGTGCCGCCGGACTGCTTGGAGTGGCTCTTATCCACACGGTAGAAGCGTTCAAACACCTTGTCCTGATGCTCGTGTGGGATCCCGATGCCGGTATCCTGCACCCGCAGCAGCACCTCGCCGGTCGTCTGCGCCACATGCACCTTCACACTGCCGCCCGGATGGTTGTATTTCACGGCATTGTCGCAAAGATTGTAAACCACCTCATAGAGCAGCCTGCGGACGCCATGGACAACCCCATCATCGCCGGTCACCTCCAGAGAAACATCCTTCAGCTTGGCGGCATCGGACAGCGTCTCGCAGACTTCTTCCGAAAGCGCCTTCAGCGCCACCTCCTCGCGGGGCATTTCGGCGCCTTCATCCAGCTGAGACAGACGGATAATATCGTCGATCAAAAAGACCAGTCGGGAGGCCTCCTTGCGGATATGCCCCACAAAGCGGGGCACATCCTCGTTCTTTACGATGCCGTTTTCCATCAGCTCCGCAGATCCGATGATGGATTGCAGCGGCGTTTTCAGCTCGTGGGACACATTGGCGGTGAACTCCTGACGATGCTTTTCCGCGTTTACCTGCTCGGTGATATCAAAGGCAAGGATGGCCATGCCGTGGCTGCTGCCGTCAGAATCGATGCGGCTCAGATCGAACTGGTACTCCCGGCCGTTCTTTCCGGCACGGAAATCCGCGTGCCCCTGTGCTGTGGCTTCCTCCAGTGCCATGCGCGTCTGCGGCTTGCGGTCAACCGTCAGGAAGTCCTTTCCCAGACAGGAGGTCTCTGCGCCAAACAGCGCCTTTGCCGCAGGGTTGATGCTCAGGATCCTGCCCCTGCCATCCAGAAGGACCAGTCCCTCCTTCATGTTGCCGGTGATCTGGTCAAATTCCTCCTGCTTGTCCTTCAGGACCCGCATCTGGCGGTCGATTTCCAGGTGCTGCCCATGGATGCGGCGAAGCAGCGGGGACAGTTCCTCGTATGTATCGTTTTCCAGAGGATTTTCCAGATCCAGCCTGTTCAGCGGCTCTACGACCCGTCTGGCCATCCGGTCAGCCAGCCATGCGGAGAGCGCCAGCGCAAGCAGCAGGAGCATAACGATGGGCTGGAGCATCCCCAGCACCAGAACAAATGCAGTCGCCCGGCTGACCGAAATGCGAAGAACACTGCCGTCCTCCAGACGGGTCGCCTGATAAAGAGTCTGCTCCGTCAGGGTAGAGGACCGGCGGGCGCTGCTGCCTGTGCCGGAGGCAAGGGCCTCCCGGATTTCCTCACGATCTGCGTGGTTTTCCATGGAAGCCGCATCTGCATAGCTGTCAAACAATACCGTACCGTCGGCATCCACCCAGGTCAGGCGGTAGCCGTTGGGCTCCAGCTGCTCCAGATAGCCCTTGCCCAGCTGCCGGGTTGCTTCGGCAGCCAAACGCAGCTCGTCTGCCAGCTGTGCCTCCTGCATATTGCCGAAATACGGATACATGATGCCAACGATGACGGCCATCGTGGCGGTCAGCACCATGACAGCCACCGCCAGGATCGACCTGAAGATTTTACCTGTCATAGCCAGACTCCCAGCGATACCCCACATTGCGGACAGTCTCGATCATCCTGCCGTAGCCATTCAGCTTCTGCCGCAGGGTGCGGATATGGGAATCCACCGTGCGGGAATCCCCCATATAGGCCAGCTTCCACACCTGAGAAAACAGCTGCTCTCTGGTATAGACCATGCCGGGATGGGACAGAAACATACAAAGCAGCTCATACTCCTTGTAGGTAAGCTGCACGCGGCTGCCGTCGAGGACAACGGTGTGCTCATCCAGATTCACCACCAGGCCGCCGACCTTCAGCAGCTTGGATACCTGCTGCGGCTGACTGCGGCGCAGGACGGCCCTGACCCTGGATACCATTTCCATCATGCTGAATGGCTTTACGATATAATCGTCCGCCCCCAGATCCAGACCGCAGATGCGGTCATACTCCTGGCCCTTGGCCGTGGCCATGATCACCGGGATCGTGCTGTATTCCGCAGACTCCTTCATTTTGGACAGGAGCTCGATGCCGTCCATGCCGGGGAGCATCACATCCAGAACGATCAGATCCGGCTTTTCCTGCTTCAGCGCCTCCCAACAGGAAAGGCCATCCGCAAAGCCACAGGTCTCAAAGCCGGCAGCGTGCAGCGCGTAGCCCGCGATGTCACGGATGCTTGCGTCATCCTCAACATACCAAATCATATCTTACCCCTCCTTGTGGGTGCCGGTCACCGAATAGATCACCCACTCCGCAATATTGGTCGCGTGGTCTCCGATGCGTTCAAAATACTTGGAAATCATCAGAATGTCAAGTGCAAATTCGCCGTCTGTGCGATTTTCCGCGATCATGGAAATGATATCCCGCTTTGCCCGGAAAAAATAATCGTCCACGATGTCATCCCGATCGATCACCTGCTGCGCCAGCCCGATGTCCTTTTTGACAAAGGCGTCCACACTGGCAGTCACCATGCCGATGGTCTCGCGGGCCATTTCTTCAATCAGCTCCAGCCCCTCCATGGTGCGGCCCTTCAGGAAGGTGACGATCTCCGCGATGTCCTCTGCCTGGTCGCCGATGCGTTCCATGTCGGTGATCATTTTCAGAGCTGCGGAGATCAGGCGGAGATCCCGGGCCACCGGCTGCTGGTGCAGCAGGAGTTTCATGCAGCGGCTTTCAATATCGCGCTCCATCTGGTCGATCGCGCCACTGTCCTTCCTGACGCGGCCCGCCAGCTCCGGATCCCCGTCGGTAAGCGCTTTGACGGCGGAGGCGATGGCTTCTTCGCACATGGCGCCCATTTCAATGATCTCCCGATTCAGCTCAAACAGCTGCTCATCAAATCTGTTTCTCATGGCTTCCTCCTTAACCAAATCTGCCGGTGATGTAATCCTCGGTGCGCCGATCCACGGGCTGTGAGAACAGATCATCGGTCTTGCCGAACTCCACCAGCTCCCCCAGCAGGAAGAAGGCGGTATTGTCGGACACCCGCACCGCCTGCTGCATATTGTGTGTGACGATGACAATGGTATATTTCTTCTTCAGCTCCATCGCCAGTTCCTCGATCCTGGAGGTGGAGATCGGGTCCAGGGCGGAGGTGGGCTCGTCCATCAGCAGGACCTCCGGCTCCACCGCCAGGGCGCGGGCGATGCACAGCCGCTGCTGCTGACCGCCGGACATCCCCAGCGCGCTCTTTTTCAGCCGGTCGCGGGTCTCCTCCCAGAGGTTGGCCGCGCGGAGGGACTGCTCTACAAGCTCATCCAGCTCTGCCTTGCCGGTGATTCCGTGGGTGCGGGGGCCGTAGGCCACATTATCATAAATGCTCATGGGGAAGGGATTGGGCTTCTGGAACACCATGCCCACCTGCCGCCGCAGCCGGTTGACATTCACGCCGGGGGCATAGATGTTTTCGCCGCGGTAGCAGACCTGCCCGGTGATCCGCACACCGGGCACCAGGTCGTTCATGCGGTTCAGCGTTTTCAGGAAGGTGGACTTTCCGCAGCCGGAAGGGCCGATGAGCGCGGTGATGCTCGCTTCGGGAATTTCAATGCTGATATGCTTCAGGGCCTGGGTATTGCCATACCACAGGCACAGCTCTTCGGCAGACAAAATGCTCATTGCAGGTTCCTCCTTTTGAAAAAGCTTCCCACCCGGGAAGCGCAGAAATTGACGATCACGGTCAGCACCATCAAAATGGCGGCGATGGCAAAGGCGGCCTCAAACTCGCCGTCGGTTTTGGCGTAGGAATACAGGGCTACCGAAAGGGTGGAGCCTGCGCTGGTCATACCGGTGAAAAAGCCGTTGAGGTTGTGGGCAAAGCCCGCAGTGAACAGCAGGGCCGCGCTTTCCCCCATGATCCGCCCGACGGACAGGATGCAGCCGGTGATCACGCCGTCCACGCAGCCTGGCAGTACCACCGTGCGGATGACCCGCCACTTTCCCGCGCCCAATCCAAAAGCCCCCTCCCGATAGGACTGGGGAACGGTTTTCAGGCTTTCCTGGGTGGTGCGCATGATGTTGGGCAGGTTCATGATCACCAGCGTCAGGCTTCCGGCCAGAAGGCAGGAGCCCATGCGGTTGGAAAACAGCAGCATTCCCACAAGGCCGTAAATAATGGAGGGGATCCCGGACAGCACCTCGGCAGCATATTCGATGAGGCTTACCAGCCGCCTGTTGGTGGCATATTCGTTGAGATAAATGGCCGCGCCCACGCCAAGGGGCAGCACCATCAGAAGGGTGGCAAGGATCACATACACCGTGTTCAGGATATTGGGAAGGATGCCGATCCGGTCATGCAGATAGCTGACATCGGTGGTCAGAAATTCCCATGTAATATGGGGAAGACCCTTTGCCATCACATACCCCACCAAAAACACCGCCAGTGCGGCCACCGTCAGGATCGACAGGCCCATCAGCCCTTTCATGGTTGCCACATAAAGCCGGCGTTTTGCAGGTATTTTCTGTTTCAGCACGAGGTACCCTCCTTTCGTCTTTTCAGGAAGAAGGACAGCACACCATTGATCAGCATGATAAACAGGAACAGTACCAGCGCGATGGAGAACAGCGCCTGCCGCTGCAATCCGCTGGAATAGGCCATTTCGCTGCCAACGATGGTGGTGAGAAAATGAACGCTCTGAAACAGCGAATCCGGCATATTGGGTGCGCTGCCGCATACCATCATCACCGCCATGGCCTCGCCGATGGCTCTGCCCACCCCCAGCACGACTGCGGTGGCGATCCCGCTTTTTGCCGCCGGGACAGAGACCCGGAACCAGGTCTCCACCGGGGTGGCCCCCAGCGCCAGGGACGCGTCCTCATACTCCTTTGGCACCGCCTCCAGCGCCGTGATCGACACCTTGATGATGGAGGGCAGGATCATCACCGCCAGCACCAGAATGGCCGCCAGCAGGCTGGCGCCGTCAGAAAGCTGAAAAAGGCTTCGGATGCCCGGCACCAGCACCATCATGCCCACCAGGCCGTATACCACCGAGGGGATGCCCGCCAGCAGACTGACGGTATGCTGCATCAGGCTCCGGACCCCCGGCGGCGCCAGCTTTGCCAGATACACCGCTGCCAAAAAGCCCACAGGCACGCCGATCAGAATCGCCCCTGCCGTGCCGTAAATGCTGGTCAGCAGAAACGGCAGAATGCCATATTGTGCATCCTCTGCGGAGGAGGCCCACTCCCGGCCGAACAGGAACCTGCCAAGGCCGATCTCCCGTATGGCCGGAAGCCCGGACAAAACCAGATAGATGGTGATCAGCAACACGCAGCCAACGGTCACAAGACCCAAAATCAAAAAGATCCCGTGGATCAGAGACTCTAAACGATCGTTCTTTTTCATGTTATCACCCCGAATGCCACCGGCGGCGGCAGAACCGTCGCCAGCGATCCGTGTTTCAGTTTGCCGGGACTGCGCCTGCATTGGAGATCAGCTCATTGGCCTTGCCGGAGATCATGTAGTCAAAGAAGGCCTGCGCCGTTGCGGAAAGGGCGGTATCCGCCTTGGTCACCAGCACAAAGGGCCGCTGCACCGCGTAGCTGCCATCCCGGACGGTTTCCTCGGCAGGCACAACACCATTCACGGAGAGCGCCTTTACGGTGTTTTTGACGGTGGCAAGGGATGCGTAGCCAATGGCGTTGGGGTTGTTGGCCACGGTGGTGATCACATCGCCGTTAGAGGAGAGCTCCTGGCGATACCGGCAGGCATCCTTGGTGTCGGTGATGGATTCAAAGCCATCCCGGGTGCCGGAGTTGGCCTCCCGGCCGATCAGGACGATCTCCCCGTCGTTTCCGCCGACCTCCCTCCAGTCGGTGAGCTTCCCGGTGTAAATGTCGGCAAGCTGCTCCAGCGTCAGGTCGGACACCGGGTTGTCGGGATGGACGATGATGGCGATGCCGTCATAGGCCAGCACCGTTTCGACCAGACCGGCGGCCTTTTCCTCCGCCTTCAGGCTGCGGGAAGAAAGTCCGATGTCGCAGCGGCCCTCCTGCACGGCCTGAATGCCGGAGCCGGAGCCGGTGGGGTTATAGGTCACCTTGACGCCGCTTTCGGCTTCATAGGCTTCTCCCAGCGCACCGATGACCTTGGCCATGGAGGTGGAGCCGTCGGTGGCAACGGTGCCGCCCTGACTGCCGGTGCAGCCGGTGAGGATGGAGAGGGCCAGCGCGGCGGCCATCATCATAGTAATCAGCTTTTTCATTTCAATGTCTCCTTTCAGACAACTGTGATTGCTTTGGATTTCTCTGTTACAGTCATTATTTTAGGCTCATCATGTGAAATCAAAAAGACAGGGAATGTGAAATCCAGGTCAAATCGCAGGGGAGCACCGCCTCCCTGCACACTTTTCCGCATAAAAAATCCACCGCAATTCTGACGGAATTGCGGTGGACGAATACCACACAGACTGCACCATAAAAAAAGTCTCCTCTGTCTGACCGACAAAAGAGACTTTTTGCTGGTGGACCCGAAGGGATTCGAACCCTCGACCTCTCGGATGCGAACCGAACGCTCTCCCAACTGAG
>CAZYAD010000027.1:0-18400 GCA_964646225.1 uncultured Oscillospiraceae bacterium
AAAATCAACACAGCAGCACACTCAACCCGGCAGCCAGCAAGCCCTGCAGCAGCTTACAGCACAGGCTGCGGCGGCAGGGAAGCTCGACCTCATGCAGCAGGCTGATGGTTTGCAGCTGTACCGAAAGGCCGCCCCATCCGCAGAGAAAGGACAGTGCTGCACACAAAGCGTCGGCGGGAAGTGCCGCAGAGCACAGAAGCCCCGTGCCGGAGGTCAGCTCCAGCAGACCGCAGAGCAGTCCCTGCAAGCCCTGTGGCAGGACCGAAAAGCCCGGCAGCTGCCGCAGCAGGCAGATCCATACGGAAAACAGCAGCACAAAGGCGCAGAGATTGAGAAATGCACCAAATCCATCTGTAACAGCACTGAGCAGGGCCGGGAGAAAGGGCCCGCTATCGGACAGAGACTCTGTAGAGCTGCTTGACTTTACAGCTGTTTTACTTCCTGGACAGAACATCCCGATCAGCAGCGCGGCCAGCAGATGCGTCAGATAGAGGCGCAGACCGAGGGCGGGATCATTCAGCAGCCCCGCGCCCAGCGCACCGATGAAAAAGGCGGGCCCGCCGTTGTTGCAAAAGCCCAGCGCCCGCAGAGCGTCTTCACGGCGGCAGCCGCCGGCGCGATACAGCGCCGCGACCGTTTTCGCGCCGACCGGATAACCGCCGACGGCCCCTAGCAGGAGGGGCGCGGCAAAATTGCCGGGCAGCCCGAACAGACTGCGCGTCACAGGCTCCAGATGACCGGACAGCCGCCGGAGCGTGTCGGAGCGCACCAGCAGATTGGACAGCACCAGAAAGGGAAACAGAGCGGGCAGCAGCACCTGCGTACAAACCGAGACCGCCTGGCTGACGGCGGCGGAAACCGCCCGGCTCCACACCAGCAGCCCCGCTGCGCAAAGCAGCAGAAACAGCAGCAGCACGGCGTCCGCGATTCGGGTATTTCGACCATGCACAGGAATGTCGCCTCCTTTCCCTTCATAGCTATTCCCAAAAGGGGGATGACATTCTTGAAAACCAAAACGAAGGTGAGCCTGCGGCAACGTCTTCGGCTGGCGGCCGAGCAGATGGATCTGCCGGAGGGCTTTTTGCAGGGAGAGCCCATGCTGACGTTGGACGGTGACCGCAGCCTGATGGTGGAGCGACACCGGGGCATTCTGGAATACGGCGAGGAACGGATCTGCGTGGCGGCCCGGAGCTATGCCATTGAGGTGCGGGGAGAGCGGCTGCGGCTCACGGCTATGGACAGAGAGAGCATTCATATCAGCGGCAGGATCACCGGCGTCCGCTATCATGATCCGGAGGGCGCATGCTGAAGAGACTGTACAATTACCTGCGAGGCAGCGTGCAGGTGGACATCACCGGGGCGGCCATCGAGCGGTTTCTGAATCTCTGTGCGCTCCACGGCGTGATCTTCTGGCAGGTGCGGTGCCTGGACCCTGCCCACTTCACCGCATGGATCTCGGTGGAGGGCTATTTTGCCCTGCGCCCCTATGCGCACAATACCGGTTGCCGCATCCGTCTTTTGCGCAAGCGCGGTGCGCCCTTTTCCATCCGGCGGATGACTCGCCGGTGGGCGCTGTGGCTGGGACTGCTGCTTTGCGCTGCTGCGGTATGGATCCTTTCCGGCCTGGTCTGGACCATTGAGGTACAGGGCTGCCAGACCCTTTCCGAGGACGAGGTGCTGGAGCTGTTTCGCCCGGAGGGACTGGAGGTGGGGGCACGACGCTCCCAATTCCGTCTGCGTGAGATGCGAAATCGCATTATGATAAGAACTGACAAGTTATCATACTTTACACTAAATTTCCAGGGAACACACGCGATCCTGCGTATATGGGAGCGGCAGACGCCGGAGATTCGGGCGGAGGACACCGCGCCTTGCGATGTGGTCTCCCAGCTGACCGGCGTGGTGGAGGCGCTGCGGGTGCGGACAGGAACGGCGCTGGTGAAGCCGGGAGATACCGTCCAGGTCGGTGAGCGGCTGGCGACCGGGTATCTGGTCAACCAGAACGACGAGACACAGGTGACGCTGCTGCACGCCCAAGCCGAAGCGGATATCCGCACCTGGCATACCTACCGCACGGCGGTGCCGTCGGAGCTGTATTTGCTGTTGCCCGGGGAAACGCGCCCCACCGGCGGCTCTTTGCTGGTCGGCACACGAAGATTTCCGCTGCAAATCATTGAAAAAGACGGCATTTCGTGGTATGATAAACAAATTAAGAGACATACCCTGTCGCTGCGAGAGGATTTTCGGATGCCGCTGGGCTGGAGCATTGAGCAAACGGTGCTTTGCCGGGCGGAGGAGGCGCAGATCGACCAGGGAAAGCTGGAAGCCCTTTTGCGGGAGCGGTTGCTGGCGCGTTTGCGGCGGGAAAAGCCCGACGCACAGCTGATCCGGGCCGATTTTTCACTGCATCGCAGCGAAGGGGGCGCCTGGCTGGGCATACTGGATGTGGAGCTGATCGAGACCACCGGGCAGGCAGTCCCCATCGGATAGGAGACAGAAAAGCATGATGACGGAACAGATCATTCAAGTAGACCGGGTGGAGCAGCTGATCAACCTGTTTGGCTCATTTGATGAAAACAGCAGACTTCTGGAGCGGGAATACGGTGTCACGCTGGTGTGCCGGGATGCAGAACTCAAGATCTGCGGCGAGGGCGAGGGCGTTTTGCACTGCAAGGCGGCAGTACAGGCGCTGTTGCAGCTGGCGGCGCGGGGCGAACAGATCAATCAGCAGTCGGTGAATTATGTCATCTCCCTTGTGCGGGACGGGCAGGAAGATAAGATCGCCCAGATGGGCAAGGATGTGATCTGCGTCACCACCAAGGGCCGCCCGGTCAAAGCCAAGACCGTCGGTCAGCAGCGGTATGTGGATGCTATCCAGAACAGCATCGTTACGCTGGGCATCGGCCCGGCCGGCACCGGAAAGACCTATCTGGCTGTGGCCTGTGCGGTGGCGGCCTTCCGGGAAAAGACCATCAACCGCATCATCCTCACCCGTCCGGCGGTGGAGGCCGGGGAAAAGCTGGGCTTCCTTCCCGGCGATCTGCAGAACAAGGTGGATCCCTACCTGCGGCCGCTGTATGATGCCCTGTTTGATATGCTGGGGCCGGAGGCCTATCAGCGCTATCTGGAGCGGGGGAACATCGAGGTGGCGCCGCTGGCCTATATGCGCGGGCGAACGCTGGATGATGCCTTTATCATTCTGGATGAGGCGCAGAACACCACGCCGGAGCAGATGAAAATGTTTCTGACCCGCATCGGCTTTGGCTCCCGCGCAGTGATCACCGGAGATATCACTCAGGTGGATCTGCCGGACGGCAAGCGCAGCGGTCTGAAGGAGGCGGTGCAGATTATCCGCAATCTGGAGGATATCAGCGTCTGTACGCTGGATCACAAGGATGTGGTGCGCCACGAGTTGGTGAGCCGCATCATCAAGGCCTATGAGGAATACGATCAGAAACGGGAAAACCGGGAAAAGGGGAAGAAAAATGGCAAAGCTAAGGGTTGAACTGCGGGGTATGACCGGGGACGGCACGGCAAAGCTGATCCGTCTGGCAGCAAAGGCGGCCTTTGCCCGGTTTGATTATCCCTTTGACGGCCAGGTGACCGTCACCATCACCGACGATGCGGGCATCCGGGAGTACAACCGGGAGTACCGCCGGATCGACAGCGCCACCGATGTGCTGTCCTTCCCACTGAATGACTTCTACCGCGGTGTTCCGGGGGAGGAGCTGGGCGAGCTGATGGATCCTGTCAGCCGCAGCGTTCCGCTGGGGGATATGATCATCTCCATCCAGCGGGCCCGGGAGCAGGCAAGGGAATACGGCCACGGGCTGGCCCGGGAGTGCGCCTATCTGACGGTGCACAGCATGCTGCACCTGCTGGGCTATGACCATGTGGATGAGGGAGAAGAAAAAGCGGCCATGCGGGAGCAGGAGGAGGCGATCCTCGCGCTTCTGGGCCTGAGCCGCAGCGAGGATCAATAAAACGGCAGGGGAAGGACCGCCTGTGATGAAAGGAAGCAAACGCATATGATTACAAAAACCGGTATTTTTTCGGTGGTGGGACGGCCAAACGCCGGGAAATCCACCCTGACCAACGCCCTTTGCGGCAGCAAGGTGGCCATCGTTTCCGACAAGCCCCAGACCACCCGCACACGCATCACCGGCGTGCTGAACCGGGACGACTGCCAGATGATCTTTCTGGATACCCCCGGCCTGCACAAGCCCAAGACCCGGCTGGGGGACTATATGGTCAAGATCATCACCGATACCGTCACCGATGTGGATACCGTTCTGCTGCTGGTGGAGCCGGTGGCCCGCATCGGCATCCCGGAGCAGCTGCTGATCGACAAGATCAAGGAATACGATCTGCCGGCGGTGCTGGTCATCAATAAGATCGACACGGTGGAAAAGGAGACGCTGCTGGCGGTGATCGCCGCCTATACCCAGGCCCATGATTTTACCGCCGTGGTGCCTGTCAGCGCAAAGACCGGAGACGGGCTGGACATCCTCCTGCAGGAGCTGCAGGGGCTGTGCTTTGAATCCCCCCAGCTGTTTCCCGATGACATGATCTCCGATCAGCCGGAGCGGCAGCTCATTGCGGAGATCATCCGGGAAAAGCTGCTGCTGAACCTGGACAAGGAGGTTCCTCACGGCGTAGCGGTGGAGATCGAGCTGATGAAGGAGGAAAACGGCGTGGAGCATATCTCCGCCGTGATCTATTGTGAGCGAAAGAGCCACAAGGGCATCATCATCGGCAAAAACGGTGCCATGCTGAAAAAGGTGGGCGCTTCTGCCCGGCCGGAGATCGAGGCGCTGCTGGACTGCAAGGTGTTTTTGCAGCTGTGGGTCAAGATCAAGGAGGATTGGCGGAACAATCCCGCCCAGATCCGCAACTTTGGCTATTCGGAGGACGGCTGATTTTTCCGGGGGTAAACCGGGCGCGTTCGCGAATGCTAAGGGCGAGGTGAGCGCATATGAAGGATCCCCGATGGGAGCTGTTTGTCAGAACCGGCCTGCCGCAGGCCTATTGCTATTATGCCAGATGCAGACAAGGAGAGCGGGATGTACCAGACAGTACGCGGACTGACCATCCGCAGCGTGGATTATAAGGAGGCGGACAAACTCCTGACGGTGCTGACCGACACCCGCGGCTGCCTGACGGTCAAGGCCCGGGGCGTGCGGCGAAAGGGCAGCCGGCTGAAGGCGGCTGCCCAGCTTTTCACCTTCTCCCAGATGACGCTGTACGAGCAGCAGGGGAGAGCCAGCCTGCAGGAGGCGGAGATCCTGGGGCAGTTTCCGGGGCTTCAGACCGACCTGAGCCGGCTGGCGCTTGCCTCTTATCTGGCGGAGGTGCTGGCCACCGAGGCAGAGGATGCCCCGGCGGAGCCGGAACTGTTGCGTTTGGCGCTCAACAGCCTTTACGCGCTGTCGGAGGGACTGTGTCCGCCGGAGGTGATCAAGGCCGCCTTTGAGCTGCGCTATCTGGCGCTTGCGGGCTATGCACCCGCGCTGGAGGCCTGCGCGGTCTGCGGAAAGGCCCAGCCGGTGATGCCGGTGATCCAGCTGGAGGGCGGCACAGTATGCTGCCGGAGCTGTGTTCTGCCGGGAAATCCGGGACGGCAGCAGCCGGTGACAAACGGCGTGCTGTCGGCTGCCCGATACATCCTGAGCTGCGATCTGAAAAAGCTCTTTTCCTTTCAGCTTCCGCCGGAGGAGCTGCGGCGGCTGGAAAAGCTTGCGGAGGACTGTCTCCTGACCCTTATGGAGCGGGGCTTCCGCACACTGGATTTTTATAAAAGCGTAGGTGAACAACCATGAATTTACAGGAAAAGTCTCTGGCCACCATTGAACTGCCCAAGATCCTGGAGCTGCTGGCGGCCGAGGCTGCGACACAACCGGCGAAGGAGTTGTGTCTGGCCCTACGGCCGGAAGCTTCGCTGGCACAATGCGAAAAATTGCAGGAGGAGACCGAGGACGCCTCCCGGCTCATCGGCCTGCAGGGCAGTCCGGCCTTTTCCGGCGTGAAGGATATCTCCTCGTCGCTGGAGCGGGCGGAGAAGGGCGGCTTCCTCAATCCGGTGGAGCTGCTGGCGGTAGGGGCGCTGCTTCGCGCCGCCCGCCTGACCCGGGCGTATCGGGAGGAACGGCGGGACACCGAGACCTCGCTGGATGGGTATTTCTCCATGCTCACCGGCAACAAATATCTGGAGGAGCGCATCGAGACGGTGATCGTCTCGGAGGAGGAGATCTCCGACCATGCCAGCTCGGAGCTGTACCAGCTGCGGCGGCAGATCCGCACAGCGTCGGCCAGGATCCGGGATGTGCTGAGCAAGATCACCTCGGGCAATTCCAAGGCGCTGCAGGACAACATCGTCACCCAGCGCAACGGCCGCTTTGTGGTACCGGTCAAGGCGGAATACCGCAGCACCTTCCCCGGTATGGTACACGATACCAGCTCCAGCGGCGCCACGCTGTTCATTGAGCCGGCGGCTGTGGTGGAGCTGAACAACAACATTCGCATCCTGATGGGCAAGGAAAAGGCGGAGATCGAGCGCATCCTGGCGGAGCTTTCGGCAGAGACTGCCCAGTTTGCAGGCTCGATCCGGCGGGATTACGAGACCCTTTGCCGTCTGGATTTCATCTTTGCCCGGGGAAAGCTGGGCTACAAAATGCGGGGAATGCGCCCCACGCTGCTGGACAGCGGCCGCACCGAGATCCTGCGGGCACGCCATCCGCTGCTCAACCGGGACACCGCCGTGCCAGTGACCTTTACCATCGGCGGCAGTGTGGATACCGTCATTATCACCGGCCCCAACACCGGCGGCAAGACGGTGGGCATCAAGACGCTGGGCCTGTTGACGGCCATGGCGCAGTGCGGCTTGCAGATCCCGGCCTCGGACGGCAGCAAGGTGGTCATTTTTGATCATATTCTGGCGGATATCGGCGACGAGCAGAGCATCGAGCAGTCGCTTTCCACCTTTTCCAGCCATATGCGCACCATTGTGGAGATCCTGGCGGTGGCAGGGAAACGCACCCTGGTGCTGCTGGATGAGCTGGGCGCGGGCACCGACCCTGTGGAGGGCGCGGCACTGGCCAGAGCCATCATCCAGAAGCTGCGGGAGCAGGGCTGCACGGTGGCGGCCACCACCCACTATGCCGAGCTGAAGCTGTTCGCACTGGAGACCCCGGGGGTGGAAAACGCCTCCTGCGAGTTTGATGTACAGACCCTGCGGCCCACCTATCGTCTGATCTTTGGCGTGCCAGGCCGCTCCAATGCCTTTGCCATCTCCCAGCGGCTGGGTCTGAGCGAGGAGATTATCCAGGCAGCCTCCGGACTGATTGCCACAGAGGACAAGCGGTTTGAGGATGTGATCTCCCGTCTGGAGGAAAAGCGCCAGCTGCTGGAGGGCAAGGTAGCACAGGCAGAGCAGCAGAAGCGGGACGCCGAGGCGGCCAATAAAAAGGCGCAGGAGCGTCTGTCCACCCTGGAGACCGAACGGGAAAAGCTGGTGATGGACGCCAAGCTGAAGGCACGGGAGATCCTGGACAACGCCCGCGCGGCCAGCGATATGGTGCTGGAAGAGGCGCGACGGCTGAAGCAGGAGGCTGCCGACGGCAAGGATGCCAATCTTGCGGCGGCGCGGGCCATCTTCCGCGGGACGCTGTCCGAGGCCGAAAAGAAGGCGGCGGCGCAGCGGGCGGAGCGCAAGGCCATGCCGCTGCCCCGGGCGCTGCGGGCGGGAGACAGCGTGGAAATCGTTTCCACCCGCACCATGGGCACCGTGCTGGAGACTCCCAAGCCGGGGGAGAAGGTCAAGGTGCAGGCCGGGATTCTGAAAATTCAGGTGCAGCCCTCGGAATTGCAGCTGATGGAGGACTTCGGTCAAAAGAAGCCCGCAAAGAAGCAGGTCTCCGGCAGTGTCCGGCTGGAAGCTCCGGTCAAACCTTCCATGGAGTTGGATCTCCGGGGACAAAACGGAGACGAGGCCGTGATGGAGTTGGAGCGCTTTATCGACTCTGCCGTACGGCTGCATCTGGAAACCGTTCGCATCATCCACGGCAAGGGAACCGGCGTTCTCCGCCAGCGGGTGCAGGCCAGCCTGAAGCGTCATCCGCAGATCAAAAGCTTCCGTTTGGGTGTGTATGGAGAGGGCGAAGACGGCGTGACCATCGCTACGCTGAAAAAGTAGAGAATTCTTTTATATTTTGGTCAGGAAATCCTGCTGATTTCACAAGGTTTTGTACAGTTTCACAAAAAATAATCGTTGCCATTTGGCCGCGACTCTGTTATTATTAAAGTATCATGAATTATGGGAAGCGAGGATGCTTTTATGTATTCGAAGGAAATCACCGTCACCAACCAGGTCGGCCTGTATGCCAGACCCGCCACGTTCTTTATCCAGAAGGCCAATGAGTTCCGCAGCACCATGATGGTAGAGAAGGCTGAGCGCAAGGTCAACGCGAAGAGCCTCCTGGGCGTTCTGTCTCTGGGCATCACCAAGGGCAGCAGCATTGTGATTTCTGCCGAGGGTCCCGATGAGGAAGAGGCAGTTAACGCACTGTGCGCCCTGATCGAGAGCAATTTCGGCGAATAATTAGCAAATACCGGTACATAAATGCGCCCTGTTCAGGGCGCATTTTTACTACCAACGGGAGGGCCGTCTGTGACCTTTGAAGAATTGAAGGAAAAAGCCCATCGGCTGCCGCAGCTGCCTGGCGTTTACCTGATGCACGACCGGGAGGATACGATCATTTATGTGGGAAAGGCAAAATCGCTGCGGAACCGGGTTAGCCAGTATTTTGCCGATCTGGCCGCGCACACGGTCAAGACCCGGCGGATGGTGTCCAATATCGACCATTTTGAGACGATCTTTGCCAACTCGGAGCTGGACGCCCTGCTGCTGGAAAACACCCTCATTAAAAAGTATAAGCCCAAGTACAACATCCTGCTGAAGGACGACAAGGGCTACCCCTTCATCCGTCTGGACAGCGGCCCCTTTCCCCGGCTGTCGGTGGCCGGAAAGCGGGAGCGGGACGGCGCACGGTACTTCGGCCCCTATGGCGGGCGGGGAACGGCAAATGCCGCCATCCGGCTGCTGAGCGAGGTGTTTCTGCTGCCCAGCTGCAGCAGGCGTTTTCCCCGGGATATCGGAAAGGAGCGTCCGTGCCTCCAACTGGAGATGAAAAAATGCTGCGGCCCCTGCACGGGCCGCCTGTCCGAACAGGAATACCGGGAGATCATGGAGCAGTGCGTCCAGGTGCTGGAGGGCAAAAGCGCACAGCTGGAGGAACAGCTGCAGGAGCAGATGGAGCAGGCGGCTGAGGAACTGCGCTTTGAGCAGGCGGCGGTCTGCCGGGATCGGATCCGGGCGTTACAGCGGCTGCGGCAATCCCGTATCGCTGTGGTCACCGGCGGCGCGGATACCGATGCGGTGGGCTTTGCTGTGCGGGGCAGCCGGGCCTGCATCGTGCGGCTGTCCTACCGGGGCGGCGTCCTGGTGGATCGCTCCCGACTGCTGCTGGATGGCCTGGATGAGGGCGACGCCTCCGATGCCTTGGAGAGCTATTTGCAGCAGTACTACGGCCCGCTGTGCTGGGCGCCCAAAACCATCTGCCTGTCCCATGAGATCGAGGATCCGCAGGCGCTGGAGGCCTTTCTCAGCGAGCTGCGGGGCAGCCGGTGCAGCATTCAGCTGCCTCAGCGGGGAGAAAAGCATCGGGAGGTGCAGCTGGCGCTGGATAACGCGGCGCTGGAGCTGGCCGAGGCCGAGGACGCGGAGCAGCGCACGGGGAAAACACTGCATCTTTTGCAGGAACTGCTGGGACTGAACGCGCCGCCTGTGCGGATGGAGGCCTATGATATCTCCAATACGGCGGGCTCCGACCCGGTGGCGTCCATGACGGTATTTCACAACGGAAAGCCGCTGAAAAGTGCATATAAAAAATTCCGGATCAAGACCGCCGTGGGCGGTGACGACTACGGGGCAATGGCAGAGGTGCTGGGCCGCCGCCTGGATCGGGCGCTGGCAGGGGATACGGGCTTTCTGCCGCTGCCGGATCTCTTTCTGATCGACGGCGGACAGGGGCAGGCGGCCGTGGCGCTGGAGGAGCTGCAAGCCCGTGGCGTAGAGATCCCGCTGTGCGGCATGGTCAAGGATGATCACCACCGCACCCGCGCGCTGGTGACGGCAGACGGACGGGAGCTGGGCATCACCGCGACACCGGCCGTGTTTGCACTGATCGGCCGCATTCAGGAGGAAACACACCGCTTTGCTATCGAATATCATCGCACACTGCGGGGCAAGCGTATGAGAAAGAGCTCGCTGGAGGGCATCCCCGGGGTAGGCCCTGCACGGGAGAAGGCGCTGCTGAAGCAGTTTGGCACGGTTCGCGCCATCGCCGCCGCAGAGCTTTCAGAGCTGGAGGCCGTCCTGCCGAAGCCGACCGCTCAGGCGGTCTATGATCATTTTAAGGAGAAGCAGACATGAGGATCATTACAGGAAGCGCGCGGGGCAAGCGTCTGCAAGCACCGGAGGGCCTGCATACCCGTCCCACGACCGACCGGGTCAAGGAGTCGGTTTTCAACATCATCCAGTGGGATCTGGAGGGAAGACGGGTGCTGGATCTGTTTGGCGGCAGCGGACAGCTGGGACTGGAAGCCCTGTCCCGGGGCGCAGCGGGCTGCACCATCGTGGAGGGCGACCGAAGCGCACAGAAGATTATCGAGGCCAATATCAAAAGCTGTGGCTTTGGTGACCGCTGCCGGCTGGTGCGGGGAGATGCCTTTGCCTTTTTGCAGCGGCAGGGGAAAGGCAGCTTTCATGTAATCTTTCTGGATCCGCCCTATGGCGGCGAGCTGTTAAATCGTGCGCTGGAGACCATTTGTCGAATTGACATTTTGACGCAGGGTGGTATAATAGTCTGTGAAAGTGCCGTTGAAGATCGGCTGGCAGAGCCGCCTGCACCCTATCGGGCAGTAAAGCGGTATGTTTACGGTCATACCGCAGTGACGATCATCACCAAGGAGGATACGGAATGAGGCTGGCTGTCGTTCCCGGAAGCTTTGACCCGGTGACGCTGGGACATGTGGATATCATCCGGCGCGCTGCCGGGCTGTTCGACCATGTGGTGGTGGCAGCCATGATCAATCCGGAAAAGCAGTATCGGTTCACGGCGGAGGAGCGGATCGCCTTTTTGCAGAACGCAGTGGCCGGGCTCCCGTGCGTCACGGTGGATTATTCCGAAGAGATGCTGTATGCCTATGTGACCAGGCTGGGCGCCTGCGCCATCGTCAAAGGCATTCGGAACGGAATGGACGCGGATTATGAGCTGGAAATGGCAGAATACAACCGGGAGCACGCGCCTTTGTGCGATACGGTGCTGCTGCCGGCAGACAAAAGCCTGACCGAAATCAGCTCCACTGCCGTAAAGCGTCTGGCACGGGAAGGTCAAGACATTACTGCGCTGGTGACACCCATGGTGGCGGCAGCGCTGCGAAAATCATAAAAAGGAGTTGTGACCCATGGCAGGAACCCCCATTGATGAGCTGATCAATACCCTGTATGAAATGGTAGAGGACGCATGGTCAATGCCGCTTGGCAACGATCGCTGCGTTTTGGAGCGGGAAAAGGTGCTGGATATTCTGGACGAGGTGCGTGCCAACTTGCCCAGCGACCTGAAAATGGCCCGGGAGATCGTGGAAAAGCGGAACGAGATTATCGCTGCCGGTAAAAAGGAATACGACAACCTGAAGCGTCAGGCTGACGAATACGCCAAGCAAAAGGTCAATGAGCACGAGATCACCCAGGAGGCACGTAAAAAGGCTGCGGAAATGGTTGCCGCTGCCGAGCATCGGGCAAAGGATGTGATGCGCGCAGCCGGGGAATATTGTGAGGACGCCATGAAGCGCACCGAGGATGTTCTGGGCCGTTCGCTGGAGGAACTGAAGCAGTCTCATACGCAGTTCCGCCAGGCTGTCCGGGAGCAGCAGCACGGCTGAGAATAAATCGCTTGATGAAGAATCATCGGTCGGCTGACCGGTGATTTTTTCCATATGGGAGGAGACAGTTTATGGTCAAAATGGATTTGAACAGCGACCTGGGCGAAAGCTTTGGCGCGTATACGCTGGGTATGGACGAGGCACTGATGGAACACATCACCTCCGCCAATGTGGCCTGCGGCTGGCACGGCGGTGACCCGCAGATCATGCAGAAAACCGCCCGGCTGGCCGGCGGACGGGGGGTGGCCATCGGCGCACACCCGGCCTATCCCGACCTGCTGGGCTTTGGGCGGCGGGAGATGAAGCTCTCGCCAGAGGAGGTATATGCCTATGTGCTGTACCAGATCGGTGCCATGGGGGCAATGGCCCGAGCAAATGGTCTGGAGCTACAGCATGTAAAACCGCATGGAGCCTTGTACAATCAGGCGTGTAAAGATAAAAAGCTTGCCGGTGCGATTTGCCGCGCGGCAAGGGACTACAGCCGTGAGCTGATCGTGCTGGCACCTTACGCCAGCGCCTTTCGCGAGCAGGCGGAACTGCTGGGACAGCCCTTTGCGGCGGAGTTTTTCGCCGACCGCGCCTATCTGCCGGATGGCAGTCTGGTGCCCCGCAGCCAGCCCGGCGCAGTGATCCATGATGCGGAGGAGGCCTGCCGCCGCGTTCTGCAAATGGCGCAGGAGGGCACGGTCACCTGTTTGGACGGAACCCTTTTGCCGATGCGCTGCGCTTCGATCTGCGTACACGGCGACAATATCGCAGCGCTGGCGGCGGTGCAGCGCATTCGGCAGGCATTGGAGCAGGCCGGGGTGCAGCTGTGCCCCATGCGGGAGCTGATCTGATGGAGTATACGGTTTATCCCTGCGGTGACTGCGCGGCGATGGTGCAGATCGGGCAGGTAATCTCGGAGCAGGTGAACGCAGAGGTGGTTCGCGGACTGGAGGCAATTCGCCGTGCCGCCATCCCCGGGGTGGAGGAACTGGTTCCGTCCTACGCCGCAATCTGTATTCATTACGATCCTGCTGTGTTAAGCTTTTCGGCTTTACAGACCGCTTTGAAACAAATATCCCCGGACAGCACCGCTGCTACTGCGACAAAGCCATCGCGGGAGATATCCATTCCTGTCTGCTACGGCGGGGAGTTTGGGCCTGATCTGCCGTTTGTGGCTGCCCACAGCGGTCTTTCTGAGGAGGAAGTGGTGCGCCGCCACAGCAGCGGCAGCTATCTGGTGTATATGCTGGGCTTTTTGCCCGGCTTTGCCTATCTGGGAGGAATGGACGAGAGCATCGCCTGTCCCCGTCTGGAAACGCCCCGCACCCGCATCCCGGCAGGGGCGGTGGGCATCGCAGGGGGACAGACCGGGATCTATCCACTGGCATCCCCCGGCGGCTGGCAGCTTATCGGGCGGACACCGCTGCGGATGTTCCGCATGGAAGGGGAGCAGGGCAGCTTTGTTCTGTCTGCCGGTGACAGGGTGCGATTTGTCCCCATCGACGCCCGTACCTTTCACGAAATGGAGGAGCAGGCATGATCGAGATCATACAGCCGGGTCTCCAGACCACGGTGCAGGATGACGGACGCCGGGGCTATCAGGCCTTTGGCGTCCCGGTTTGTGGCGCGATGGATTGGATCGCTCTGGCACAGGCCAATCTTCTGGCGGGAAATGCGCCTGGGGAAGCGGCGCTGGAGCTTTGCGCGTTGGGACCGAGGGTACGCTTTCATACCGACGCGGTGTTTGCGCTGGCCGGAGCGGAGTTTTCCGCTGTGCTGAACGGCGTGCCGGTGTCCGCCGGCGGTGCGTATTTGGCCCATCGAGGGGATGAGCTGGCGCTGGGGGCCGCAAAGGGCGGCCTGCGGGGCTATCTGGCGATTGCCGGGGGGATGGATATTCCCATGGTGATGGGCAGCCGGAGCACCTGCCTTTCCGCCCAATTTGGCGGACTGGAGGGCCGGGCACTGAAAGCGGGAGATCGCTTCCCTCTGCGAGAGCCACAGCTTTGGCTGCGGGGGCTGCCGCAGCGGCGGCTTGCCGGTACATGGGATGCTGAACGCCCCCTGCGGGTGGTTGCTGGTCCGCAGGACGACGCCTTTTCCCCGGCAGGGCTGGATACCTTCTTCGGTTCGGAATACCGGATGAGCGCGCAGTGCGACCGCATGGGCTGCCGGATGGAGGGCCCGAACATCGCACTGAAGGAAGGCCGCAGCCCGAACATTCTCTCGGATGGTGTGGTCATGGGCAGCATTCAGGTACCCAATGGTCAGCCCATCGTGATGATGGCCGACCGGCAGACCACCGGCGGCTATGTAAAGCTGGGCACGGTCATCACCGCCGATTTGCCGCTGCTGGCGCAAAAGCGGCCGGGGGATCGGCTGCGGTTTGTCCGTGTTACGGTAGAGGAAGCCCAGCAGGCGCGGCGGGATTGCTTCCGGCGGCTGCGTGCGATGCAGGAGGAGCTGGAGCGGGGCGACCTGTGGTAAAAAAGCAACGGAGCTGTCTGCAAGACGCAGACAGCTCCCTTTTTGATTTCAAACGAGCCTTAGCCCCGTCGCTTTTGATAAAAATGAACCGAGAGAACAAAAGAGATGGCGTTTAGCACGATCGCAACAGCGGCCAGCAGAAGAAGGAATCGGTCTGCCGGGAGCTGGGAAAGGACCGGCGTCAGCTGAATGTCCTGAAGGCCCACCGCCAGTGCCGCAGACAGTGCCGCCGCCAGCATATAGATCAGGCGGCCCTTTTCCGAGCCCAGTCGGATCATAACCGGCAGGATCAGCGCCAACAGGATCAGCGCCAGCAGAAGAAACAGGCCAATGGTCATGGCACTGTCCGCCGGGTCGCTTCCCAGCAGCAGCTGAGCTGACAGGGACAGCAGCACGATGCAGGCCGCTCCCAGGTAGCCCTGAAGGTATTTGCAGCCCACCAGCTGGCGGATGGAATAGGGCATGGCGGCAGCCAGCTGATCCCAGTGACAGCGCTCGTCATAGGCAAGTGTGGTAACCGGCAGCATGATCACATAAAGAATCGAAAAGGCAGTGGCGGACAGGGTCGGGATCACGGCAAACAGCAGCAGCGCCACCAGAAGAAACTTCATCTGCCGGAGCAGAACATAGCAGTCCTTGTGCAACAATGCTTTCATTTTCCTTCTGCTCCTTTCGCAGTAAACAGGATGACCTCCTCCAGCGTGGGCCGCTGGGACACCATATCCGGCAGCAGCCCTTCCCGCCGGATCAATGCCCGGTCGCCATAGGGGCCGCTCTGGCGGCCCAGGATCAGGGCGGGATCCAGCTCGTTCAGCTGCTGCGCAGAGGCGCTGACCAGCGCGTGCTCCTCCAGCAGGCGATCCTTTTCACTGAACAGGAACAGTCGACCCTTGTGGAGAAAGGCGACATAGTCGCACAGCTTTTCCAGGTCGCTGACAATGTGGGAGGAAAGCAGGATGGAGTGACTTTCGTCCCGGGTGAAGTCGTAGAATATCTCCAGAATTTCGTCCCGGATCAGGGGATCCAGGCCGGAGGTGGCTTCGTCCAGGATCAGCAGGCGGGGACGGTGAGAGAGGGCCACGGCAATGGCCAGCTTCATCCGCATACCCCGGGAATAGCCCCGGAACTGCTTATTCTCCGGAAGGCCAAAGCGGGAGAGATACCGGTCATACAGCGGCTGCTCCCACTGGCAGTAGGTAGCGGCCATGATGCGCCCCACCTGTCGGGCGGAGAGCGCCTCCGGGAAGCAGGCCTCATCCAGAACGACGCCGATGTCCTCCTTGAGAGGATGAAAGGCAGGGGAGGTGTTGTCGGTGCCCAGCACCGTGATGTGTCCGCTGTCACGGGACGCGGCGTTCAGCAGCAGGCGGATCAGGGTGCTTTTTCCTGCGCCGTTTTCTCCCACAAGACCCAGAATGGCGCCTTGCGGCAGAACAAGACTGATATCCTGCAGAGAAAAACCGGGATAATGCTTGGTCACATGCTCCATGGTAATTGCGTTCAAAATGCTTCACTCCTTTTCCAACAGCTGCAAGAGCTCCTGGATGCCGTCGGAAGGGAGCCCGCAAAGGGGCGCCAGACGCAGTGCTTCCTGCAAATGCTGTGTACATTCCTGAATATGCTCCTGACGGAGCGCATCCGCGCTTTTCTTGGCCACATAGCAGCCTTTTCCCGCCACGGTGTAGAGAAAACCGTCATGCTCCAGCTCGTCATAGGCGCGCTTAGTGGTGATGACGCTGACACGGAGATCCTTTGCCAGCGCACGGATGGAGGGCAGCAGCTGCCCCTCCTGCAAGTCACCAGAAAGAATGGCCTCCCGCAGCTGACGATAGATCTGCTCATAGATCGGGGCGGGGGAGGCACTATTGATGAGAATATTCACAGGGACTCCTCCTAACTGTTTATATACAGTATATACAGTTGTGACACGGTTGTCAAGCATAAAATGAGAAAAGGGGAGACATGCGTTATGGCTGGGTAGTGATAAAACCGAAAGAGCATCTGTGCAGAAGCTTCTACACGGATGCGTTTCTGTTCTCCGGACGATCCGACTTGCGCTGTTATTGGTGCAAGCTGCGTTTCCGCTTTTTGAAAATGGGTAAAAAAGAGACCGCTGACTTTGTTCGCACAGAGCGCAGGTCAACGGTCTGGTGTACGGTATTCGGTTCCTGCTTCCGGTTCAGTAAATCGAACTCAGTAGTCAAAGGCTTCCGCTTCCACATGAACGGTTGTTGTCAGTTTTTCGCCAGTGTAAGGCTTTCTGATCTCGAGCATATTCAAGACGGTATAACCTCTATCTTTGGCTGCGCATGGATGCCTTTATAGGACTTCAATTGCACCCGAAATGCGGCTACCAGAGGGGCCACTCTGTCCGCATCAATCGGATCGATCTTGATCAATTCCATATGTTTGTCCTCCAATTCCGATTTGTCTCATGCTTTTTTAATAAATTATACCGGAAAAGTGTGAAAAAAACTACCGCTGGGATGCCATCAGGCGGGTTTTTGAAATTTTTCTGCGCATATGAGACATATTTTCGCAGTTTGTGTTGACAAACCGTCAGGGGATAATGTACACTAAAAGCGTAAACAAAAAGGAGTGAGTGCTTTGCGGATCACACACGAAGCGGATTATGCCGTGCGCATCGTCTATGTTTTGATCCAGTCCCGGGAGGCCACTGTTCCGGCCAGCCGCATTGCGGAGCTTTCCGGCGTTACGCTGCGATTCACACTGAAGATCCTGCGCAAGCTTTCCGGCAGCGGGATCGTCACCTCGCAAAAGGGGGCCAACGGCGGGTATTCCCTGGCTATGGACCCGGCGGAGATTTCTCTGGGCCTGATTATCGAAAGCATAGACGGCCCCTTCGAGCTCAATCACTGCCTCAGCGATGATTATGACTGCACCCGCGTCAAGGATAAGCATTTCTGCCAGTTTCATCATATCTTTGACGATGTGAATGCAAAGCTCAAGGCAGAGCTCTACGCAATCAAAATGGACACATTCAAAAATACATAAACAGGAGGAACCACTATGAAAAAGTATGTCTGCCCCGTCTGCGGCTATGTGCATGAGGGTGAGCCCCCCGAGGGCTTTGTCTGCCCCACCTGCAAGGTCCCCGGCTCCAAGTTCAAGGTCATGGAGGAGGGTAAGCTGGCCGCTGAGCATGAGTTCGGCATCTATGAGAAGACCGTAGCCAACAATCCCGACATTACTGAGGAAGACAAGGCTTACATCAAGGAGCAGCTGTTCGCCAACTTCAATGGCGAGTGCTCTGAGGTGGGTATGTATCTGTGCATGGCCCGCATTGCGCATCGGGAGGGCTATCCCGAAATCGGCCTGTATTGGGAAAAGGCTGCTTACGAGGAGGCCGAGCATGCCGCCAAGTTCGCCGAGCTGCTGGGCAGCACCCTTGAGCCCAACATGAAAGCAACTACCCGCGATAACCTGGCCTGGCGCGTGGACTGCGAGTTCGGCGCGACCCAGGGTAAGTTTGATCTGGCCTCCTGCGCCAAGAAAAACGGCCTGGACGCCATTCACGACACCGTTCATGAAATGGCCCGTGACGAAGCACGTCACGGCAAGGCTCTCAAGGGTCTGCTGGACAGATACTTCAAGTAAGCTGAAGCACTGAAAATACTGAGTTTTTCCAAGAGGGGACACCGAGAGGTGTTCCCTCTTTTTTGTGCGTTTAGGGAGTGACAAGTGGATAAAAAGGTGGATACCACCACCCGCCGCCGTGCTTCAACCGACCAAAAGTGGATATTCGAAAAGTGGATATTGGTATTATACATTTGCGATTAGAAATCGTGGGCAGTATCACCGTGGATTGTGCCAACGGCCAGATCGACCCTATGACCAATGCCTTTATCCAAATGTCCGGTGTGTTTGCCGAATTGGAGCTGCGGATTATCCGGGAGCGTGTGCG
>CAZYAD010000028.1:0-17678 GCA_964646225.1 uncultured Oscillospiraceae bacterium
TGAAGAAGATCACCGGCAAGGAGGGCTTCAAGGGCATCAACCCCGATGAGTGCGTGGCCATGGGCGCTGCCATCCAGGGCGGCGTGCTGGGCGGCGAGGTCAAGGATCTGCTGCTGCTGGATGTCACCCCCCTGTCTCTGGGCATTGAGACTCTGGGCGGCGTCTGCACCAGGATCATCGACCGCAACACCACCATCCCCACCAACAAGAAGCAGATTTTCTCCACCGCTGCCGACGGGCAGACCTCCGTGGAGATCCATGTGCTCCAGGGCGAGCGGGATATGGCCGCCGGCAACAAGACCCTGGGCAAGTTCCATCTGGACGGCATTCCCGCCGCGCCCCGCGGCGTACCTCAGATCGAGGTGACCTTTGACATTGACTCCAACGGCATCGTCAATGTCTCCGCCAAGGATCTGGGCACCGGCAAGGAGCAGAAGATCACCATCACCTCCTCCTCCAACCTGAGCAAGGAGGATATCGACAAGGCCGTCAAGGAGGCCGAGCAGTTCGCCGCCGAGGACAAGAAGAACAAGGAAGCGGTGGATGTACGCAACGAGGGCGAGAGCCTTGTTTATCAGACCGAGAAGTCTCTGGGCGAGCTGGGCGGCAAGATCTCTGCCGAGGAGAAGTCCACTGTGGAGGCTGCCGTGAATAAGCTGAAGGAGACCCTGAAGGGCTCTGACACCGAGGCCATCAAGGCCGATACCGAGGCGCTGAAGCAGGCCTTCTACGGCGTGGCCGAGAAGATGTATGCCCAGCAGGGCGGCCAGGGCGCTCCCGGCGCAGATTGCAGCGGCAACTGCGACAACTGCGGCACCCAGACCGGCCCCAACGGCGAGACCGTCTATGACGCCGACTACAAGGTCGTGGACGACGACGAGCAGAAGTAAGCAATACAGATGATGGCGCAGGCGGGGCTCAGCCCCGCTTTGCGTACGCTTTTGAGGAGAAACTATGGCGGAACAGCGCGATCTTTATGAAGTCCTGGGCCTGCAGAAGGGCGCCAGCGACGATGAAATCAAAAAGGCCTATCGCAAGCTGGCAAAGAAATATCATCCCGACCTGAACCCCGGCGACAAGGAAGCCGAGCAGAAGATGAAGGAGGTCAACGGCGCCTATGAGGTGCTGTCCGACGCGGACAAAAAGGCGCGCTACGACCAGTACGGCTTTGCCGGCATCGACCCCAATTATGGCGGCGGTGCAGGCGGAGCCGGGGGCTTTGGCGGCTTTTCGGATTTTGACCTGGGGGATATTTTCGGCTCCATGTTCGGCGGCGGCTTTGGCGGCGGGCAGCAGGCCCGGCAAAACGGGCCCCGCAAGGGCGAGAGCCTCCGGGTCAATCTGACCCTGACCTTTGAGGAGGCGGTCTTCGGCTGCCAGAAGAGCGTCAGCATCACCCGCAATGAGAGCTGCAAGGACTGCGGCGGCTCAGGCGCGAAAAAGGGCACCTCGCCGGAGACCTGCCCGGTGTGCCGGGGCATGGGCCAGGTGAAATCTACCCAGCGGACGCCCTTTGGTGTCTTTTCCTCCAACGCCCCCTGCCAGAATTGCCGCAGCACCGGCAAGATCATCAAGGAGCCCTGCCCCACCTGTCACGGCGAGGGCCGGGTGCGCAAGAGCCGCACCATCCAGGTGAAAATTCCCGCCGGTATCGACGATGGACAGACCATCTCCCTGCGTGGCGAAGGCAACGGCGGCCTGAACGGCGGCCCGGCGGGCGACCTGTATGTCACCGTGTCGGTGCGGCCTCACAAGATGTTCCAGCGGGATGGGCAGGATATCATTCTGGAAATGCCCATTTCCTTTACCCAGGCGGCACTGGGCGCATCCCTCACCGTTCCCACGGTGGACGGCAAGGTGCAGTATGACCTTCCGGAGGGCACGCAGACCGGGACGGTCTTCCGCCTGCGGGGCAGCGGTGTCCCCAGCGTCAATGGCCGGGGCCGGGGCGACCAGTATGTGAAGGTCACCGTGGAGGTGCCAAAAAACCTGAGCCACGAGCAGAAGGAGCTGCTGCGGAAGTTCGAGGAGTCCACCGGCGATGGCTGCTACAGCGAGCGGGGCGGATTTTTCAAAAAAATGAAGGATCTGTTCAACAAGGAATAAGATACAATGACCAGGCGCTCTGCGGAGGGAATCTCCGCAGAGCGCTTTTTCGACGCCATGCCGATGGGGAGCGCTGTCGGCCCAGCCGCCGCTTTTTTGCGCAAGGCTCTTGTATCCGTTCTGCAAGTTTGTTATAATACAAGGTGATAAAAATATAAATTTGGAGTGCGGAATGAAAAAGAAAAAGTGGCTGCTTGCAGCCGAACATCCTGCCTGCGCAGAGGAGATCGCCGGTGAGCTGGAGCTCAGCCGGCTTACAGCCCGTGTGCTGGCGGCCCGGGGCTACGATACGCCGGAAAAGGCCCGGCGCTTTCTGACTCAGTCGCTGGAGGGCATCCATGACCCCTTTTTGCTGAAGGACATGGACCGGGCGGTGGCCGCCATTCGGCGGGCCATCGACGAAAAACAGCGGATCGCCGTTTATGGCGACTATGATGTGGACGGTGTCACCGCCACCTGCGTCATGATCCGGTATCTGGAGAAAATGGGAGCAGACTGCACCTATTATATCCCCGACCGGCTTGGGGAGGGCTACGGCCTGAACACCGGGGCAATCCGGACGCTGTATGACGAGGGGTGCCGCCTGCTGATCACGGTGGACAGCGGCATCACCGCCGAGGAGGAGGCCCTCTTTGCCCGGGAGCTGGGCCTGACCCTGATTATCACCGATCACCACGAATGCAAGGAGGCCCTGCCGGAGGCCGAGGCTGTGGTCAATCCCCGCCGGCCTGACAGCGAATATCCCTTCCGGGAACTGGCTGGAGTGGGGGTGGCCTTTAAGCTGGTGTGTGCCCTGGAACAGCATCGGCCCATCCAGTCGCTGCTGGAGGAATATGCCGATGTGGTGGCGGTGGGCACCATCGCCGATGTAATGCCGCTGGTGGGGGAGAACCGGGTGATCGTATCCTACGGTCTGCGGTATTTGCAGCACACCCGCAACCACGGGCTGCGGTCGCTGATGCAGAAGCTGGGGCTGGACACCCGCACCCCCACCTCCAACGCCGTCAGCTTTACCATGGCACCCCGGATCAACGCCGCCGGACGGCTGGGCGGGGCCAGCAGCGCCGCCCGGATGTTCCTTACCCATGACCCACGGGAGGCCGCCCTGCTGGCGGAGCAGCTGTGTGACCTGAATCACCGGCGGCAGGAGGAGGAAAACGGCATCTTCGAGCAGATCATGGCCCGGCTCAATGCCCAGCCGGAGCTGACCCGGGGCAAGGTGCTGCTGCTCTGGGGGGACGGCTGGCACAACGGTGTCATCGGCATCGTGTCCTCCCGGCTTTCCGACCGGTACGGCGTGCCCTGTCTGCTGGTCTCCATGAACGGCGATGTGGGCAAGGGCTCTGGCCGCAGTATCAAGGGCTTCAATCTGTACGCGGCGCTGGAGAAAAACGCCCATCTGCTGGAAAAATACGGCGGACATGAGCTGGCAGTGGGCTTTACCGTCAGGCGGGAGAATGTGGAGGCCCTGCGCCAGGCGCTGGAGGATTATGCCCGGGAGACCCAGACCGAGGAGGTGGTGCCCTGCGTCCAGGTGGACTGCCGGGTGGAACCCCAGGAACTTTCTCTGCGGGAGGTGCGGGGCCTGACCGCCCTGGAGCCCTTCGGCATGGGCAATCCCCAGCCGGTGTTCCTGATGAGGGATGTGCGGGTGGAGGAGATCATCCCCATCAGCCACGACCGCCATGTCAAGCTGCATCTCAGCCGCCAGGGCCGGTATTTTTACGCCTTTGTCTTTGGTATGGGGGCAAAAAGCTGCCGCTTTGTCCAGAACGACCTGCTGGATATTGTCTTTTCGGCGGAGATCAACACCTACCGGGGGAACGAGAGCCTCCAGCTGGTGGTGAAGGATGTGCGTTGGGCGCAGCAGGAGGAGGAGATCGATCAGGCAGCGGCCGAGGTCTATCGGGCCTTTTCCGGGGGCGAGCGCCTCTCCCGGGAGGAGGCGGCCCTGCTGGCTCCCACGCGGGAGGAGCTGGTGGCGGTCTTCCGCCATGTGAAGGCCAACGCCGAGAACGGCGCTTTGTGCGAGCCGGCAGCCACGCTGTACCGCAAGGTGCGGTACGAGGCGCGCATCTGCCCCAGAATGAATGTGGGCAAGCTGCTGGTGTGTCTGGATATCTTCCGGGAGTGCGGCATTTTTGATTATCAGACCGACGGGGAAGATGTGAGCATCCGTATTATGAACTATCAGGGCAAGGCCGATGTGAACGGTTCCTCCGTGCTTCGGGCCCTGATGGCGGTTTTGAAGGGTTGATCCGAATGACAGACGAAGAAATGCGGGAATATCTGGAAAATCTTGAACGGCAGATCCGGGAGGTGGCGGCGGCCTTTCCGCCGGAGGAGGAAAAGGACATCCTCCGCGCCTATGATTACGCCTTCCGGCACCATCAGGGGCAGCTGCGCAAAAGCGGCGAGCCCTATATCATGCACCCGGTGGCGGTGGCGGTGAACATCGAACAGATGGGGCTGGATTCCGAGTCGGTGATGGCCGGGCTGCTCCACGATACCATCGAGGACACCGAGGCGAGCTTTGCCGAGATCGCCCGGGAGTTCGGTGAGCCGGTGGCAGTGCTGGTGGACGGCGTCACAAAGCTGACCCAGATGGAGCACACCAGCTACTCCACTAAGGAGGAGCAGCAGGTGGAGGATCTGCGGAAGATGTTCATCGCCATGGCAAAGGATATCCGGGTGGTGATGATCAAGCTGGCCGACCGGCTGCACAATATGCGCACCATTCAGTTCCAGAAGGAGCAGAAGCAGCGGGATATCTCGGTGGAGACCATGGAGATCTATGCCCCGCTGGCCCATCGGCTGGGTATGCAGATGGTCAAGCTGGAGCTGGAGGATCGCAGCCTGAAGATCCTGGATCCGGTGGGCTATCAGGAGATCTCCGACTACCTCAACGAGCAGAACCATGGCTTTGCCGATTTTCTGGAGGAGACCAAGACCCGCATCATCGAAAAGCTGGAGCAGGTGGGTATCTGCTGCCAGGTGAAGGCCCGGCTCAAAAGCGTTTACAGCATCTACCGCAAGCTCTATGGGCAGAATCTGCGGTTTTCCGAGATGTATGACATCTGCGCCACCCGGGTCATCGTGGGGACGCTGGCCGACTGCTACAATGTGCTGGGCCTGATCCACGATCTGTACAAACCGGTACCTGGGCGTTTTAAGGACTATATCAGCACTCCCAAGCCCAACGGCTACCAGAGCCTGCATACCGTGGTCATCGGCACCGAGGGCATCCCCTTTGAGGTGCAGATCCGCACCGAGGAGATGGATCATCAGGCGGAATATGGCATCGCCGCCCACTGGAAGTACAAAAACGGCCTGCGTGGCGCCCATAAGGAGGAGACCTTTGCCTGGGTGCGGCAGCTCATTGAGAGCCAGCAGGATTCCGATGCCACTGATTTCATCAAAAATGTCAAGACCGATATGTTTTCCGACGAGGTGTATGTCTTCACCCCCCGGGGCGATGTGATCAATCTGCCCAAGGGTGCCACCCCCATCGATTTTGCCTACGCCATCCATTCGGCGGTGGGCAACCGCATGACCGGGGCAAAGGTCAACGGACGTATCGTGCCCATTGACTGCGAGCTGCACAGCGGTGAGATCGTGGATGTCATCACCTCCAAAAGCTCCACCGGCCCCAAGCGGGACTGGATGCAGATTGTTAAGACCAACGGCGCCCGCACCAAGATCAAGCAGTGGTTCAAAAAGGAACGCCGGGAGGAAAATATCGAGCAGGGAAAGGCCGTTCTGGAGCGGGAGCTGCGTGCCAATCTGGTATACGATGCCTTCCAGAACGAGGAAATGCAGAAGCTGATCTGCAGCCGGATGAATGTGCCCGACCTGGAGGAGCTGTATGCCGGTATTGGCTACGGCGGCGTGGCTCTCTCCCGGGTGATTGCCAAGGTCAAGGACGAAAACGCCCGGCAGAAGGCCGCCGAGGCCAAGGAGGCCAAGCTGGCGGCTGCGGCGGCGGCCAAGCCCCGCAAGGCGGTGGCCAACACCGGCGTCATTGTGGAGGGACTGGACAACTGCCTGGTGAAGTTTGCCAAATGCTGCACGCCGGTGCCGGGGGATCCCATCATCGGATTCATCACCCGGGGCTATGGCGTTTCGGTGCATCGGCAGGACTGCGCCAATGCAAAGGCTACCGCCCGGGAACCCGGGGAGGACGGGCGCTGGATCCGCACCGAATGGGCTGATGAGGAGGAAAAGCGGGAGTATTACACCGGGGTGCGCATCTCGGGCAAGTCCCGGCTGGGGCTGTTCAACGATGTGCTGACGGCACTGAACAATATGAAGATTAAGGTCTCGGAGATGACCGCCAAGGAGCATGACGACGGCAGCTGCGACCTGTATCTCACCGTTGCGGTGCATGACAAGGGACAGCTGGAGTTCATCATGAATCGGCTGAACCGTGTGGGCGGCGTTTCGGAGGTCAAACGAATCGTTGCCGGGGGGTAATGGCGGAGCTGTAATGGTAAGTACAACAGCTTACCGAGGAAGAATGCGTAACGAGCCCCGCGGCGTTTGAGCGGCCGTTAGAGGCTCCGGGGCGAGTCGGAACGCTCCGGCGGCCTTTGGCTACTTTCCGCCGGAGGAAGGCAGCGCCTGCCCGGCAGGGCCGAGAAAAAGCGCGGAAGGGGCCGGATCGACGGAGAATCGGCGAAGCCCTCTCAGCCGGCTGCGCCGACAGCTCTCCAGGAGAGAGCCAGAGGCAGGGCGCGAGAACCACAAGCGACCGATAACAAACAATAAGGAGAAGAAAGCTTATGCGGGCAGTTTTGATCCGAGTCAGCCGGGCGGCCATCACCATCAACGGGGAGGCCGGCGGCAGCATGGAACAGGGTTTTGTGGTGCTGGTGGGCGTCAAGCCCGGCGACACCGAACAGGAGGCCGCCTATCTGGCAAAAAAATGCGCCGAAATGCGCATCTTTGAGGATGAAAACGGGAAAATGAACCGCAGTCTGGCTGATGTGGGCGGCAGTATGCTGGTGGTAAGCAATTTCACCCTGTATGCCGACTGCTCTCACGGCCGCAGGCCGGACTTTTTCGGCGCAGCCAGGCCCGAGGTGGCCATCCCGGTCTACGAGGCGTTTTTGCGCGAGCTGCGGGCTCGACAGGTGCCGCTGCTCACCGGGGAGTTCGGCGCCGACATGGCCATCGACCATGTGAACGATGGGCCGGTGACCCTGATCCTGGATACCGATCAAATGATGAAAAGGAGTGTGGACGCATGATCGTCAGGCATGTGGTGGTGGGCTGGCTGCGCACCAACTGTTATCTTCTGGGGGACGAGGCGACCCGCACCTGCGCCGTCATCGACCCCGGTCAGAAGGCCGAGCAGATCCTGGAGGCCGTCCGGGAGCTGGGCTATGAGGTCAAAATGATCCTGCTGACCCACGGCCATTACGATCATGTGATGGCCGTGCCCCGCATTGTAGAGCAGACCGGTGCGCCGGTGTATATTCATCGGCGGGATCAGTGGCTGCTGGAGTGCGACGAGGTGCTGCGCTACGGCACCCGGGCCGAGGGGTACACCGTGCCCCAAATCCACGGCTTTCTGGAGGACGGGCAGGTGCTGACCCTGGGGTCGCTGTCCATCCGGGTGCTGCACACCCCCGGCCATACCGCCGGATGCTGCACCTTCCTCTGTGAGGATGCCATGTTCAGCGGCGATACCCTGTTTCAGGAGTGCTGCGGCCGCACCGATCTGGAGACCGGCAGCACGGACGACATCCTCCGTAGCCTCAGGCGGCTGGCCCAGCTGGAGGGCAACTATCGGGTGTTCCCTGGCCACGAGGGCTTTTCGTCGTTGGACTATGAGCGACAGTACAATCCCTATATCCGAGAGGCGTTGAAACGATGAAGTATACCTTGCAGGGACACGACCGGGACAACGGCGTGCAGGAGATGCTGATCTCCCTGCTGCCTGACGAGCCCCACGACCGGGTGGAAGTGCTTGTGAGCGAGGGGTGCAGCAGCACGGCGTGGGAGGAGAACGGCACCATCCACGCCCGGGCGGACATCCGCCGCGGCGTACGGGAAAGCTCCGCGCAGGCCGAGGCCCCCGTCCCCGCCGAGACCGACGGAGAAGAGTACAAGCGGGTGCTGACCTGGTGCGTCAAGTCGGCGGTCTATCGGGCGCTGCTGCCGCTGCTGGAGAGTCCTCCCGCCTGGGGCAGCATGACCGGGGTCAAACCCGCCAAACCGGCACGGCTGGCCATCCGGGAGGGAATGGACGCCGCGATGCTGGACGACTGGCTGCGGGAGAAGTACGATGTCACCGAAAACCGCCGGAGGCTGTGCATCCGGGCGGCGGAATATGCTCTGGCGGCCGAAGACAGCCTGCTGCCGCGTGAGACCCAGCTGTACATCGGCATCCCCTTCTGCCCGGCAAAGTGCAGCTACTGCTCCTTCGTCAGCAATGATATGGCCCGGTGGGGCCATATGATCCAGCCCTATACCGACTGCCTGCTGCGGGAGGTGGCTGCTGCGGGGCGGCTGCTGCGGGAACACCGCATCCCCCTGGGCTCCATCTATATCGGCGGCGGCACGCCCACCACGCTGAACGAGGACCAGCTGGAGGCCCTTTTGACGGCGGTGGATGCCGCCTTTGACCGCAGCCGCTGCCGGGAGTTCACCGTAGAGGCCGGGCGGCCAGAGACCATCACGGCGGAAAAGCTGCGGTGTATGGCGCGGCATGGCGTCAGCCGGATCTCCATCAACCCCCAGACCATGAATGACCGGGTGCTGGAAGGGGTGGGACGGCGGCACACCGCCCGGGACATCGAGGACTGCTACCGTCTGGCCCGGGAGACGGCGGATTTTCTCATCAACATGGATCTCATCGCCGGGCTGCCGGGAGATGACGACAGCAGCCTGATCGAAAGCGTCCGCCGGGTGGCGGCGCTGGAGCCGGACAACATCACCATCCACTGTCTGGCCCGCAAGCGTGGGGCGCGGCTGTATTTCGGTCCCACGGGGCTTTTGCCCGCCGAAACGCTGGACGCCTGCTACGCCATTCTGGCGGAACGGGGTTATGAGCCCTATTATCTCTACCGGCAAAAATATATGGCGGGAGGGCTGGAAAATGTGGGCTTCTGCCGCCCCGGAACGGCCAGCCACTACAACATCTGCATGATGGAGGAACTTTCCGATGTGGTGGCGCTGGGAGCGGGGGGCGTGACCAAGCTGTGCGCCCAGGGCGGTCGAAAGGTCAACCGGGTGGTCAACCCCAAGTTTCCCAAGGAATACATCGAGCGCATCGACCGGATCGTCGCCGGGAAAGAGACCCTGTCGGAGGAGATTTCTTTCTGACTGGCGGGTCATTTGCCCGACGGCGGGGGAATCAGGCATAAAAATCACTAAATTTTTCTTTTGAAGCAGACTGATCTCGCATTCATTCTGGTCATTTTGACCAAAAGTCAATCGAACAATCTATGCATCATGCCAATGGTTTTTCAGCGCGTTTTATGGTATTATAACAGTAATTAGAATTGCAATTCTGAAAACGCATTGTCCGCCCGCCATGGATGACCTGTAAGGAGGAAAATAATGTATAAAAAATTCATCTCCCTCTTGCTCGTTTTGTCTATGATTTCTTTGGTATGCACACCAGCTCTCGCATTGGAATATTCCGATGGGTATGATGCAAGTCTGTCTCTTGCTGGACTGTCTCACGATGATTACCTGAGTATGTCAGCGGAAACGCGCGAAATCTATTCTCACATGCAGTTAAGAAACACGCAATTTGAAACAAAGTATTATCGTATCATTTCTTTCTCTTCAAGCAATGCTGCGAGCACCTACTCTTGTGAAGTTGGTTCTGCTTCAGGAATGTTTTTCATTGAGGAAATTACAGAAAATGCCTATCTACAAGAAATCGCCTCATATCGCTACAACATTGATGGTTATGGACACTTTGCCATGCCTGAAACAGCGAACAGTTATAGCATGAGTTTCGGAGCATCTGGGGCGGATTTTTCAGTTTCGCCCAGTGCATATGTTTCCACAATGAATAACACACACGCACAACTTACATACTGAGTCATGGAGAACAAACGAACCGTTGGCGTGGTCCTCGGGCTGCTCCTGCTCCTGCTGTCCATCCGCATGTTTCTCCGGTATGACACACTGGGTATGCTTCTGGCGATCGGTCTGTGCAGCCTGATCTCCGGCGGAGTTCTGACGATCCTGCGGAATAAGCAGCCGGTCAGTGTGCCGATCCGGATCCTGCTTGGCATCCTGCTGCTGACAGTCATCGGTGCCCTGTTCGCGGCCTGGCAGCACCTTCTTCCCTGGTGACTGCTCCGCGTCCTTTCCCATATCCTTGTGCAGCGTCAGCACACACATACAGATAAAAACGGAGCGTATCCCCTGTGGATACGCTCCGTTTGTGTTGTCCTTCGTTTATTCGGCCCGGGGTGTTTTGGGCGTTTTCCAGCGGCCGGAAAGATAGAACACCGTGCCGATGACCATGGGCATAAAGCCAGCCAGTGCGTCGCCGAACCAAAAGCCCTGACAGCCCATCTCCAGCACGAAGCCCAGCAGGGCAGCGATGCCGATGCGGCTGATCATGCCGTCGATGATGGCTACGGCGAAGTTCAGCTTGGTATTGCCCGAGCCGTTGATCAGGGAGAAGCTGATGCTGCGGGTGGCCGAGCCGAAAAAGTTCAGCACGGCGGGCAGCACCAGAATGGAGGCCGAGGCCAGCACAGCCGTGTCGGTGGTGAACAGGGCAAAAATGGGCCGGGAGCCGAACACCAGCACCAGCGTCAGCAGGGTGGAAATGGTCATGGTGCAGGCGCCCACAGTGCGCAGAATGGCCGGGACACGCTGGTGCTTTTTCGCACCCAGATTCTGTCCCACCATGGTGCTTCCCGCGGTGGTGAAGGAGTTGGACACGATGCCGATCATGGTGTTGATCTTGTTGTAAATGCCCGACAGGGCGGAGAACACCACGCCGGAGAGATTGATCCAGGAGGTGAGGACGATTTTGGAGATATTGATGGCTGCCGACTGGATGGCCATGGGGATGCCCAGGGCCAGCAGCGCCCGCAGGGCGGGGCCGTCCACCGCAAAGCTTTGCAGACGGAAGTCAAAGCCAAAGGCCTCCCGGTGATGGTAGAGATAGATCAGGGCGATGACAAAGCTCAGGGCCTGGCTGATGACGGTGGCAAGGGCTGCGCCAAAAACCTCCATCCCGCAGCATGCCACAAAGACCACATCCAGCACGATGTTGGTGACGGCGGCGATGGCAATGAACAGGAATGGGCGGCGGCTGTCTCCCATGCCCCGGAGAATGGCGCTGATGATATTGTAGCCATAGATGAACACCAGTCCCACGATGCAGGTGACGGTATAATCCATGGTGAAGGCATAGGACTCGGCGGGGGTGTTGAGCACCTGCAGCATCCAGTCCCGGATGAAGAAGCAGCCCACCGACATCACCAGCGCGATGGACAGCAGGAAGGTGAACATGGTGCCGATGATTTTTTTCACCCGATCCATGTTTCCGGCCCCTACACTCTGGGCCACCAGCACCTGCCCGGCGGAGGAAAAGCCCATGGCTACAAAGGTCAGCAGATGCAGCAGATCGCCGCCGATGGAGACGGCAGACATCCCGGTGCCGCCGATGAACTGCCCCACCACGATCATATCCACAATGTTGTAGATGGCCTGGAGGGCGTTGGAGACAAACAGGGGAAAGGCAAATTGCAGCAGCAGCCGCGTCACATTACCGCCGGTGAGATCCCGGACGATGGTGTTGTTGGTGGATTTCATTTCGGTGTTCTCTCTCTCTTTTTCAGTTTTGAGAAGGGGGACAGGCGGGGCCGGTCAGACGGGAAAGGGCGGCCAGCAGCTCCTGCTCCTCCTCCAGCAGATCATGGACGGCGTCCTGAGACAGCACGCCCCGGGGCAGGCCTGCGGGAAGAAGCCCCTGCCGGTCGGCATCCAGATCGGCCAGCCACTGAGGACTGCAATAATAGCCCTCCAGCGCCCGCAGCCGGGGCAGAAGGGCCTGATACCGGGCCAGCGCGGCCTGAAAGGCGTCCACGGCGGCGCGGGCCTCGTTCAGGGCCTGCTCCATCAGGGCAACGCGCTCCAAAAGTGCGGGGTCAGACATAGAAAATGCCTCCTGTCAGGCGCAAACATGAGGATGCGGATATACACTGCTTTTCAGCATAGCACGAAGGCGGAAAAAATGCAAGAGCGGAAGGGCGGAACGATCGGAAATGCGGTCAAGCAAAAGCCGCCCGCGCGGGTTTTCCCCACGCGGACGACCATCGTATCATATCTTTGTCAGCCGAACGCTCCCCGCCTGGTGGGCGAACCGGAATTCCGCTATTCTTTGTCGTGATCCGCTTCGGAAGCGTTCGGTCTTCCACAATAGCCGTATACAAAAACAGCCACTGACAGGGCCGGAAGAATATACGCGCCGATCACAGCCAGTCCAATTTCAAAGCACCAGATATTGACAACGGCAAGATAGATCCCCAACAGCATTGTCTTTACTTCAGCGTGTATATGATTGCGCCGCACCTCGGACTCACCCTTTCCCAAAGTGATCCGTTATCTTTATCTTTTCTTGCCATCATCTGATTGCAAATATTTTATCAGAAGCCCATTTACCTGTCAATTGTGCATTTTTTGCAAAACCAGTGCCCATTTTTGTCAAAATAGCCAAAGCCGCCGCCGGGAGCCCTGCGGCGGTCTGTGCCTTATTCCTCCTCGATCTCCTCCCGGAGGACCTCCAGCTCGTCCTCCAGCCGGTCGATCTGGGCCTCCAGCACCTGCACCTTGTGTTCGGGCTCCAGCGGGCTGGGCCAGATGCGGTTGATGGCCAGAGACACCGCCACGCCGATGCCGGTATCAATGATACGGGCTACGGTATAGCTGATATACCGCTCGGGCACCACCGTGTCCAGCACCACGAAAAACACCACCGCTCCCGGCTGGATGGCCCCGTTGGCCCCGAAGATCTGATGGGCCTCCAGCACCACGAACAGGCCCACGGCAACCCAGATCCACTGGGGCACCGGCCACCCGGAAAGATGGCTCAGCCAGTATACCGGGATGACCACCAGCCCGCCGATCAGGGTGCCCACAAAGCGGTTGCCTCCGCTTTGCAGTCCGCCCTTCCACACATTGCCCATGCCGAACACTGCGCCGATGCAGGCGAAGCAGGGGTTGACCGACAGGGGGGTGTAGTCATTGATCAGGCCGTAGAGGATGGCCACCAGCGTGGCCGAGGCCACCGTTTTGATCGTGCGCAAGCCCACCCGCTTGGGGCGGTTCAGATGAATCAGATGCTCTTCCATAGTTCCAACGCTCATTTCTCTCATTTCTCTCAGTTCTCTGCTGGTTTTCTGTCAATACCAGCTGTAGTCAAAGGCTGCATCCAGCAGCCCGTGGATGTAATCGAAGCACAGGCCTCCTTCCTCGCTTTCATAGAAGAAGAAGGTGTCCCGGATGAGGCTTTCGGAATTGACGGTGAACTGCGCCAGCTCCTGCCCGTCCGCCCGCCAGAAGGTCATGCGGAAGCGGTAGCCCATGTTCAGAAATGCGATGCCGCCCCGTTGCACCTTCACCGACCGGACATTCTCCACAATGTGGGCGATCTCCGCCTGCCGGGTGACGGTCAGCTCCTCGCCGGTGTTGCCGTCAAAAATGGTGATGCGGGCCACCTCCTCGGGCTCCACGCCCCGCAAAAAGGTCACCGGCGTGCGGTACCAGATCAGCGCCATGAGCACCAGCACGGGGAACCAGGTCCATTTGATGATCTTTCGAATTTTCATAAGGGTCGTCCTCCCTGATCCGTGGGGTTTTTCCTCATTCTACCACAATTCACGCCATTCCGCAACGCTTCCGGCAGGAAAACCGGCCTGGCGGGGAAAATTCTCCCGCCGAGCCATTGGCCCGGCCATCCGGAGGATTGACCTTTGACGGCAGGGCTGGTATAATATTCCCATCCTGAAAGCATCTCTGCGGAGAAAGGAGAGAGCAGGCCTGTGACACAGAGGAAACCGCCCAAATGGGATGGGCTGCTCATCGGCGGCTGCCTGCTGCTGGCGGCAGCCCTGTTCCTGTTTTCCCGGCTGGGCAGCGCCCCGGGGGCCGAGGCCGTTGTACGGGTGGACGGCGAGGAAATTGCCCGTTATCCGTTGGCGCAAAGCGGCGTGTATCCCCTCAACGGCGGCACCAATGTGCTGGTGATCGGGGACGGCGCGGCCTGGCTCGCCGAGGCCGACTGCCCCGATCTGCTGTGCGTCCGCCAGGGGAAAATCTCCAAGAGCGGGCAGGTCGTCACCTGTCTGCCCAATCGCCTGACCGTCACCATCGCCGGAGGCGGCGAGGACGGCGTGGATGCTGTGAACTGAGGAGGAGGCTGCATGAAACGATGGGGCTCGTCCCGGCTGGCGCGGCTTTCGCTGCTGACGGCGCTGGCCATGATCCTTTCCTTTGTGGAAAGCCAGATCCCCGCGCTGGTGGCCGTTCCCGGAGTCAAGGTGGGGCTGGCCAATATCGCAGTGGTGTTTGCTCTTTACCGGCTGGGATGCGGGCCGGCGGCGCTGATCTCGCTGGTGCGGGTGATGCTGGTGGGGCTGCTGTTCGGAAACGGCATCAGCCTGCTGTACAGTCTGGCAGGGGCGGCGGTCAGCCTGACGGTCATGGCACTGCTGAAGCGGGCGCAGGTGTTTTCGCCCATGGCGGTGAGCGTGGCCGGAGGCGTGCTTCACAATCTGGGGCAGCTGGGCATGGCCTGTCTGGTGACGGGGGCCGAGGTGCTGCGGTATTATGCGCCGGTGCTGGTGCTCAGCGGCACGGTGGCCGGGGTGGTCATTGGCGTGCTGGCGGGCATTTTGCTGGGTAGATTGCCCAAGTGAGGCAGCGGTGCTCTCGCACCTGACCGCGAACCGGAAGAGAACCTGTGAAAGAAGGAGGCCGAGCCTCATGAAACGACAGGCCGAAATGCCCCGGGTGGAGCAGATGGAGGCCGAGCTCAAGCGGCTGCGCTATCGCCGACGCTACGGCACTGTGCTGCGCAGCACCATCTATGCCCTGATTACGGTGGCGGCGGTGGCCGTGCTGGTGGCCACTCTGTGGATGCCGGTGCTGCAAATTTACGGCTCCTCCATGACCCCCACCCTTTCGGCGGGGGAGATCGTGCTGTCCCTTAAGACCGGCCAGCCCCGGCAGGGAGAGATCATCGCCTTTTACTACAATAACAAGATTCTGGTGAAGCGGGTGATCGCCGGGCCGGGGGACTGGGTGGATATCGCTGCAGACGGCACGGTCTCGGTGAACGAGACCCCGCTGGAGGAGCCCTACCTCACTGAACGGGCGCTGGGGGAGTGCGATATCCAGCTGCCCTATCAGGTGCCGGATGAGCGGTATTTCGTCATGGGCGACCACCGCTCCACCTCGGTGGATTCCCGCAGCACCGCTGTGGGCTGCGTGGCTGGGGAGGCCATCGTGGGACGCATCGCCTTCCGGGTGTGGCCGCTGAACGCGCTCGGCCCGGTGGAATAGGCGGAATTGACGGAAAAAATCGCTGTTTTCTCTGAAAAACCGCCAAAAAATCATGTTTTTTTCCATTGCGCCGGGCGGGGAGAACTGTTATACTGAAGTAAACTGGGATATTGTTTTCCAAATCGAACATATGGAGGGAACAGACACATGATGACCGATATCGAAATCGCTCAGAGCTGTCAGATGAAGCCCATCACCGCTGTCGCCCGGGAGGTTGGCCTCCTGGAGGAGGAACTGGAGCTTTACGGCCGCTACAAGGCAAAAATCGCCCCCGCTGCCATGGCGCGTTTGCAGGATCGGCCCGACGGCCGACTGGTGCTGGTGACCGCCATCAACCCCACCCCCGCCGGGGAGGGCAAGACCACTACCACGGTGGGCCTGGGCCAGGCCATGACCCGTCTGGGCCAAAATGCGGTCATCGCCCTGCGTGAGCCCTCCCTGGGGCCGGTGTTCGGCGTCAAGGGCGGCGCGGCCGGCGGCGGCTGGGCGCAGGTGGTACCCATGGAGGACATCAACCTGCACTTCACCGGTGATATGCACGCCATCACCGCCGCCAACAACCTGCTGTGCGCCATGATCGACAACCATTTGCAGCAGGGCAACGAGCTGGGCATCGATCCCCGCCGGATCATCTTTACCCGTGTGATGGACATGAACGACCGGGCGCTGCGCAACATCACCATCGGTCTGGGCGGCAAGGCCAACGGCGTCCCACGGGAGGATCATTTCATGATCACCGTTGCCTCGGAGATCATGGCCATCCTGTGTCTGGCCTCTGATCTGGAGGACCTGAAAAAGCGCTTCGGCGATATTCTGGTTGCCTATAACTACCGGAACCAGCCGGTCTATGCCCGGGATCTGAAGGCTGAGGGTGCCATGACCGCCTTGATGAAGGATGCCATCAAGCCCAATCTGGTGCAGACGCTGGAGGGCACCCCCTGCCTGATGCACGGCGGCCCCTTTGCCAACATTGCCCACGGCTGCAACTCGGTGCAGGCCACCCGTCTGGCCCTTAAGCTGGGGGATATCTGCATTACCGAGGCCGGCTTCGGCGCCGATCTGGGCGCGGAGAAGTTCCTGGACATCAAGTGCCGCAAGGCCGGGCTGAAGCCCTCCTGCGTGGTGCTGGTGGCTACCGTCCGGGCGCTGAAGTATAATGGCGGCGTCCCCAAGGCCGAGCTGAACACCGAAAATGTGGAGGCGCTGGCCCGGGGCATCTGCAATCTGGATGCACATATTGAAAATATCGGCAAATACGGCCTGCCGGTGGTGGTGGCCATCAACGCCTTCCCCACCGATACCGAGGCCGAGATGGCCTTTATCCGGCAGCACTGCGAGGAAAAGGGCGTCCGCGTGGCCCTCAGCGAGGTGTTCGCCAAGGGCGGCGAGGGCGGCCGGGCGCTGGCACAGCAGGTGCTGGAGGTGCTGGCAGAGGACAAGGCCGACTTCGCCCCCATCTATCCCGACGACATGACGCTGGAGGACAAGATCCGCACGGTTGCCATCAGGATCTACGGCGCGGATGGCGTCACCCTCCTGCCCGCAGCCGCCCGGGAACTGAAAAAGATCACCGAGATGGGCTACGGAAGTCTGCCGGTGTGTATGGCCAAGACCCAGTATTCTCTGTCAGATGACGAAAAGGCGTTGGGCCGTCCCCGGGGCTTTGATATCACCGTGCGGGCCGTCCGGCTGGCCGCCGGCGCAGGCTTTGTGGTGTGCGAGACCGGGGCCATCATGACCATGCCCGGCCTGCCCAAGGAGCCCGCCGCTCAGAGGATCGACATCGACAAGCAGGGAAAGATCGAGGGCCTGTTCTGAGCCACAGTTTTTTGTAAAACAAACAAGAGAGGACGACCGCGTGGTCGTCCTCTCTTTCAGCTTGTCAAAAAAGCCAAAGCTGACGTTCAGTCAGATTTGCTTACCAATTTGTTTTTGGCCGTGATCTGTGTGATCATGGACAAAAACACCCCGTCCCGCCGGATTTTCCGCAGAAAATCCGGCGAAAGCCGGCCCGCAGGCCGGAACCA
>CAZYAD010000029.1:0-17646 GCA_964646225.1 uncultured Oscillospiraceae bacterium
CCTATAAGTGCGACGAGTACGGCAACTGCTGGTACAAGGGCACCATGCGCAACTTTAACCCCGTCATGGCTACCGCTGCCGACACCGTCATCGCCGAGTGCGAGTATCTGGTGCCCGTGGGCGAGATCGAGCCTGAGAATGTGCATACCTTCGGTATGTGCGTCAACTATATCGTGGAAGGAGAGAGAAAATAATGGAAAAGTCCGAGATCAAAGGCTTTATTGCCAAGCGCTGCGCCAAGGAACTGAAGGACGGCGACGTGGTTAACCTGGGTATCGGCCTGCCCACCCTCATTCCTCACTATATGCCCGAAGGCGTTGAACTGATTATTCACGCTGAGCTGGGTATCGTCTCTGCCGGTGATCCTCCCCAGGAGGGCGACGCCAATTATGCTCCCTACCATGTGGTGGATGCCGGCGGCAGCCCCGCTTCTGTGGCTTACGGCGGCGGTTTCATTGATTCCGCTACCAACTTCGGCCTGATTCGCGGCGGCCATGTGGATGCCTGCTTCTTGGGCGCCCTGGAGGTCGATGCTCAGGGTAACCTGGCCAACTGGATCATCCCCGGCAAGAAGATGCCCGGCATGGGCGGTGCTATGGATCTGTGCGTTGGCGCCAAGCATTGCATCGTGTGCATGGAGCACACTGCCAAGGGCAATCCCAAGATCTTTGAGAAGTGCCGCCTGCCTCTGACCGCTTCCCACTGCGTGAATAAGATCATCACCGAAATGTGCGTTCTGGAGGTCACTCCCGAGGGCCTGCTGATGACCGAGATCAACCCCGAGTTCACTGTGGAGCAGGTTCAGGCCGCTACCGCCGCTCCCATCAAGGTCGCTGAGAACCTGAAGAGCATGATCGACTGATCCTACCGCGTTGGTATGATAAAAGAAGCGCTGCCCGACCAGAAGTCGGGCAGCGCTTTTGCTTTGTCCAAAAGGGTAAGCTGACCCGTTGTCAGCATTGCTTATCCGGTAGATTTTAGTCGGATTCGGTGTGCGTATGGGCCCAAAACCGCTATTTCAGGTCCAGCTCCGGCGGGATGTCCAATTCGTCAGAGACATATTTTCCGTTTTTCTTCCGCTGGCGGACACATTCGGTGAGCAGATACTCGATCTGCCCGTTCACAGAGCGAAAGTCATCCTCTGCCCAGGCGGCAATGGCCGCGTACAGCTTAGGACTCAGCCGCAGTGGCACCTGCTTTTTACTATCAGCCATGACAACCACTTAATACAGGCTGCCGGTGTTGACGATGGGCTGAGCATCCCGGTTGCCGCACAGCACCACCAGCAGGTTGGAGACCATGGCCGCCTTGCGTTCCTCGTCCAGCTGCACCAGATCGTCCTCCTTCAGACGCTCCAGTGCCATCTGCACCATGCCCACGGCTCCCTCCACGATCATCTTGCGGGCATCAATGACGGCAGAGGCCTGCTGCCGCTGGAGCATCACCGCCGCGATCTCCGGAGCATAGGCCAGATAGGTGATGCGGGCCTCCAGAATTTCCAGCCCGGCCTCGGCCACTCGGATCTGAATTTCGTCCCGGATGCGCCCGGCCACCACCTCGCTGGAGCCCCGCAGACTGCCGTCGTCGGCGTGACCGTCGCCGGTGGTGTCCACATTGGGGGCCACATCATAGGGGTAGATGCGCACCACATTGCGCAGGGCGCTGTCACACTGGAGGGACAGATATTCCTTGTAATTGTCCACATGGAACACCGCCTTTGCGGTATCGGTGACCCGCCACATGACGGCGATGCCGATCTCCACCGGGTTGCCCAGACAGTCGTTGATCTTCTGCCGGGCGTTGTTCAGAGTCATGATCTTCAGCGAGAGCTTCTTGTCGGTCAGCTCCAGCGACACCCCGCTGGTACCGGGATGGAGAGCGACGGCCTTGGCCCCACTGTCCACATCCCCACTCTGGTTCAGGCGGGTCTTTGCAGCAGGATTGACGGCGGTGCAGAAGGGATTCACCCAGTAAAAGCCCTCGCCCTTCAGAGTGCCTACATATTTGCCGAACAGGGTGAGCACCAGCGCCTCCTGAGGCTTCAGCACCTTGAGACCCAGCAGCAAAATCCACCCCAGCGCCAGCCAGGTCACCGTCACTGCCATGGCGGGGATAAAGGCCAGACCGGGCAGCAGGTAGCTGAAGCTGATCAGGGCGATCAGCGCCCCAATCGCCGCCAGATAGCCCAAAATCACCAGCAGCAAAACAGCCATGCCGCTTTTCCGTTTTTCCAGTACGATCTCCTTCATAGAAGCAGTTCTCCTCTCAAATTACTATGATATCAAAATAATATCATCATAGAGCGTCGCTGTCAAGAAAAAGATTTCGGCCACAAAAAAACGGCCTGCGGCACTTCATTCAGAGCCGCGGGCCGTTTCGGGTCGCTTCGGGTTATTTATTCAGCTTTTCCACCAGATCCTCCAGCGCCTCGGAGAGGCACTCCTCAAAGGTGGGATGGGGCCGCATGGCGGCCAGCAGCTGCTCTGCGGTCATCTCGTTGGCGATGGCCTGCGCCAGCTGCGAGATCATATCGGTAGCGTGCTCGCACATCAGCTGTGCGCCCAGCAGACGGTGGCTCTCGGCGTGGGCCACCACCTTCATAAAGGCACGGTCACCCTCCATGATCACCGTCTTGGCGTTGCCAAACAGGGTGCATTTGCCTGCCTTGGCGGGGATGCCCTGTGTCTTGCACTCAGCATCGGTCAGACCCACCACGGCGATCTCGGGCCGACTGTAAATGCAGCTGGGCACCACGCTCTGACTCACATGATTCTCCACACCGCACAGCAGCTCCACACAGGCCGTGCCCTGAGCCGACGCCACATGGGCCAGCTGGATACGGGAGGACACATCGCCGATGGCGTACACTCCGGGGATGGAGGTTCGGTACTGCTCATCCACGCGGATGGATTTGCCGTTCATCTCTGGCTGGCAGTCGGGGGCAAACAGCCCCTCCAGATAGGGGCGGCGGCCGATGGCGCACAGCACCACCTCGCCTTCAGCGCGGCCGGGGACATCCTTGGTGACGAAATTGACAGCTCCGGCACCCTCGGCCGTGGACTCTACATTCTGCACCATGGAGTTCAGGTGGAGCTTCACGCCCCGCTTTTTCAGGATCTGTGCCAGGTTCTGGCCCAGTTCACGGTCCATGGTGGGCAGCAGCCGATCCATACCCTCGATGATGGTGACCTCACAGCCAAGGTCGTTGTAGAAGGTGGCAAATTCCACACCGATGACGCCGCCGCCGATGATGACAATGGAGCGATACAGGTGGTCGCAGCCCTCCAACAGCTCGTCAGAGGTCAGCACCTGGGGCAGAGACAGCCCGGGGATGGGCGGACGGGCCGGAACTGAGCCGGTGGCGGCCAGAATGTGCTCACAAGTGTACTCCTTCGTTCCGACCCCGTCGGTCACAGAGACGCGACCGGTACCCAGAATGGTGCCGGTGCCCCGGAGAAGGTCGATCTTGGCGCTTTTGAACATCCCCTCGATGCCGGAGGAAAGCTTCTCCGAAACTGCCCGCTTGTGGGCAAAAATGGCGTTCATATCCACCTGGATGCCGTCGGCAGTGACACCGGCGTGGGCTCCGGTGTGGATGTCATGATAGATCTGAGAGGAGTGCAGCAGCGTCTTGGTGGGGACACAGCCCCGATTCAGGCAGGTGCCGCCGGCCTGACGATTTTCCACAACGGCTACCTTCATGCCCAGCTTTGCGGCACGCAGCGCAGCCACATAGCCGCCGGGCCCGGCACCGATGACGATCAGTTGATAATCCATAGCTTAAAGCTCCTGTTCTGCCAGCATCCTGGAAAGCTCGTCCCGGATGTCCGGCGGGATGTTGGCGGAGTCCAGCCCCGCCTGTAATTCGGGAAGGGAGAACCTGCGGCCCTCCAGACCCTGCCGAAGCTGGGCGGCCAGCTCCCACTCCATGGCGTCGGTAAAGACACCGGCCTGAGTCACCAGCCCCTGCTCCACCAGCAGCTCCAGCCGCACCGTGCCCCAGGCAAAGGTACGCTCCATAGTCACATTGGCCGGCACATTGGCCCCAAAGCGCCACTCCCGGCTGGCATAGGTCTCCCGCAGAGCGGCCACACGGGCCTCCAGCTCCGGTGAAAAGACAAAGGGCTGCACCTCTGCGCCATAGACCTGCCCGGCGGCCAGCGCCAGCTGGCGGGACATGGCCTCCACCGTCAGGCCGGGGGCATATTCGCTGAGATTGACCACCCGCGACCGCACCGATGCCACGCCCTTAGCCTCCAGCTTGGCCTTCGGGGGAGAAAGATACCGGTCCAGCTTGTCCAGGTCGGCGTTTAGCAGCAGCGTGCCGTGATGATAGGCTCGGCTTCCACTCTTATAAAAGGCGCTGCCGGAGAATTTATGCTCCTCCACCGTCAGGTCGTTGCGGCCCGAGGGCTGGGCGGGGATGCCAAAGGCCCGGCAGGCCCGGCAGATGATGTCCAGCTGGCGGGGAATGTCAAAATCCTCCCGGGGCAGCAGCAGGGTAAAGTTCAGGTTGCCCAGGTCGTGGAACACCGCACCGCCACCCGAAAGCCGCCGGGCAAGCCGTCCGCCCTCCGCTTCCAGCAGAGAGAGGCGGCACTCCCGAAAGGCGTTCTGGTTGCGCCCGATGACCACCGTGTTCTGATTTTGCCATAAATACAGGATCAGGCCGTCCTCCGGCCCGTTTTCCAGCAAAATCTGCTCCCGGGCCAGATTCTCGAAGGGATCTGACCCGGAAGCGGAAAAGAGGTATAGGGAACGGATCATGCCTTTGTCCAGCGCACGATGGGCGTGCGGGCAGCCCGCACCTCGTCGGGACGGGCGATCTGGGCATGATGGGGCGCTGCGTGCATATACTCGGGGTCGCTGTAGCCCATGTCATACAGCTTGCGGAAGATGGCCGCGGCCTCGTCCAGGGTATCCCGGCTCTCGGTCTCGGTGGGCTCCAGCATCAGCGCCTCGTGGACGATCAGGGGGAAATACATCGTGGGGGGATGCATCCCGTTGTCGATGAGGGTCTTGGCCACATCCAGCGCGGAAACGCCAGTCTCCTTTTTGAAGCGGGCCAGATCCAGCACGAACTCGTGCATACAGATGCGGTCAAAGGCCGGGTCAAAGGTGCCTTTGATCTTTTCCTGCAAATAGTTGGCGTTGAGCACGGCGTTCTGGGCCGCCTCGGTGATGCCTGCGCGGCCCAGCGTCAGCAGATAGGCCAGCGCCTTGACTACCACCAGGAAGTTACCGGCAAAGGAACGCACCTGGATGCTGCCCTCGCCCTCCATCAGGGCGGACTTGGGCAGGAAAGGCTTGAGGAAGGCCTTGCAGCCAACGGCACCCGCGCCGGGGCCGCCGCCGCCGTGAGGCGTGGCAAAGGTCTTGTGCAGGTTGGAGTGGATGCAGTCAAAGCCCATGTCGCCGGGACGCACCACGCCCATGACAGCGTTCAGGTTGGCACCGTCATAGTAGCAGAGGCCGCCGGCCTCATGTACCAGACGGGTGATCTCCAGAATATTTTCATCAAAAATGCCCACCGTGTTGGGGTTGGTCAGCATCAAACCTGCGGTGTCGGGGCCAAGCACGGCCTTCAGCGCCTCCAGATCCACGCAGCCGTTGGGGGCCGAGGGGATGTTCACCACCTGATAGCCGCACATGCTGGCGGTAGCAGGGTTGGTGCCGTGGGCAGAATCGGGGACGATGATCTTGGTGCGCTGTGCGCCCTCGCCCCGGGAATCGTGATACTGCTTGATGAGCAGCACGCCGGTGAACTCGCCGTGCGCGCCGGCAGAGGGCTGGAAAGTGCAGTCATCCATACCGAAGATCTCGCACAGATAGTCTCTGGCAGTGTCCAGCGCCTCCTGACAGCCGCGGACGGTCTCGACGGGAGCCAGGGGATGCACGCCGGTAAAGCCCGGCAGCGCAGCCATTTCCTCGTCAATGCGGGGATTGTATTTCATGGTGCAGGAACCCAGGGGATAGAAGCCGCAGTTGACACCGTGGACCCGCTGACACAGCTCGGTATAGTGGCGGGAAATGTCCATTTCGGCCATCTCGGGCAGCGCAGGCGCAGCCTGACGCTCCATGCCGGCGGGCAGCACCGTCTCAGGCACATCGCAGGCAGGCAGGATGGAACAGCCGCGACCGGGGACGCTCTTTTCAAAAATCAGCTTCATTTTGCCAGCACCTCCTTCACGATGGCGACGGCCTCGTCCAGCTGTGCGCGGGAGACCTTTTCGGTGGCGCACCACAGCACGCCGCCCTCCACCGCCAGACCGCCCAGGATGCCTTTGGCCTGCAGGGCCGCCAACACTTCCTCCTGACGGGGCAGTACGGTGACAAACTCATGGAAATAGGGACCTTCATATTTCAGGGATACGCCGGGTAGGGCACACAGACCTTCGGCCAGATAATGGGCCTTGGCCATGCACTGCCGGGCGGCCTCCGCCAGACCGTGGGGGCCCATCACCGACAGGTACAGACCGGCGGTCAGAGCGCACAGCGCCTGGTTGGAGCAGATATTGGAGCTGGCCTTTTCCCGGCGGATGTGCTGCTCACGGGCCTGCAGGGACAGGACATAAGCCCGCTCGCCCTTGGCGTCCACAGTCTCGCCCACGATGCGGCCGGGCAGCTTGCGCATCAGCTTGTTGGTGGTGGCCATATAGCCCAGATAGGGGCCGCCGTAGCTCAGAGGCATACCAAGCGGCTGACCTTCGCCCACGGCGATGTCAGCCCCGCAGTCCCGGGGCGTCTTGAGGATGCCCAGCGCGATGGGGTTGCAGCCCATGACATACAGGGCTCCGGCCTCGTGGACAGCCTGGCCCAGCGCCTCGCAATCCTCCAGCTGACCGAAGAAGTTGGGCTGCTGCACATAGAAGGAGGCCACATCGGGGGTGAGCAGCTCCTTCAGCGCGTCCGGATCGGTCTTGCCGTCCTTGCAGGGCACCACGCGCAGCTCATGCCCGGTGCCGTAGCAGTAGGTACGGACGGTGTTGATGGTGTCGGGATGGGCGGCGGCCGAGATCAGGGTCACGGTGCGCTTGCGGTCGCGGCACATGGCAGCGGCCTCTGCGGCGGCGGTGGCGCCGTCATACACCGAGGCGTTGGAAACATCCATGCCGGTGAGCTCACAGATCATGGTCTGGTACTCAAAGATGGATTGCAGCACGCCCTGGCTCATTTCGGCCTGATAGGGGGTGTAGGCAGTGAGAAATTCTTCCTTGGCGGGAATGTAGCTGACAATGCTGGGGATCACATGGTCATAAGCCCCCGCGCCCCGCAGGACGGTCCGGAAGACGGTGTTTTTAGCAGCCATGGCAGAGACGGCACGGCGGGCCTCCAGCTCGCTCATGCCCTCCGGCAGGTTCAGTCCGTTTTCCAGATACATCTCAGCGGGAACATCGCGATAAAGCTCCCGATAGTCCTTCAGGCCGATGGCCTCCAGCATCTGCTGCCGCTCCGCCGGTGTGGAGGGCACATAGCTTCCCATGGCTTAGCCCTCCTGCTGGCAGAAGGTCTCGTAGGCAGCGGCGTCCAGCAGCTCCTCCTGCTCGGTGACGCCCTCCACCTTGATGATCCAGGCACCGTAGGGATCGGCATTCAGAGTCTCGGGAGCGTCGGCCAGTTCCTCGTTGACGGCAACGATCTTGCCGGAGACGGGGGAAACCAGGTCAGAGACCGCCTTGACGGACTCTACATCGCCAAAGGCCTCGCTGGCGACGACCTCGTCGCCCTCGGCGGGCAGGTTGATGAACACCACATCGCCCAGCGCGTCCTGAGCAAAGTCGGAAATGCCGATGATGGCGGTGTCGCCCTCAAACTTGACCCACTCGTGGTCCTTGGAATACTTCAGTTCAGCGGGAAAATTCATGGTAATTACCTCCGAAAATCATAATTTTACAGGGTTCTGACTCTATGATAAAAGATTTTGCGCGATCAGCAGGGGAGGGGGCGGCCCCTTGACCGCCCCGCGCCCTTCGGGTGCTTACAGGCCGATCTGGCCCAGGAAGCCGCCCAGTGCCTCTTCGAACTCGGCATCGTCGAAGCAGTACAGCATCTTGGTGTGCTCGGCACGCAGCTTCTCCACATCCTGGCTCACATCCTTGCCGCGCAGGATGACATCGGCCATCAGTTGGGCCAGCTTGGAGAAGTCCTCCTTGCCAAAGCCGAAGCGGGTCATCTCGTTGACGCCCATGCGCAGCGCGCCGGAGGCGGTAAAGGCCTCCTCGTCGGGCGTGGCCTGATAGTTGACGATGATGTTGTTCTGCTCCAGACGGTCGGCAACCTCCGGGCCGGTGCCGTAGCCGACCGAAACGATGACCTGGTGGGTCTCGGTATAGTCGATGGCGGGATCACCCTGGACATTCAGGCCCTCAGCCTTCAGTGCCTTGGCAAAGTGCTTGGCGTTCTCGATGACCGCCTTCTGATAGGTGTCCTTGAAGGTGTTCATCTCATAAGCCGCCATCAGCAGACCCAGCTGGGTGCCCAGGTGATGGTTGGACACGCTGCCGGGGAAGGCGCGGCTCTCGATGGTCTTCCACAGACCGTATTTCAGCTCGTCCTCCTTGTAGTTGACGGCCACCACGCCGCGCTGGGGGCCAAAGAAGGTCTTGTGGGTGGAGCCGGTGACGATCTCCGCGCCCTCCTCAAAGGGCTTTTGGAAGTGGTCGCCCACCAGACCCAGCACATGGGCCATATCGTACATGATGGTGGTGTGCAGGCCCATATCGTCCACAAACTTCCGGATGGCGGCCACAGGCTCCTTGTGCAGCACCATGGACTTACCGAAGATGATGAACTCGGGCTTATACTTCTCGATGACCTTTTTGGTCTCCTCCACATCGATCTTGTAGATGTTGTCCTTGCACACGGGGAAGTTCACGATGGCGGACTTCTCGGTGACGGGATCCACCGCCACATAGTCGTGCAGCGCACCCATGGGCTGTGCAGACAGGTGGCCGCCCTTGATGATGTGGTTGTTCAGGATATAGCCCAGCCGCTGGGGAGTCTGCTTGCGGTTCAGGCGGTTCTTCCAGTCCATCAGGGCAGAGAACACTGCCATGTTGGACATCTGGCCGGAGATCACGCGGGTCTCCACCTCGGAGCAGTTGAAGTACTGCTTCATCTGCTCCACCACCATCTGCTCCACCTGATCGATGAACTTGGTTCCGTTGTAGTAGAAGATGTCCTGATTGTAGAAGGAAGAGATCTTCTTGTGCTCGGCATAGCGGAAGGCGGGGTCAGAGGCGCACAGCAGCTGCACGGCGCGGCTTGCACTGTTTTCCGAAGGGATCAGGTTGACGCAGTGCTTCTGCCGCCACTCGTGATTGTCGGTGGCCTCGTGGATCAGCTTCAGCGCAGCGGCGCGGCGGTCACCGCTCGCTGCCGTGGCTTTTTTTTCGGGCTCTCTCCAGATAATGGGGCGGGCAAAGGGCGGCGCGTCCACGCGCATATGGTAATGGGGGATGACGGCCTTCAGCCGCTTGCCACGCACATCCACCTCCACATAGTCCTCGCGCTGGATGGGGGAGTACAGATAGGCCAGACCGATGGAGCGCTTGGAGGAGCTCTCTAGGATCTTGGTGGACAGGCCGGAGCCCTCCTGATTGAAATAGGGCACCATGGTGCCGGAGGTGACCCAGCCGACCTCCTGCCCGTCCTTATAGACCGGCATACCGGCGCGGATGACGCCGCGATCCACCAGGCAGATGGGCATGATGCGCTTGGGCAGGTCGGCGATGTCGGAGAAATCATGCTCGCGGATGCGCTTGTAGGCGGCCTGCTGCTTCAGCAGAGCCTGCTTGCCGATAAAGTCGCCCTTCTGCTCGTTGAAACTGACGGCGAACTTGGCCAGCGGCACGGCAAAGATGGGGATATCCTTGCCGGAGGGATCCTTGCCCATTTCGTGACCGTACAGCGGCAGCACCGCCTCGGTACGCAGGGTGTCTCGGGCACCCAGACCGGCGGGCTTTGCGCCCAGCTCCACCAGACGGTTCCACAGCCAGGCGGCATCCTCGCTCTTGACATAGACCTCATAGCCCAGAGGCTCGCCGGTGTAGCCGGTCTTGGCCACACGGGCCAGATGGCCCTCCAGCTCCAGCGTACCCAGCGCGTTTTTCACCGGCTCGGTGAGCGCCTTTCCACCGGAAAGCACCTCCAGCATCTTGCGGCTTCTGGGGCCCTGCACGGCGATGGCGGCCCAGTCGGCGGTCTGGTTGGTGATCTTCACATCGAACTTCTCGGCGATGGGCAGCAGATGGGCCAGATCCTTGTCGGTGTTGGCGGCGTTGACCACCAGCAGGAAGTTGTCCTCTTCAAACATATAGAGGTAGGCATCATCGATGGCGAAGCCGTTCTCATCGGGGATGATGCAGTACTGCGCGGTGTTCAGCTCCAGCGCCAGCACATTGCTGGACAGCACATACTGCAAAAACTTCACCCGCTCCGGGCCCTCGATCAGCAGACGGCCCATGTGAGACACATCAAACAGGCTGCAATCGCTGCGGGTATACAGATGCTCGGCAACGATGCCGGTGGGGTACTGCACGGGCATTTCCCAGCCGCCGAAATCCACCATGGACGCGCCTGCGGCCACGTGAACATCGTAAAGCTGAGTACGCTTCAATTCACTCATGGTTCTTCCTCCATTTTATATGATTTTGATGGAAAAATGCGAACAAAAAAAGCGCAAAGCATCCCTGTGCCTTGCGCCTCCGTTTCAGACCTGAGAGATTCCCCGGGGGGATCCCCCGCCGGGTTGCACCTTCGGCGTGCTTTCGCACTTTACAGAGCCTCGTCCCGATCCGGTCCTTTTGCCTGAGAGCTTTTGCTTCCCCTTCGGCGGCCCTGAGGGCACTCTCCCGGATCGATCATCCGATCTTATTTTATTCACCAATTTATTATAAACATCTTTCGACACCAGGTCAAGAGGCATTTGGAATTCCCGAAGGCAACATCCAGTTATCGCTTTTTCGAATGATATCCGGGGGAGTCGCAGAGGGCCTGCTTCTACATCCGCCAATTCACCGGAACAGCACTGCGCCCCTCTGCTTTTGGCAGAGGGGCGCAGTGTTCCAAAACGGATGCTTATTCTTCCTCGTCGGGCGCTTTTTCCACAGGCAGCACCCGGATACCCACCTGGGTGACCCGCAGATCGGCCAGCGCCTCCACGGTGACCGAAAGGTTCTGCCAGGTAAAGGTGTCGCCCACCTGCGGGAAGCGCTCCAGATGCTCGGTGACCCAGCCGCCCACCGTGGCGGCGTCCACCTCGTCCTCGAACTGATCCAGATCCAGCTCCCACAGCAGGTCGTCAAAGGCCATGCTGCCGCTGATGCGGAAATGGGTGTCGTCCAGCTGCTGGAACTCGTTTTCGATGGGGTCGCTCTCGTCCCAGATGTCGCCTACGATCTCCTCAATGATATCCTCCAGTGTCACCACGCCGCAGGTGCCGCCAAAGTCGTCCAGCACCACGGCCATTTGCAGATGGCGATCCCGCAGAGCCTTCATGGCCACCGGCAGACGGGTGCTGCGGTGCAGGAAAAAGGCGGGCATCACCAGCTGACGGATGGGTGTATCCGGCTGGCTGCTCAAAACGCGGTAGGCGTGGTTTAAGTACAGCACGCCGATGATGGAGTCCACATCCTCATCATACACCGGCAAACGGGAAAAGCGGCTTTCGTTCATCTCCCGCAGGATCTCCTCCCGGCTGTCGGAAAGGTCGATGCAGTGCAGATCCACCCGGGGTGTGAGGATATCCTCCAGGGTGGTCTCGCCAAAGCTGACGGCCGATTGCAGCAGCTCGCTGCGATCCTCGTCGATGACGCCCTCGTCCTCTACCGTCTCGATGATGGTCATCAACTCGTCGGGGGTGATCGGCTCGGGCTCCGGGTCGCCGCCCCACAGACGGGAGATGCGATCCACCGCCCAGGTGATGGCGATGACCAGCGGCTTGGTGATGCTCATCAGCAGCCGCAGCGGGGCAGCGGCCTTGAGCACAAATACATCACAGTGATCCTTTGCCAGGATCTTGGGCATGATCTCGCCAAAGATCAGGATGAGCACCGTCATGATACCGGTGGCGTAGACCGCACCGGCGTCACCCACCAGAGCCATGGCGATCACTGTGGCCAGAGAGGAGGAGGCGATGTTCACCAGATTATTGCCGATGAGAATGGTGCAAAGGGCCTTTTCATACACCATGCAGATGGCGTGGGCAAGAGCGGCGGGCTTGCTGCCGCCGTCGGCAGCAGTCTTCAGCCGCAGGGTGTTCACCGAGGCAAAGGCGATCTCCGAACTGGAGAAAAAGGCGGAAAAACAGATGCAGATGAAAATTCCCACATAGGGCAGCGCGTTACCCATGGAGCTTCACCGTCCCTTCTGTGTCTTCCTCGTCCCAGATCTCGCCCACCAGCTCCTCCAGGATGTCCTCCACCGTCAGGATGCCAAGGGTCCTGCCCCCGTCATCCCGGACGACGGCCAGCTGCACCCGGTGGCTGCTCATCTGCTGCAAAAGCTCGTCCACCGGCGTGTCCGGCGAGACAAAGGCCGGCGGGTTCAGCAGCGTCCGCAGACGGGTCCGCTGGCCATTTTTCAGGTAACTGCGCAGAAAGTCCCGGATGTGCATGACCCCCACGATGTGGTCCAGGTCGCCCCGGTAAAAGGGAATGCGGGAATGACTGTGCTCACGGATGAAGGCGGCAATGTCCTCCAGCGAGGTAGCCACATCCAGCGCCTCCAGCCGGTCGGCGGGCTGCATGACCTGCCGGGCGGTGATGTGGTCAAAGGCCATGGCCGAGGTCAGCAGATGATCCTCGTTCTCCTGATGCAGAGCGGGGGAGGCCTGGGCGGTCTCCATCATGGATTCCAGCTCGGCTTCGGTGAAGGAGGGGGCCTTTTTGCTGCCGAACAGCTTGACGCACAGGGCGCTGATGTTGCTGAAAAACCAGGCAAAGGGCCGCAGCACCTTCATCAGAAAGCGCAGGGAGGAGGCAAAGAACAGCACCATGCGGTCGGCATGGCTGCGGCAGAAGCTTTTTGGCAGCATTTCGCTGACAAAAAACACCACCAGCGTCACCACGATGGTGGTGGGAGCCGCCGCACCCTCGCCCCAGAGCTTGGTAGCCAGCAGCGTGGCCAGCGAGGAGCAGCCGATGTGCATGATGTTGTTGCCGATCAGAAGGGTCGTCAACGCGTTGTCAAAGTGCTCGGAGATATAGACCGCGGTCTTGGAACGGCTGTCGCCTGCATCCGCCTGGGTCTTCAGACGAATTTTGTTGCAGGAAGCAAACGCGATCTCCGCGCCGGCAAAGTAGCCGCCGCCCAGGATCAAACCAACGAGCAGGACATATAACAACCAACTGTTACTGTCCATTGGGGAAAACCATCTCCTTTGTCAAATCATTATCAGCCATCATACCATAGATTTCCTCGAAACACAACGGCAAACGGCGAAATTTTCAAAAAAGACAAAAAGACAAAAAGAACCCGGAGACCTTTCGGTCTCCGGGAAGCTTTTATACAGGGAACCGGGGCGCGGATGTTTAGCCGACCAGACCCCAGATAACAAAGCCGCCGCAGGCGACGATACAAACAAAGATGGTAACCACCACCAGATAGCCCATGATGTCACGGGCAGACAGCTTGGCGATACCCAGAGCGGGCAGAGCCCAGAAGGGCTGGATCATGTTGGTCCACTGGTCGCCCCAGGCCACCGCCATGGCGGTCAGACCGTCGGGGTTGCCGATCTCGCGGCCGCCGGGCATCATGATGGGGCCCTGGACAGCCCACTGGCCGCCGCCGGAAGGAACGAAGAAGTTCAGGATACCGGCAGCCAGGAAGGAGAACATGGGGAAGGTGACCTTGTTGGAGAAGCTGACGAAGAAGTTGGAAATGACAGAAGCCAGAGACACGCCAGCGGCGTTCTGGACGACCATCAGACCCATGATACCGGCGTAGAAGGGGAACTGCAGCAGGATGCCCGCAGCACCGCCGGCGGCATCGGAGATGGCATCCACATATCTCCGCAGATCGCCGTGCAGCAGAATGCCCAGCGTCATGAAGATGAAGTTGACGATGTTCAGACCCAGCGTGAAGCCGTTCTTGGCAAAGTAGTAAACGATGTAGACCAGGCAAGCGACCCACAGAATGACCCACAGGATCTTGGAGTGCTCGATCTTGTCGGCGGGGGTGTTGATCGTATAGGTACGATCGGCCTCGTCGGTCAGCAGCTCGGGATTAACGGTGATGGTGTGCTGCTCATCGGGATGCATGGCGTAGTTGATGAAGGGCATCACGAACAGGATGACCAGCACCATGGCCAGGTTGACGGGATGGAACACGGTTTCGGTGATGGGAGCCTGATACATCACGCCGCCGAAGTCCTTTCCGGCGACCATATCCAGCGGGATGGAGCCGGAGATACCGGCGTGCCAGATGACGAAGCCGGAGTAGGCAGAGGCGATCAGCAGGGGATAGTCCACATCACGCACCCGCTTGGCGATCTCCTTGGCCAGCAGAGCGCCGATGACCAGGCCGAAGCCCCAGTTCAGCCAGCAGCAGATGGTGGAGACCATAGTGGTAACAACAATGGCCTGCTTCTTGTTGTGGGCCAGACCGGCAATAGTGCCCAGCGCCTTCTTGCAGGGCTTGGCGGAAGCCATGGCAGAGCCGAAGACCAGCACCAGAGCCATCTGCATGGCGAAACTCAGCAGACCCCAGAAGCCGTCCGAGCCGCCCCAGGCACCCAGAACCTCCAGCGGGCCCAGACCGGTAGCGGCGAGCGTACCCAGGTAGACGATGATGGTCAGGATCACGGCGAACAGAAAAGCGTCGGGCAGCCATCTGTTCATGACGCGAACGCAGCCGTTTGTGAACTTTTTAAACATAAGTACACACTCCTTTATTTATTTGTGAATAAATTAAAACCGACTGCGCTGCACTCGATGTTAATTTATTAACACAAGCTTATTATAAACGAAACAAAAAATGGTGACAACCATGAAACCTGTCGAAACTGGATGGAAAAATTGCGATAAAGCTGTGCAAAATAAACAAGCACAAAAAATAATTTTTCAGGATCTAGATAAACTTGAAATCTTTTCGGAATTTTCTGAAAAAGCCGAAATCAAAATCGAAGCATTTCTAAACAAAATGAAAACGGTTTGTAAACGCTCAGGCCGATGGAAAATCGGCGTCGGCCACGCCGTCAAAATACCGGTGCAGCTCTCCGGCCCGCAGCAGGCCCCGGTCGGTGACATAGCCGGTGACCAGCTCCGCCGGGGTGAAGTCAAAGGCGGGATACAGCCCCCGGACACCGGGCAGCGTCACCCGCACACCCTGATGCTCCAGCACCGAGTCTCCGTCCCGATATTCCAGCGTCACGCTGTCCGCGTCGGGTCGTTTGCGGTCGGGCGCGCCGGTGACATAATAAGGTACCTGAAACCGACTGGCGCACAGGGCGATGGGAAAGGTGCCCACCTTGTTCACCACCGTGCCGTCCATGCAGATCACATCGGCCGCCGAGGTGAACACATCCACCTTCCCCTGAGACAGCAGCAGCCCGGGCATATTGTCGCAGATCACCGTCACCGGCACTCCCTGCTGGGCCGCCACGCTGGCCGTCAGCCGCGCTCCCTGCAAATAGGGCCGGGTCTCCGGACAGAGCAGCTGCACCTCCTTGCCCATTCCGGCGGCGTCCCGCAGCAGCAGCCCCACCACCGTCTCGGCAAAGCACTGGGTCAGCACGGTGGCCCGCTGCGGCAGCCGGCGGGCCAGCTCCAGCGCACAGCGGTCGATGCTGCGGTAACGGGTCTCCATCATGTTCACTGCGTACTGCCGCAGGGCCTCGGGCACATCCTGCCCCTGCTCCAGCGCGGCCTCTGCCTCCCGGAGACAGGCGGCGGTGATGCCCTCCATGCGGGAGGCCGTGGTGGGCCGGGCGTGGGAGAGGGTGTGGGCCGCCCGCCGCAGAAAGGTCATGGGCTCCCGGCTGTCGCGGCACTCGTGGGCCGCCAGCGCCATGCCGTGGGCGGCGGCGTAATAGGGCCCGGCGCTCTGGGTCACCATATCGGCGATGGCCCGAGCCACCTCCCCGTGGGTGCGGCAGGTGACGAACCGGGTCTCCATGGGGAAGACCCGTCTGTCCAGAATGCGGACGGCTCCGTCCTCATACCATGCCACATTTTCAAATCGCAGCAGAAACGCCAGACCATGGTCGGCGCGTGTCGTGTTCATAGAAAAGCCTCCTCCTGTCGGACGGCCTTTGCGTCCTTTGCTCGAGTATACCGCATCCTTTTGCGATAATCCACAAAAAAACAATAAAATGCGAAAAAAATCCACCACCTTTCACAAACATTGGAAAGATTATGAGAAAATTGTCAAATGACGCTTGCAATTCAGCAAAAGAAATGATACCATGGATGCGCAAAAACCTTTTCCCAACTTTGTGCATATGCACACAATTAAAGAGGAGGAACCAAAAATGAAAAAGTATCTGGCTCTGCTGCTGGCCGCCATGATGATCGTGGCTCTGGCTGCCGGCTGCGGAAACGACTCCGCCAATGGCGGAAACTCCGACAAGACCTTCAAGATCGGTATGGTCACCGATGTCGGCGGCGTCAACGACAAGTCCTTCAACCAGACTTCCTGGGAGGGCCTGCAGGCTCTGAAGGCTGCCGACAGCCGTTTTGAGGTCCAGTATCTGGAGTCCAAGACCGATGCCGACTATCAGGGCAATATCGAGACCTTCATGGATGAGGATTACGACCTGATCATCTGCGTGGGTTATATGCTGGCCACCGCCACCAAGGAGGCTGCCACCGCCCATCCCGATCAGCAGTTCGCCATCATCGATGACAGCTCCATCGATCTGCCCAACGTGGCCTGCCTGATGTTCGCGCAGAACCAGGCCTCCTACCTGGTGGGTCTGGTTGCCGGTATGATGACCGAGTCCAACACCGTGGGCTATGTTCAGGGTATGTTCTCCGAGTCCATGAACCAGTTCGCCGTGGGCTATATCTCTGGCGTCAAGGCCGCCAACCCCGAGGCTGAGATCCTGCAGTACAACGCCAACTCCTTCGGCGATGCCGCCGTTGGCAAGACCGCTGCCGTGGATATGATTACCAAGGGCGCCGATGTCATCTATCACGCTGCCGGCGGTACCGGCTCCGGTGTCATCGAGGGCTGCAAGGAGAATGGCATCTGGGCCATCGGCGTGGACTCTGACCAGAGCCCCCTGGCTCCCGAAAATGTCATCACCTCCGCTATGAAGCGTGTTGACAGCGCCGTTCAGGATATCTCCAAGCAGGTTGCCGACGGCAAGTTCGAGGCCGGCATCCATATGTACGACCTGTCCAACGAGGGCGTTGGCATTGCTCCCACCCAGACCCTGCTGCCCGAGAATGTTGTCTCTGCCGTCAACGATGCCATGGCGAAGATCCAGGCCGGCGAGATCACCGTTCCCAACTCTCCCGAGGAGCTGGAAGCCATCTATCCCGGCGTCTTTGCTCTGACCGAGTAAGTCTGTTTCCACCTCCGCCGAAGTATTTCGGCGGAGGTCTTTTATTTTTTCGTCAGATAGTGGAATTTCCGCCAAAATGTGATATAATAAAAACAGACGAACCCCGAACCCTTGATTTTTCAGGGGTTCGGGGTTTT
>CAZYAD010000030.1:0-4179 GCA_964646225.1 uncultured Oscillospiraceae bacterium
GTTTATAATACCACGACCCCTCCCTTTTGTCAACACTTTTTTTGAGTTTTTTTCGTTTTTTTCAAAGTTTTCCTCCAAGTATTCATTTTCCATGCTTTTCAGTCTGTTTCTCACACGAATTCTACATTTTGTTTAGACCGAAGGCTCCTTCATCTGTCTGGCAGCGTCCTCCGCAGCCCATGCCGCCCGACAGCGCTCGCGCCATCTGCTCTTATAATAGTAGGTCAGCTGCAAGGCACTGCACATGGCCCAGCCTGCCGGATACCCCAGGCCGACAAACCACTCGGTATTGAGAAACTGCGTCCCAATGGCCAGATACAGCTGCCGGAACAGCACAAAGGAGCACAGCATAATGACCATGGGCGCCTTGGCATCTCCCGCGCCGCGCAGCGCACCGGCGTAGATCTGGTTAAAGCAGACGATCAGATAGAAGGGCGAAATCAGCCGGATGAACATCGTTCCGTATTCCATGACCCCCGGGTCGCTGTTGAAGATGCGGATCAGCGGTGCGCAGAACAGCACCACCAGCCCGATCAGGCAGCCGGTGACCAGCAGGGACAGCCGCACGGCGGTGTGGACGCCCTTCTCCGAGCGCTCCAGATCCCGCTTGCCGATATTCTGCCCCACAAAGGTGGTAGACGCCATGGAAATGCTCTGCATGGGCAGCAGGATAAACTGATCGATGCGGTGATAGCAGCTCCAGCCCGCCACGCAGTTGGTGCCGAAGGAGTTGATATATCCCTGGACGAACACATTGGAAAAGGAGGTCAGCGCCTGCTGCAGGCCGGAGGGCAGGCCCACCCCAATGATGCTTCGCAGCATGGCCGGATCGATCCGCAGCCTGGAGGGCTGGAAGCGGTGGACATCCTTCGTGCGGTTCAGCGTCAGCAGGATCATTCCCGCCGAGACAAACTGAGCGATGATGGTGGCGTAAGCCACGCCCTCCACGCCCATGTGGAAGACCAGCACAAACACCAGATCCAGCACGATGTTCACCACCGAGCTGAGGATCAGGAAATACAGCGGACGGCGGCTGTCGCCCACAGCCCGCAAAATGCCCGAGCCCATGTTGTACAGCATCAGCCCGGAAATACCGGCGAAATAGATCTGCAAATAGGTTCTGGCCTCCACATACACATCGGCCGGCGTCTTCATCAGCGTCAGCATCAGCGGCGACAGCAGCACCCCCACCACCGTGCCCACCACGCCGATGATCAGCGTCATGGCCACCGTGGTATGTACCGCCCGATGCACGCCCTCGGCGTCCTTTGCACCGAAGCGCTGGGAGATGATGACCCCCGCGCCCACCGACACGCCGGAGAAAAAGCCCACCAGCATATTGATGATGGAGGTGGTGGAGCCCACTGCGGCCAGCGCCTGCTTGCTCACAAAATTGCCCACCACGATGGAGTCCACAGTGTTGTACAGCTGCTGAAACAGATTGCCCAGCATCAGCGGCAGTGCAAACGCCACCAGATGCTTCCAGATCGTCCCCTGCGTCATGTCGCGGGTCTTTTTGCCGGCTGCGGCCATGAGATCCACTCACCTTTCCGAAATCGATACTAACACCGTTATTTTACTCCTGATTTTCAGTTTATTCAACCTTTTTCCGCAAAAAGCCGTTTTCTGTGAAAAAAGCGCGGCCCGCGCCGCGCTTTTGTCGTTTCTCATCGTTTTGCTTTTCCGCCGCCCAGACACACCCACGCCAGCAGCACCAGCAGCAGCGGCGCAGCCACCATGGGCGCCACGATCAGCGGCTCCACCTGCATGGCGTCGGCCGTCACGCGGATGATCTTTGCCGTCTCGGCATTTTCCACCCGATGCCCCCGCACCAGCAGCCGGTGACTGTTGATGCCATAGGGCGTGCAGGTCACCAGCGTACACAGGTCCTGCCCCTCCACGATCTGCAGCGCCTCGGTCTCGCTGGGCAGGACGATCAGGATCTGATCCACCTCATAGGTCAGGGTCTCGTCCAGGATGCGGAACAAAAAGGTGTCGCCCTCCGTCAGCTTGCTCAGATTGGTAAACAGCTTGGCCGAGGGCAGCCCGGTGTGGCCCGACACCACGCAGTGGGTGCTCTCGCCCCCCACCGGCAGAGAGGTCCATTCCAGATGTCCGATGGCGATCTGCAGCACCGCCTCGTCGGTGCCGTGATACACCGGCAGCGACACGCCGATCTCCGGGATCTCGATATAGCCCATGACCCCGTTGCCGCCAATGTTCAGCAGCGAGTCATAGGCCTCCTTCTGGCTCTGGGACAGCAGGTAGATGTTGTCCCGCGCCCGCAGCGTCCGGTTATAGGCCACCGCATCCTGCCAGACCTGCTCGTACCGGTCGCTGTCAATGCCGGCCACCTCCTCCGCATAGGAGGCAATGGCCCGGGACTGGTGCAGGGAGTTCCAGTAGTCGGAGACCGTGGGATACAGCAGCAGCGACAGGCCCAGCAGGAGCATCAGTATTAAGATCATGGTCGAAAGCCGTCGTTTCATGGTATCTCCTTTTGTCCCGCAGTCGGACGCGCCTGCCCGTCAGAAGGGAAACACAGCGGGGAGGGACTCGCCCTCCCCGCCGGGTATGGTTGTATCAACGATACTCAGTTCTCCGTGCCCATGCGCTTGCGGGTGATCAGCAGCACCGCAGCCAGCACGGCCAGCATACCGCCCACCACATAGAAGATCGTGGTGCCCGTGCCGCCGGTCTCGGGCAGCGTTGCACCGGCCTGGTTGACGACGGTAATCTCGAAAACGCCATCATCGTTCAAAGTGAGAGTACTTTCATTTCCGGCAGTACCCACCTTGGACTTGGCCGCCCAAACGCAATCAGTAGTTGTCGCTGTGGGAGCAGTCCAATCAATGGTCACGGTGATATCGTCAATCGTATTGAAGCCGGGCGGCGTCACGGTCTCCTTGATCGTGTAAACGCCTTCGCCCAAGCCGGTGAAATATACGATACCGTCAGCTCCAACATAGGCCTCGATCTTCTCATCCTTCGTATCGCCAAGAACTGTGCTGGTCACTGTTTCTTTATACATCTTCGGGGCGTCGGCATACTGATCCTTCGTAGCTTCACTCGGAGCAGTTTTGGTGTAAGTACCGTCCTTCAGCTTGTAATACTCGCCGCTTGTATCTTCCACGAACGAACTCGTCATCGTCAGAACATACTTCACGCTGTCGCCGGTGATCGTGAACTGTGCGCCGGTCAACGCATTTCCAGCCTGATCTTCCTTCTTCAGCTTAATGCCGGTGACATAAGTATAGGTCTGCTTTTCGGGGGTCGTGCCGGTAGGCACATCGCTACCCGGCTTTCCATCCGGATTTTCCGTTTCTTCTTTGTACTTGTAGTTCGGATTGTTCGAATAAGTAACATCGAACGCATTGGGGTTGCCGGCAGCGCCGATCACCGCATTTTCATTGATCGTCGCACTATAGGTGACCGTGATGGTTTTTCCGGCCAGCAATTTTGCGTTCAGCATTGCGATCTGGAAGGTCTTGTCGCCCGCATCGTTACCGGTGTACAGCTTATAATCCGTGCCTTTCACAAGCGTGTCGGCACCAGCACTGACCTTCACAGTACTTTCAACAAAGGTCAGGCCATTTGACAGCGTATCGTTCAGAACACAATAATAGTAGCTGTAGCTTGCTGCGTTTTGAGGAATTTTTACCGTCAGTTCAAAGTTCACCGTGCTGCCGATTGCGCCATTGCTGGCTTTGCCGTCAGCCGTAACGCTGTCGCCAGTACCATAACTGTCAGCGTAATCATCCGAAGCGATTTTCTTGTCGGAGGTAATGGTTTCATCCTTTGCGGCCACATTGACATTGCCGACGACCTGAAGCATATAAGCCGTGTAGGCATCACCCTCAGCCGTGACGGTACCTTCCTTGTCCTTGATGAAGTAATAGCCGTCGCCGGTAACACTGATTGAATAAGTCTGCTTAGTATCAGAAGCGGTGCTGCCGCTCGATTCCCCGCAGGTACTCGTGAGATGCTTTCCGACAACAGCCGCAAACATTTTCAGGCTATCGCTGTCATTGGCAAAGGCATGCAGCACCTCTGCGACATCCGCAGCGGTTGTGCAATCTTTGTAAGCGTTCAACGCTTTCAGTTCGGTCAGCAGCTCATCGTCCTTTACGCCGCTACCCCAGTCAATGTTAGACAGCTTGCCATCTGCATAATCACCCT
>CAZYAD010000030.1:4279-17341 GCA_964646225.1 uncultured Oscillospiraceae bacterium
TTTACGCCGCTACCCCAGTCAATGTTAGACAGCTTGCCATCTGCATAATCACCCTTGAACACCTGGTACGCCTGATAGATGTGGCCAGAGGTCTCATTTGTTATGGTGATTGTATGTGTTCCATTTTCTGCCCACACGCCCACGGAGAGGCTCAGGCACAGAACCAGCGCCAGCGCGAGGCTGGCGACTTTTTTCATGGATCTCATAGCAATTTTCCTTTCTGCTCGTTCAAAATGTGTAGATTTTTGTTCAAAAAGCGTCATGAAGGAGGGGCATCCCCCTTTCGGCGCGATTGCCGCACCAGCAGCAGGCCCGCCGCGGCACACAGCAGCGCTCCCGCCGCATAATACCACCCCGCGCCCCCGCCGCCGGTCTCCGGCAGCTCGTAGTAGGTGTGATTGACAATGGTTCCGTTCCATCCACGTTCGATCACATTCCCCGAGGAATCCTTCACCTCCACGGTGACGACATCATAGGCCACGGTCACGGTGTAGGTGTTGCCGTTTTCGCGGTGACCCGGCGGCACCTTTGTTTCCGTCAGCGTGTAGGTGTGTCCCGATGGAATGTCCTTAAAAGTCACCCATCCATCAGCGCCGGAGATTGCCACCTTGTCACCAACCTCCACCCGGCTGCCGTCGCCGCGGCAAATCGTGCAGGATTCCGCATGTTGCAGCGTGAATTCCGCGCCGGAGAGCGGATTGCCAACGCTGTCTACCTTTTTGAATGTCAGCTCACCCAGGTACCCGTGTACAGCAGGGATGGGGAATTCGATGGTATTGGAGTCGGAAACGGATATGGTGCCGTTTACCGACTTCACCACCCGATATTGCAGCGTGGTTGTGTTGTTGGTGTTGTAACGCTGTTTTTCAACAAAACTGCCATCCTCATTTTTCAGCCGCACCCTGTAACGCAGCGAATAGCGGTATCGCGTGATTCCGCTATTTGAAGTGACGGTATAGCCGGATTCCTTCAAATCCCAGTGGATGGTGTCGTTCTTGCTTTCAGCATCCGCCTCACAGCGCGCCGTATTCTCGGCGTTTTCCTTGTGTTCGCCTTTCAGCGCGTTCTCCCGGCTTTGAAGCGCCCCGGCCTTGTCATAAAGGCCAATCAATTCCACATCGTCCGGCGTAACGCTGGGGATGGGGTCCTCCGCCACCCAGTCGGCCTTGCTTGCCGTCTCCACCGTTGTCTTGATTTCCTTAAAGATCTGGTCATAGGCGGCTTTCAAACCATTGACATCGTTGCTGTCGTAGTAGTAACCGGAGCCGATGCTGTTTTTCAGCCAGTTTTTGTAGGCTTCTTGGCTGTTGGCATCGCCGATTTCATAGGTTTCTCCGGTACGGTCAACAACGGAGAAGGTTTTATGTCCCTCACTTTGCGTCACATACTCTCCGATGGTTTGCCCCCCTACATCCACGCCAATGGAAAAGATATTGATACCACTTTTTTTAATTGCCGTGGCCATTTCCCGTGCGCGAATGGCAGCCTTGTCTGAATAGCTGGTACCGTAGTTACAATACACGTCCAGCACATCGTCATAGAAAACACCATCCTCACCGACAGCTCCGCTGCCTGTGTAGGGGTCATAGCCGTTGTATCCGGAGCTGATATAGGTGGTGGGGAAGCCGTCACTGAGGAAGATGATAAATTTGTTCTTGTTAGAGGCACGCGCCAGCATATCACGGGCCATTTTCAAGCCGGCCTCCACGTTGGTAAAGCGACTATGGGAAATGGCATCGTCATTTTCAGCCTTCTCGTACTTGCTAATGATATTGCCGGTTTGCGTACGCATGGTGTTTTTCAGCGCTCCGGCCTGCGTCGGATTGGTGCAGGGTTTCAGGTCAAATATCTCATGGGCATCGGTATTGAAAGCCACATAGCCGATTTTGCTGACTCCCAGCGTGTTGTTTTCCGCAAACTGGTCTAGAAAATTCTCTGCCGCTGCCATTGCTGCCGTATAACGGGTCATGCCGCCGAAAGACGAATTCATCGTATTGGAAATATCCATCACGATCACCACAGCCATATCCGGCTCGCTGATGACCTCCTCGATCTTCTGAGGCGTTTCCACCGTCAGCGTGATGTCAAAAACATTTTCCAGCGCAGTACCCTGGATGGTCTTGCTGACAGTCACATCCTCGTGGGAAGCCGCGCCGCCGGGTTCATCGACCTGCTGTGCGGAGGAGCTGTTATCCCCCGGTGCCGCCGACATCAGGCTGACGCTGTACTTGTTGCACAAGGCCGCGTCATAATCGCTGTACTCTTCAAACCAGCCGCTGTCCCGCAGCAGCATCCAGTTGATACCGATGGCCGCCTCAGCGACTGTGCCGGCTGTCTGCCCGTCTGCGCTGGCCATCAGCGTCTGAATCTGGGCGTACAGCCGCAGATAGGCTTCATCAGAGAGTCGTGCCGCCCCGTGCGCTTCGTCCAGCTGCTCCAGCAGGGCCTGCGCCGCCTCCGGACTGAACGCTTCGTTCAGGTCTTCCACCTGTGCGGAAAGCGTAGCCTCTGCCGCACGGCGCTCCTCCTCAGAGGGCCACATATCTGTCAGGCAGGCATCCGTATGGACATGAGCATCCTGCCCACAGGACAAAAGGTCGTCTTCGTCATAGCACAGAGCGCTGTGCGCGTGCTCCTCACGGCCACAGAGATGTTGCGTCTCCCGCTCCAGCAGGCCCACACCCAGCAGGGTGGTTGGGACGGAGGCATAGTGCTTCTCCCGCACGCGGCCGTTTTGCTCCAGCACGGCGGTAAACTCGCCGCTCTCCGCCTCGGCCTCGGTGATGATCCCGACGCTTTCGGCTCTGCCGTCGCCGTCACCATCGAAAAAGGCCAGCCGTCCGGCTTCCGCGCGGGCCGCAGGGGCCTCCTGCCAAAGCTCCGCCTCCGCCAGCAGCGCGGGCCATTGGGCGGCGCTGTCGCTCAGGGGCACTTCTGTGACGCCGGCGGTCTCCAGACAAAAGGCCGCCAGCTTGGCGTTCCAGTCAGAGAAGCCGTCGCCATCCCACCAGTCGGCATAGCGGCTGTACCAGCGCAGCTCTGCTTCATCGGTGACGGTGTAATAGGCATCGCTTTCGCGATAGCCCACCTGAGCCAGCGCCACGGCCGCCGTATCGGCAGCGGGGTCGCCGGTGGGGATGGGCTGATTGTCCAGCCAGCTGTCGTCCGGGTCAGCGGTGTCCCGCTTGTTGGGATCCAGGTCGCACAGCTCCCAGTGGGTATGCTCGGGAATGGTACACCACAGCGCGCCGTATTCGTCCAGGCACTCCGGGCCGTGCTGATGCTCGTCCATGCCGCAGGTGCGGCCGTCAGCCCAGAGACCGGGCTGCGGGTCTTCCTCCGGCGGGAGGCATTCCGGCCCGTGGGTGTGCACCTCCATACCGCAGCAGAGGGAGGGCTCTCCCTCGGTTTCGGTGATTACAAAGCACAGGCTGCCGTGGGTGTGCTCTTCAGTCTGGAGCAGGCCGCAGCACAGTGCGCCGTCGGCGTCCAGACAGGTATCGTCATGGATGTGGGGGAGTCGCTGCTCCTGCCCGCAGATCAGCTGGGGCTGTGCGCCCTCCTCGGCCGTGAACTGCTGACAGGTGAGGACCTGCGTCCGCTCCCAGCAGTCGTTACCGTGGACATGGGGCACGCCCTCCTCCAGCGGACAGCTCAGATCATAGACCGTCTGGAGGCAGGTATCGCCGTGGGTGTGGCCCGGGCCTGCCTCCAGCCCGCACTGCGGGGTGTCGGCGATGGCGACGCACCCGTCATCGTGCCGGTGGTTCTCATCCTCCGCCAGGCCGCAGATCAGCACCTGCGTGTAGCAGTCTCCTCCATGGGTGTGACCCGGGCCTTCGGCCTGGGTACAGACCAGTTCCTGCCGGGCGACCCGACAGGAATCATCGTGGGTGTGGACCGCCCCCTCCTCGATGGTACAGATCAGCTGGCCCTGCTGCCAGGTGTAGCAGTCTGTGCCATGCACATGAGGCTGCTGCCAGCAGCTTTCATCGTGGAGATGCCCGGCGATTTCCGGCAGGGGACAGATCAGTCGGCCCTCCCCGTCCCGGCAATCCTCGGTGTGCCGGTGCAGAATGTAGTCGGCATAGCCGCAGGTCAGCACCCCTTCGGTGTAGCAGCTGTCCTCGTGCTGATGCAGCGCGGACAGTCCGCCGTCACACACCAGCGTCCGGAGCTGTCCCGGCGGCCCGATGGCGTAACAGTTTTCATCGTGCTGATGGGCCGTCACGCCGCAGACATATCCCTCCATGGTGATGGCCGGAAGGATAAGGGCGTAGGTGGTACAGAACACCACGACGGAGGCCAGACCCGTGACGATCCGTTTCCAAAGCTTCCGTTTTTCCGATCGCTTCCGGAAGAAAACCGTTTGAGTTGTGAGCTCCTGCTGCACGCATCTGCCTCCCTTCACCACAAATTTCTCCTTATTTTTTAAGTATACTACCGACGCTGAGGAAATGCAAGGTTCCTCTTATATTTTTTGCTGCTTTTTGTATCAACTGTCGCAGCCCCGGGCCGCGTCTGTTCATCCGTTTTATCGGACAGTATTCCCTGTATGCTGGGAACAGAATCCTCCGGGAGGTGTCTGTTATGAACCGAATGCTCATCCGCTTTTCCGTCCGGCTGAAGGCCCTGTCCCTGCCGCTGCTGCTGTGGGCCGCCCTGCGTGCCGACGCCGGGCTGTCCCTGTGGCTGCTCCCGGCGCTGGGCGGGATCCTGCTGGGGCTTTGCGGCCTGACGCTGGAGCTGCTGTGCTCGCCCCGCGGCCGCGCACTGCGCCGGCGGCTGTTTGCCGCCCCTTCTCCTGCGCTTCCGCCGGAGGAGGCTCCTGCCGTGCCGATCCCGCTCCCCCGCGCCGGCTGACCCTTGCTTTTTTGCGGCAAATGGGCTATGATACCATCATCCCGTTCCGAAAGGAGACCCCCGATCATGGATCCTGCCCACACCACCGGCGGCCGCTCTCCCCGGCCCATGCTTTATTATTTTGACGGCACGCCTCAGCAGCGGCGAAACCTGTATCTCCGCCTGTTGGCGCTGTGCCTGCCGCTGACCGTCTGTGCCGCCGCCTCCGGCTTTCTCCCCGCCCCCGGCGCACTGAGTGCCTTTTACATTCTGGTGCCCTATACCATTGCCCTGTTCGGCGGCGTTTCCCTGCTTGGCTGCCTGTTCCGCCTGTGGCGCGGCGGCTCGCCCCTGTCCGAGGAGCTTTACCGCACCTCGCTGGAGCTTTTCCGGCCCCGTGGCACCATGGTGGCTGTTTGCGCAGCCTGCGCCCTGGTGGGAGAGGTCTATTATGTGCTGCGCCACGGTGCCGAAGGGCAAACCACCGGAATGCTGCTGTTTCTCATCTGCCAGGCCGTGGAGCTGGTCTGTGCCCTCCTGTGCATTTTCCTGACGGAAAACTCCCCCTGGATCCGGGAGGAAGCTCCGCCCTCCGGCAGAGGCTGATGCGGCCGCACCTGCGTTCTTCCCGATCAATATGCAAAATGGGCGGTCTTTTGACCGCCCAACATTTTTATGATAGCACAGGTTGTGCAGAAAATCAATACTTTTCCTCCTTCCGCCCGTTCTTTTCTCCCTTTTGCACAAAATCGAAGTCTGTTTTTCTGGCAGATTGCCATCTTGCAATTTGGCCTTTACTGATGTACACTATAGACACAGGGAAGATAAGCAGACGACACGGACAACTACAGAAAGGCTGAGTCCCATGTACTAAGATCTTCACCGACTCCCCTTCGTTTTCCGACAGACTTCCGCCATAAGGGTGTCCCGCCTCAGGGATTTTACATAAATGGCTGTGTTGCAGGAAGTGCTTGACCCGACGAAGCGGCGCGGATCCTGAGAAAGAGAGGTTAAACGGATGTTAGATACCAAGAATTCAGAGAACTGACCCCTGTCGGATACGGGTGAAAGGTGTATCCTTCAGGGGTCAGTTCTTTTTTATTTGATGTTACGCCCACGGGGGCGTTTTTTTATTGTCCGGCATCAGGAAAGCCCCGCCCGTGCCAGCAAAAAGGCCACCACAGCCCCGGCCACGGCCCAGATGAGCTTGTCCACGATGGTCTCCCACCGCTTCCCCGGCTTCATTTCCAGCGCATCAACCTTGCCGTCCAGCCGTGTCACATCCTTGCGCACCTGGTTGATTGCCTCTGTCTGGTGCTTCTGCTCCGAAGCCATCACCTTGATGCTCGCCGCCAGCTCATGAATGGCATCCTGCTGCTTTTCCACAGCATCCAGCCGGCGCTTACAGCTCTTGACCGCCTCCTCAGCCGAAGCCAGCCGCTCCTCGATCCCCTCGCTCATGCTTTTAACCTCCCTTGCTCAAAAGATAGTACCGGGGCCACCGCCCGATGCAGTCATTGTCCAGCGTTGCAGCACTGGCAAAGATCAGGTCGCCGCTCACCGTCACATAGGGCTTGCGCTTTGCGGTGGAGTATTTCCCGGTATACATCCCCGGGTCGGCGATGCACACCTTGTCCCCCACAAGCCCCAGCGCCACGATGTAATGCCCGCCGGTGGAGAACATTCCCCGCCCGGCAACATTGCAAATGGCCACGCCGCCGGCTTTCAGGTGCTCCCGAAGGTCATACACATTGCTGGTCTGCTTGCTTTTCAGGCCGTAATCCCGACAGATCAGCGTCACCATTTGCCGCATATCCGTGCCGCCGGACACCCGCGCCCCGCCTTTGACGGCCAGATCGCGCATCGCCCGCACCGGGACACATTTCCCCGTCAGCGCCCCCACAGCGTTCGCCGCCGCGCATACGCCGCAGCCGCCGCTTTTGATGGTGGCGCTCTCGTAGCCCCTGGCCGGATAGGCCAGCCCGGCATAGTCGTTCTGATTGCAGAGGAAGCCTTTCAGCGTCCGCACCCACCGGGTCTTGCTGCCCTTGGCTGTGGGATAGGTCACCGGCCACAGGCCCTCGTCGGTCTTGGCCCCGATCCGGCAAAGGTCACCGGCTGCAATGTAGCTTTTGCTGTCCGGCAGCCCCCTGGCGTTCAGCACTGCCACCCGGGAAAATGCCATCACCTTCATGCCGATGCACCGTCCTCCTCGTTGTAGACCTCCTCCCCGGCCTCCACCGTTTCCGTCTCAGCCTTGGGCGTTTCCGTCTTTCCCGGCGCGGCGAAGCCGTAGTTGAACTCAGAGACTACCGATTCAATCAAAAGATTCATCTCCAGCTCGGAAATGGGAATGCCCTTTTCATTCAGCATCTCCACCACGCCCTCCTGTGCCTTTTTCAGCTTTTCAGCACCGGAAAGATCGTGATACAGCTGTTCCGCCGCCTTGACACAGGTGCGGACAACGGCCTCCTTGGTCTTGTCGTTGATCCAGCGCTGATACAGCGCCCGGATCTGTGCGCCCACCATACCCGCCAGGGCAGTGGCCACAGCCACAATTGCCGGCAGCAGGTAGGCGTTGAACAGTTCTTCTCTGCTCATATGATCGCTCCTTTCTTTTTGGAGCTGTTATACCCCCATTGGCGGGAAGTGTCCACTGGACAGCCGCAGGGGGTACCCCATCCTATGCCGCCGGCCGCCGCGCTGTCACCCGCCGCCCGGGAAAAACGCTTGACAGCACGCCCCCTGCGTGTTATAACTGTACTAACACATTTCATACAGTTTGAGCAAAAAGGGAGTGACTGTGTGTGATCCATCTGAACAGCCGGGATCCCCGGCCGATTTACGAGCAGATCATGGAGGAGCTGCGCCATCTGATCATCAGCGGCGGTCTGGCCGTAGGCGACCGCCTCCCCTCAGTGCGGGAGCAGGCTGCCCGGCTGGCCATCAATCCCAACACCATCCAGCGTGCCTATCGGGAGCTGGAGCTGTCGGGCTATGTGATCACCCTGCCGGGAAAGGGCGTCTTTGTGGCCGAGGCCCCCGTTCCGGACAGCGCCCGCCTCCGTTCCCTGTGGGAACAGCTGGATCGGGCCGTTGCCGAGCTTCGCTTTGGCGGCGTTTCCGAGCAGGAGCTGCTGGAGCATCTGCGGAAAGGAGCATCAACATGATCCGTGTAGAAAACCTGACCAAGACCTATGACGGCTTTCCCGCCCTGGACGGTCTTTCTCTCCAGGTGCCCGAGGGGGCGGTCTATGGGCTGGTGGGCCCCAACGGCGCGGGAAAATCCACCCTGCTGCGCTGTCTGGCAGGGGTGACCCGTCCCGACAGCGGCCTGCTGACCATCGGCGGCCTGCCTGTATGGGAAAACCCCGCCTGCAAGGCCACCATGGCCTATATCCCCGATGACCTGTACTTTTTCACATCCGCCACCCTGCTGGACATGAAGGCGTTTTACCGTGGCTTTTACCCCGCCTTTGACGAAGCGCTGTTTCAAAAGCTGGGCGAACTCTTCCCCATCGACCCCCGCAAGCCCATTCGCCGCCTTTCCCGCGGTACGCAGAAGCAGGCGGCCTTCTGGCTCCATCTGGCCCTGCAGCCCCGGCTTCTGCTGCTGGATGAGCCGGTGGACGGCCTGGACCCCGTCATGCGCCGCCAGCTGTGGAGCCTGATCCTCAGCGAGGTGGAGCGCCGCCGGATGACGGTGGTGATCTCCTCCCACAATCTGCGGGAGCTGGAGGATGTCTGTGACCATGTGGGCGTCATCGACAGGGGCCATATGCTGCTGGAGCGGGCGCTGAGCCGCCTCCAGGAGGATTTCGTCAAGCTCCAGCTGGTCTTCCCCGCCGGCGCTCAGCCCGTCCTGCCGGGGCTTACCCCGCTGCATCACAGCAGCACCGGAAGGGTACATACCTTCATCCTGCGCTGCGGCATGGAGGCCGCCCTGGCCGCCGCACAGTCCTGCGATCCGGTGTTTTATGACCTGCTGCCGCTGTCGCTGGAGGAAATTTTCATCTATGAGCTGGGAGGTGCCGACTATGCAGTCAAAGAACTGGTGCTGTAAGCCGTCTCTGTCCATGATCCGCCGGGATCTGCTGCGCTTCTGGCCGGTGTGGGCCAGCTATCTGGCCGTCTGGTGTCTGCTGCTGGTGATCCCCCTGCTGAATCTGCTCCCCACCGCCGCCCAGCAGGATCCCGCCGCCCGGGTGGCCGATATCCACCGGCTCATCACAGATGCCGGCGGCCTGCCCGCCCTGATCGTCTCCCTGCTCTATGGCGGCATCGCCTCCTTCGCGGTGTGGAGCTACCTGTGTCAGAGCCGCAGCGCCAGCCTTTACCACGCCCTGCCGCTGACCCGCGAGAGCCTGTTCCTCTCCCATTTTGCCGCTGGGCTGGGCTTTTTGTGGCTGCCCAACCTGCTGGCAGCGGTGCTGTCCTATCTGTGTCAGCTGTCCCTGGGCTATGCCGACCCCCGGCAGCTGCTGATCTGGCTGTCCGTGGTCTGTCTGGAAGGGCTCCTGTTCTTCTCCATCGGCACACTGGCCGCCATGCTCACCGGCAGTCTGCCTGCCGTGCCGGTGCTGTACGCCCTGCTGAACTTTGCCGTGGTCGCCTGCGAGGCCCTGATGAGCGGCTACGCCTGTATGCTGTACTACGGCGTGGAGGAGCAGCCCCTGCGGCTGCGCTTTCTCTCCCCCTTTGTGGATCTGGTCAACCGCAGCCAGAGCGTCCCGGCAACGGGGCAGCTTTCTCCCCGACTGGAGGTATTTGACGGCGATTTCGTCCGGTTGCTTTGCTTCTATGCCCTGACGGCGCTGGTGCTGTCCGCCCTGGCTCTGCTGCTGTATCGCCGCCGGGCCACCGAGTCGGCGGGAGATGTGATCGCCGTGCCCCCGCTGCGCCCCGCCGCCAAGTACCTGTTTGCCTTTGCCTGCTCGCTGACGCTGGGCTGGGTATTTTTGCAGGTGCTGTTCCCCCGGCTGCCAACCGCCCCGACCCTCTTTGTGTCGGTGGTGCTGGGCGGCGCCGTGGGCTACCTGATGGCGGCCATGCTGCTGAAAAAATCCTTCCGGGTGTTCTCCCTCCGCCAGCTGCTGGGCTTTGTGCCGCTGGCGCTGGTGCTGGGCTGCTGGGTGCTGTCCATCCACCTGGATCTGCTGGGCGTGGAGCGCCGCGTCCCCGCCCCGGAGGAGATCTCCGGCGTCACGATCTACAGCGAATATTCCCTGACCTGCACCGAGCCCGACGATCTGGCCCTGATCCGCACCCTTCATCAGGCCTCGCTGACTCCGGAGGAGGCCGCAGCCGGCGAAAATCAGCTGCACTTCCGGCTGGAATACGCCCTGCAAAGCGGCGAGGAGCTGAACCGCAGCTACCTCATCCCCTACAGCGCCGCCCTGGCCGACGATCCCGGCGAGCCAGCCGGGCTGCTGAAGGCCCTGATGAGCCAGCCGGAGCACATCATCGACGGAAAGCTGCCGGAGGAGGCCGCCGTCTTTGACAGCATCAACCTGGATCTGTATTCCCACATCGAGGTGCTTTCCCCCGACAAGGGCTTTTCCGGCGGCAGCTGCCCCATTGACCCCCGGGACGGCGAAATGCTGGTCGCCGCCATGCGGGAGGATGTGCTGGCCGGGCATCTGTTTGCCTGGAACCCCACCTGGGGCAGCCGGGATACGCTGCTGTCGCTGTCCTTCGGCTACCGGCTGCCCGGAACCGGTACGCTGCGGCACTGGAAGCATGTCACAGTCTGGCTGGACGAACACCCCACCCGCACCCTGGAAACGCTGGTGGAGCTGGGTTATCTGACGGAGGTGCCCCATGAATAAACACAAATGGCAGCTGCTTTTGCTTCCCCTGCTGCTTCTGGCCGCCCTGCTGGTCTTTGCCCTGACCCGACAGGCCGACCCCGGGGACGACTTCGTCATTCCCGACCACATCCTCATCTGTCTGGATCCCGGCCACGGCGGCGATGACCCCGGCGCGGTGCTGGGCGACCGGCAGGAGAAGGACGACAACCTCCGCATGGCGCTGGCCGTGGCGGACGCGCTGGAGGCCCACGGCTTTGAAAATCTCTCGGTGATGCTCACCCGTTCCGACGATACCGCGCTGGAGCTCCCGCAGCGGGTGGAGCTTGCCAACGACGCCGATGCCACCCTGTTTGTCTCTCTCCACCGCAACAGCGGCGGCGGGCAGGGCATCGAGACCTGGATCTCCGCTGAAGCCCTCCGGTCAGAGACCCGGCTGGCCACCTATATCCAGAACAGGCTGGCCGCCGTTCCCGCCGTGCGGGATCGCGGCGTCAAAAGCGGCACGGCCTCCAATCCCCTTGCCAGCTACTATGTGGTGGGCAACACCCAAATGCCCGCCTGCCTCATCGAGCTGGGCTTTATCGACAGTCAGGACGACAACGCCCTGCTGGATGACGCCTTTTCGGATTTCGCCCAGGCCATTGCCGACGGCATTTTGCAGATGGTGGAGCTGCAATGAGCGCCGTGCTGTCCTATCTGGCCTCCACTGCCCTGGTGATGCTGCTGGCGCTGCCGCTCTGGCTGGTGGTGCGGACCCTCTGGCTGCTGCACCGCCGCCGCGCCTCCGGCCCGCTTCATGAGGTGTTGCTGGCCCTGCTGGCGCTCTATCTGGTCGGGCTGGCCTTCCAGACGCTGGGCAGCCCCGGCGTTGTCCGCCCCGACGGCGTCCCTCTGTGGGCCTATGTCCGGGACCGCTGGCAGCACCGGCTGGCCATCAACCTGACCCCCCTGGCTACCATCCGCGCCATCTGGCGGCACGGCTCCGCCGGACAGCGTCTCATCAATCTGGCGGGCAATGTGCTGTTCTTCCTGCCTCTGGGCCTGCTGCCCCCGCTGCTGTGGCCCCGCCGGAGGCACTGGTGGGCCGCACTGGCCCTTTCCGCCGGCGCCTCCGCCCTGATCGAGCTCTGTCAGCTGTTCATCGGCCGCAGCGTGGATGTGGACGACCTGCTGCTCAACGCCCTGGGCGGTCTGCTGGGCTATCTGCTGTTCCGGTTCCTTCATGCCCTGCGCCCTCGCAGACGGGCATGACCCCACCGCATATTTTTCATCCTCCCGTGCAAACTATGGGCAAACCATTGCATGGGAGGATGTTTCTATGTGTACCGCCATCACCCTGACCACCGGAAGCCTTTACTTTGGCCGCACGCTGGATCTGGAGCACGGCTACGGCGAGGAGGTCGCCATCACGCCCCGCCGCTTTCCGCTGCCCTTTCGCCGCGCCGAGACCCTCTCCCGCCATCTGGCCATCATCGGCATGGCGTATGTGGCCGAGGGCTACCCCCTCTACTACGACGCCGCCAACGAGGCCGGCCTGTGTATGGCCGGGCTGCGCTTTCCGGAATTTGCCTTCCTTCCCCCGCCGGCGGAGCCCCATGACAGCATCGCCCAGTTCGAGCTGATCCCCTGGATCCTCGCCCAGTGCGAAACGGTGGCCCAGGCCCGCGTCCTGCTCTCCCGCCTGCATCTCAGCAGCCAGCCCTTTTCGCCAACCCTGCCGCCCTCGCCCCTGCACTGGCTGCTGGCCGACCGCAGCGAGGCTCTGGTGCTGGAACAGACCGCCCAGGGGCTGCGGCTGTATCCCAACCCCGTGGGCGTCCTGACCAACAGTCCCGCCTTCCCGCAGCAGCTGTTCCGCCTCAATGATTTCCTCTCCCTGTCGCCGGAGGAGCCGGAAAACCGCTTTGCCTCCGGGCTGCCGCTGCAAGCCTACAGCCGGGGCATGGGTGCGCTGGGTCTGCCGGGGGATCTGTCCTCCTCCTCCCGGTTCGTCCGCGCCGCCTTCACCCGTCTGAACACCCTCTGCCGCCCCGACGAGGAGGACAGCGTTGGACAATTTTTCCACATTTTAGAGACCGTCAGCCAGACCCGCGGCTGCTGCCGCCTGAAAAACGGTGCCTGCGAGATCACCCGCTACACCTCCTGCTGCAGCGCCGCCCGGGGCATTTATTATTACACCACCTACGGCAACCGCCAGCCCACCGCCGTCCGGCTGCTGCCCCATCAGCTGGAGGACACCGCCCTCCGCCGCTTTCCCCTGACGGAAAAGCAGCAGATCGCCTTTGCAAATTGAGCCTCCCGGCACGCCCGTGCGACACCAGCCCGCCGCATCGTCCCCCGCCCCCTTCATCGCCACACAAAAGCGCCCCTGCCGGTCGGCAGGGGCGCTTTTCTCTTTGTCTGTTCTGTT
>CAZYAD010000031.1:0-16869 GCA_964646225.1 uncultured Oscillospiraceae bacterium
CCTTAGCTCAGTCGGTAGAGCACGCGGCTGTTAACCGCGGTGTCGTAGGTTCGAGCCCTACAGGGGGAGCCAAAAAAGTTCCCTTTTGTCTGTTGCAAAAGGGAACTTTTTTCAAATTGTCAGAAAAATCGGAGCATGCCCGGTAAAAAATGGGACACAAAGGAGCTGGTTCTTATGAAGATCCGACACGCAAACGCCAATGATCTGGACGCCATCGCGGCAGTGGAGGCCCAGTGCTTCCCGGCGGCGGAGGCTGCAACGCGGTCTTCCATTCAAAAGCGGCTGGCAGCCTTTCCGCAGCACTTCTGGCTGCTGGAGGACGGCGATACGCTGGTGGGGTTTGTCAACGGGATGGTGACCGAGCTGCCCGATCTGACGGATGAAATGTATGAGAATGCGGAGCTGCACGACCCCAACGGGGCGTGGCAGATGATTTTTGGCGTGGACACGATTCCCGCCTATCGGCGGCAGGGCTGTGCCGGACGGGTGCTGCGGCAGGTGATCGAAGATACCCGGACGGCGGGCCGGAAGGGTCTGGTGCTGACCTGCAAGGAGCATCTGGTGCATTATTACGCCGGATTTGGGTTTGCCAACGAGGGCGTCTCCGGCTCAACCCATGGCGGTGTTCGCTGGTATCAGATGCGGCTGCGGTTTTGAGAAAAACGCGAGCTGAAAAAGCCGCCTGAGCGCCTACGGCAGACGAGGAACATTCGAAAAACCGTTCTATGACGGAAATAGAGACCGCCCGGACAAGCTTGTCCGGGCGGTTTTTGTATGGTCGGCAGAGTTTATCCGGAAATCGCCCGGACAGCCGTTGCCGGGGCGATTTACAGAACTCAGGCCTGCTCCGGGGCGGGGGACGGTTCCTCCAACAGCGCACCCAGGGCTTCATCGGCCAGCGCCTCATCCAGCAGAGCCAGCAGGCGGGCGTCCTCCCGATCGGGAGAAAGCCGGGCAAACAGATCGGGGCGGCATTGTCGGGTGAGGTACAGAGCCTGCATCCGCCGCCATTTGCGGATGTTTTCATGGTTGCCGGAGAGCAGCACCTGGGGCACCGGACGGCCGCGCCACACCTCCGGGCGGGTGTACTGGGGATATTCCAGCAGGCCGCTCCAGTGGCTTTCGTCCTCAAAGCTGGCCGTTTCGGCCAGCACGCCGGGCACCATCCGGCAGACGGCGTCAGCGATGACCATGGCGGCCAGCTCGCCGCCGGTGAGCACATAATCGCCGATGGACAGCTCCTCGTCCACGCATTCCTCCACAAACCGGCGGTCAACGCCTTCGTAATGACCGCACACCAGAATGATATGCTCCCGGGCCAGCAGCTCCCGGGCCTTCTGCTGGTCGAACCGCGTTCCAGCCGGGTTCATCAGGATGGTGTGGACGGGCTGGCCCTCCTTCACATCCTCCAGACAGCGGGCCAGCGGCTCGCACTGCATGATCATGCCATGCCCGCCGCCGTAAGGGTAATCGTCGGTGCGGCGGCGCTTGTCGGTGGCGTAATCCCGGATGTGGTGGCAGCGTATGTCCAGCAGTCCGGCCTGACGGCCCCGGCCGATGATGCTCTCGCTGAGGGCGTGCTCCACCATTTCGGGGAACAGGGTCAGAATGTCAATTCTCATCGGGCAACATCCCTTCAATGGTGCGCAGGGTCAGCACCCGCTCCTCCAGATCCACACCCTGATGAAAGGGCGGGACGGCGGGGACCAGTGCCTCGCGCCCGGCGCAGTCGAGGACATACACCAGCGAGGCGGGCCGCTCCAGCACCTCCTTCAGGGTGCCGATGACAGCCTCTCTCCGCAGGTCATAGACCGAAAAGCCGTAAAGGTCCTGGTACAGATACTCGCCCTTTTTCAGCTTCAGGTCGGCGCGGGGGATGGTGATGGGCTTGCCCTTCAAAAGCATGGCCTGCTCCACCGTGTCCACCCCCTCCAGAGTCAGCAGCACAAAGGCGCCGTGCTCCCGCGCCTGCCGAAGGACATAGGGCTGACCGCCTACGGCGATCTGCCGTATTTTTTTGAAAAAGCCCTCGTCGCAATAATTTTCGGCCTTGACCTCTCCGTGAACGCCGTGGGTGTTCAGGATCCTGCCGCATTCCAAAATATCCAAAAGGCGCTTCCTCCTATTTCAGCAGCTTTTCCATCAGGTCGCAGGCCCGGGGCACAAACAGGCCGGTGGACTGCGCCATATGCTCGGTAAAGACCACGCTGCCGTTGTTCACCGGGTGCCTGCTGGAATACAGGGCAAAGGGCACCGGATCGCTGACATGGGTCAAAAGGGCCAGCGGCGTGGGGTGGTCGGGCATCACCAGCACCGAAAAGTCCTCGCCGCAGTGCCGGAGATAATCCATCACGGGGCTGATGATCTTGCGGTCGATGTCCTGGATGCAGCCGATCTTTTCCCGCAGCTGCCCGTGGTGGCCGCACTCGTCGGGGCCCTCCATGTGGATATACACAAATTCGTGGCCCTCCCGCAGCGCTTTGATGCAGGCGCGGGCCTTGGCGTCAAAATCGGTCTCATAGGTGCCGGTGATCACGCCGTCTACCGGCAGCACCTCCAGCCCGGCGCACAGACCGATGCCCCGGATCAGATCCACGGCGGAGATGACACCGCCCTTTTTCACCCCGAACTTTTCGGCAAAGGGGGTCAGTGCGGGCTTGCGTCCCTCTCCCCAGAACCACAGGCAGTTGGCGGGGTTTTTGCCCTGCGCTACCCGCTTCCGGTTGACAGGATGCTCCTGCAGCACGGAATAGGAGTACCGCATCATGTCCAGCAGCAGTGCGCCGTTTTCTCCCTTGGGCAGATGCTCCCGAACGGGCTTGTGGGAAATGTCGTGGGGCGGGGTGAGCTCCGCGCCGGTGGCGGCGTCCCGAAGCACCAGACAATGCCGATAGCTGACGCCGGGGTACAGCTCCACCCGCCGGGTGCGGAAGACCTGATCCATGGCCTGGATTAGCTGGCGGGACTCCTCGCTGGAGATCTCACCGGCGCTGTAATCGGCCATCACGCAGTCCTCCAGTCGGTCAGCGCCCGACAGGGTGACGGTATTGCAGCGATAGGCCACATCCCCGGCGTTCAGAGTGATGCCCATGTTGACGGCCTCCAGCGGCGAGCGGCCGGTGTAATAGACCAGCGGGTCATAGCCGAAAACTGAAAGGTTGGCGTTGTCCGAGCCGGGCTTCATGCCCTCCGGCACCGTGCGGGCCAGCCCGAACAGGCCGTTCTGGGCGATGGCGTCCATATTGGGGTGCTGCGCCGCGTCCAGCGGCGTTTTGCCCCCCAGCGCCTCTACCGGATAGTCGGCCATGCCGTCGCAGAGAAAGACGACAGATTTCATGCGCTCACCTCCGTACTTATTTGCAGAGCCAGGACAGCACTTCCTGCTGCATGGCGTCCTTGTCGATCACAGCGTCAAAGCGGACGGGAAGGGTCTTCAGCTCCTTGAGCGCCGCCGGGGCGGACTGGCAGGAGACGATTTCCATGGCCTCCAGCATCTGGAAGTCATCACCCTGGAAGTCCAGATCCATGGCCGGAAGAATGGCCGGGGCGAACTTGAAGGGAGAGGCGGTGGACACCACCACGCAGGGCGTCTGCTCGCCGGAGGCCTTCCGATGCTGCTCCAGGGCGTTGATGGCCACGCCGGTGTGGGTATCGCACAGATAGCTGTTGGCAAACCAGGTGTCGTGAACGGTGGTCTCGGTCTGGACATCGTCACAGCAATAGCCCACAAAGCCGGCCTCCCGCAGCTTTTTCACCAGCTGCGGCCCCACCTCGTACCGGCCGTTTTTCTTTAGCTGGGCCATCCAGCGGCGCACCTGGCCGTCGTCGCCGTCGGTGAGCAGGAACAGAAGCCGCTCCAGATTGGAGGACACCAGAATGTCCATACTGGGGCTGGTAGTCAGATGGAAGGGCCGGTTGGCGGTATACACGCCGGTGCGGAGGAACTGGGTCAGCACATTGTTCTCGTTGGAGGCGCAGATCAGCCTGTCCACCGGAAGACCGGCGCACTTGGCCAGATAGCCCGCCAGAATATCGCCGAAGTTGCCGGTGGGGACGCAGAAGCTCACCTTGTCCCCCATCCGGACACCGCCCTGCCGGACCAGCTGGGCATAGGCCCAGAAATAATAGGCGATCTGCGGGGCCAGCCGTCCCCAGTTGATGGAGTTGGCCGAGGACAGCAGCACGCCGCGCTCTGCCAGCTGCTCTGCCGCCTGTGCATCGGTAAAGATGGCTTTGACGCCGCTCTGGGTGTCGTCAAAGTTGCCCCGGACGGCAAAGACATTCACATTGTCCCCCTTCTGGGTGACCATCTGCCGCCGCTGCATATCCGAGGTGCCGCCGTCGGGGTAAAAGACACAGAGCTTCGTGCCCGGCACATCGGCAAAGCCCTCCAGCGCCGCCTTGCCGGTGTCGCCGGAGGTCGCCACCAGAATGGCCACCGTCTTGTCCACGCCGCACTTTGCGGCGGCGGCGGGCAGCAGCCGGGGCAGCATTTGCAGGGCAAAATCCTTAAAGGCGCAGGTGGGCCCGTGCCACAGCTCAAGGCTCCAGGTGTTGTCCCGGAATTTCCGGAGAGGCGCCACCTCCGGTGTGTCGAACCGGCTGCCGTAGGCCTCGTTGACAAAGCCGCGCAGCTCCCCCTCGCTGTAATCGGTGAGGAAGGCCGAAAGCACGGTGAGGGCCACCTGACGGTAGTCCTGCTGTGTCATCTCCTCCAGCTGGCCGGACGAAAAGACAGGCAGCTCCACCGGCACGAACAGGCCGCCATCGGGAGCCAGCCCCTGCAAGATCGCCTGGGCGGAAGTGACCCGCAGGTCACGGTTTCTGGTACTGCAAAATTCCATGATAGATACCTCCTGTATCGCGATGAAACGCGGAACATTCCTTCCACTTTATCATACCAAAGTCGCCACCGTTTGTCCACAGCTCCGGATGGTTTTTTCGTTGCTTTTTCCGTATTCTGTGGTATAATGCCTATTAACAGTACCTTTTTTGTGAAAAGGGCACAACAAAGTCCCGAAATGAGGGCGGCGTCTGCACAGGTGCAGACAGAAGGCGGAATCATGGAAAAAAATCTGACGATGCTCACCGACTTTTATCAGCTGACCATGGCCAACGGCTATTTTGAAAACGGCATGGCCGACACCATCGCGTATTTCGATATGTTTTTCCGCAAGGTGCCGGATGACGGCGGCTATGCTATCATGGCCGGTGTGGAGCAGCTGGTGGAGTATCTGAAAAATCTGCGCTTTACCGAAGAAGATCTGGCCTATCTGAAGGGCCGCGGCTGCTTCTCCGAGGGCTTTCTGGACTATCTGCGCAATTTCCGGTTCCAGTGCGATGTGTGGGCCGTGCCTGAGGGGGAGATCATCTTCCCTGGCGAGCCCATCGTTACGGTTCGCGGCCCTATCATCCAGGCGCAGTTCATCGAGACCATGGTGCTGCTTTCCATCAATCATCAGAGCCTCATCGCCACAAAGGCCAGCCGCATGGTGCGGGCGGCCCAGGGACGGGCGGTGATGGAGTTCGGCTCCCGCCGGGCCCAGGGCGCCGACGGCGCTGTCCTGGGCGCCCGGGCCGCCTATATTGCCGGAGCCGCCGGTACGGCCTGCGTGCTGTCTGACCGGGATCACGGCGTCCCTGCGCTGGGCACCATGGCCCACAGCTGGGTGCAGTCCTTTGACAGCGAGTACGAGGCCTTTGCCGCCTATGCACGCACCTATCCGGACGCCTGCACCGTGCTGGTGGATACCTATAATGTGCTGCGCTCCGGCGTGCCAAATGCCATCCGCGTGGCAAAAGAGGTGCTGGAGCCCATGGGCTACCGGATGAAGGGCGTGCGCATCGACTCGGGAGACATCGCCTATCTCAGCATCCAGACCCGCAAAATGCTGGACGAGGCCGGGATGCAGGACTGCGGCATCGTGGTGTCCAACTCGCTGGATGAGTTTCTGGTGCGGGATCTGCTGCAGCAGGGCGCACAGATCAATTCCTTCGGCATCGGCGAGCGGCTCATCACCGCAAAAAGCGCCCCGGTCTTTGGTGGGGTGTACAAGCTGGTGGCGGTGGAGGACCGGGAGGGGAACATCATCCCCAAGATCAAGATCTCGGAAAATGTGGACAAGATCACCAACCCCCACTTCAAGCAGGTGTGGCGGTTTATCGATAAAAAGGATGGCAAATACCGTTCCGATGTGCTGACCCTGCGGGACGAGGTCATTGATGACAGCAAGCCCTATCTGCTGTTCGACCCCAACCACACCTGGAAGCGCCATGTGGCCACCGATTACGAGGCACAGCCCCTGCAGGTGCAGCTGTTCGAAAAGGGCGTCTGCATCCACCGGCACCGGGATATCGAGGAGATCCGGGCCTATTGCCTGGCCTGTCAGGAGCGCATCTGGGCGGCAGTCTCCCGCTTTGAAAACCCCCATCCCTATTATGTGGATCTTTCTCAGGAGCTGTGGGACATCAAGCAGCGGCTGCTGATGGAAAATTCCCGTTAAAACGCGTCAAAACACAGTGACATACATCATCACAACACGAGAGGAGCATTTTTTATGGAATGGAAAGACCTGATCCGCACTCGCAAGACCTGCCGGGAGTATTTCGCCGGGCAGATCACCACCGCGCAGCTCAAGGCGATCCTGGAGGCCGCCTGTGCCGCCCCCGTTGCACGGGGGAAATTTGAGGATCTCCAGCTGACCGTGGTACAGGATCCCGCTCTGCTGGCCAAAATCGACGACGCCGCGCGTCAGGCCTTCGGCGATCCTGAGGCCTCCTGTACCCGAGGCGCTCCTACCGTGATCGTGGTGTCTGCCCGGGAGCAGGAGGGGCAGATTTCTCCCATGATGGTAGCCAGCGCCGCCTGTGCCATGGAGAATATGCACCTGGCCGCCACCGATCTGGGGCTGGGCAGCGTCTGCCTGGGCAGTATCCAGACCATCAACAGCAGTCTGGAGATCATGTATAAGCTGGAGCTGCAGGACGGCTTCTGGCCGGTTCTGGCGCTGGGTGTGGGCAATGCCGCCGTCTCTGTTTCGGAAAAGCGGAGCATCCCCATGACCAAGATCTATACCAACATCCTGGAGCAGCAGGAGGAAGAGACGGAATAATCGCGGAAGGGACAGCCGGGGCCGCGGCCCTACCCCCCTGACCCGGTATTTCTGGCAGGCTCAAACGAGTATCGCAATACTCCATGTTTCGGAGCAACCCGTTTAGTGGCCCAGCCGCGGCATCCGTCCCCGCAATTCTGTTTTTCGGTCTGAAAAGCGGCCCGGTTTCACACCGGGCCGCTTTTTCATGCCCCGCTTGACAAACGAATGACATTAGCTTTCAGGAGGGATCCCATGCCGAGAAACGGATTATCAAAAGAAAAGGCGATCGAGGCGGCGACAGTACTGATAGCGCAGTCCGGCACTGCGGCGTTTTCCATGCGCGCCCTGGCGGACAGTCTGCAGATCAAAACCGCCTCGCTCTACAACCATGTGAAAAGCATGGAGGCGCTGATGGTGGCGGTGTGCGTCCATGCCCTGCAAATGCAGCGGGATGCGGAAATGGTCGCCATCGCAGACAAACGCGGCGCAGAGGCGGTCTTTGCGCTGGCAAACGCCTACCGCGCCTTTGCGCGGGAGCACCGGGAACTGTATCGCCTGATCATGACCACAGCGGTGTCCTGCGGCGAGCAGCTCAATGAGGTTTCGGCGTGTATTGTAGAGCCATTTATGAAGGCTTTGGAGCATACAGCTTTCTCCCAACAGGAAAGTACCATTGGCAAAGGGTGCTGCGCGGTATCGTTCACGGCTTTGTCTCTCAGGAGGACGCCGGATTTTTCAACCATCTTCCGGCAGCGGTGGACGAGAGCTTCCGAACCGCTATCCAATGTTATATGGACGGCATGACACAGGCAGAAAAGAGGCATACCGCATGAGCACGGCTTTGAAGAAGGAGCAGCTGTTTACCTCCGAACCGGTGGGCAGGGCAGTGATCTCGCTTGCCGTTCCGACGGTCATCGCACAGCTGAGCACGGTGATCTACAATATGGCGGATACCTTTTTCATCGGTCAGCTGGGCGACCCCGATCAGGTGGCGGCGGCGACTCTTGCCATGCCGGTGTTCATGTTTCTGACGGCCTTTTCCAACCTGTTCGGCATTGGCGGTGCCGGCATGATCTCCCGCTGTCTGGGCGCCGGAGAAAGAAAAAAGCCGGGCAGACTGCGTCCTTCTGCATCTGGGGGGCAACGATGGTCTCGCTGCTTTACGGCATCGGGGTCATTCTGCTGAAAAATATCCTGCTGCCCCTGCTGGGAACGGATGAAGCCACCTGGGGCTTTTGCGCCTCCTATCTTTTCTGGACGGTGGGCATCGGTGCTGTACCCACCGTGCGCAACGCCGGTCTGGCCCATCTGATCCGCACCGAGGGCTATTCCGGGCAGGCCAGCTTCGGCATTGCCTTTGGCGGCATCCTGAATATGCTTCTCGATCCGGTGTTTATCTTCCTGTTCAAGCTGGAGATCGCCGGTGCGGCCATTGCAACCATGCTCTCCAATGTGGCGGCTACGGTGTTCTTTCTGCTGTTTCTGTTTCGAATTCGGGAAAGCACCACCATCACGCCCTCGCCCAAATGCTTCACAGTTGGCGGCGGCATTCCGCTGGAGGTGCTGACCGTGGGCCTGCCCAGCTTTGTGATGACGCTCATGAGCACGGTTTCCAACCTGCCCCTGAACAAAATGATCTCCGGCTATTCCAACGAGGCGGTCGGCGGTATGGCGCTGATGTTCTTTGGCGCGACCCCGATTACCAGGCTGTTCATCAACGATGCTGCTACCGTGGAATACGGGCGCAGCTTTTTGCGGATCGTCTGCCTTGCCTGCCCCACCACGGCGCTGAACTTCCTTGCCATCACCATCTTTCAGGCAACCGGAAGGAAGGTGCAGCCGCTGATCCTCTCCCTGCTGCGGAAGGGCGGTCTGGACATTCCGCTGATGCTCCTGTTCAACGGCCTCGTGGGGATCGACGGCATTGCCTGGGCGACGCCGCGGCCGATCTGCTGGCGCTGCTCTGCTCGGCGGTCCTGACCCTGCCTTATCTGAAAAAGCTGACGGCGCGGCTGTAAAAAAGCGACCTCCCTCGGGTATCATCCACCCACAGGAGGCCGCTTTCTTTGTCCTTATTCCAGCACCAGCTCTTCCAGGTCGCGCTTGGGGACATAGTGCACATCGTTCTCGTCCCGGTAATAATGGTGACTTTCGCCCGGCTCCAGCCGGGTGAGCACCACCGTTTCGTCCGGCTTGCCCAGGGCGATCACCAGCACCGGCCGGTAACGGTCGGAAAGCCCCAGCACCTCCCGCACCCGCTCCGGGTTGAAATTGCCGATCATGCAGCCGCCAAGGCCCATCTCGGTGGCCCGCAGCAGGATGGTCTGGGCGCAGATGCCCACATCCTTCCAGAAACGCTCTACCCCCGGCCCGATCCGGGTGTCGTAGCACATCACCAGAAAGCCGGTGGGGCAGTGACCGGGATGGGGCAGGGTCAGCTCCGGCAGATTCCGGGCCCAGCCGGTGCAGGGCTGCAAGGCGGCGCAACCCTCTCTTGTATAGACCGGCACATATTTGAAGGCCTGATAGTTCTGAGAAAAGGGGGCGTAGCGGGTGCAGTCCACCATATCCAGCAGCTGTTCCCGGGTGAGGCGGACGCTTTCGTCATAGCCGCGATAGCTGCGGCTCTGCTTGAGCAGGTCTTTCAGCATGAGAGATTCCTCCGTTTCAATCATAGATCTGCCAGTCGATGGGGGACTGGCGGTTGGCGGTCAAAAAGGCGTTGGCCTGCGAAAAATGCCGGCATCCGAAAAAGCCGTTGTAGGCCGAAAGGGGACTGGGGTGGGCGGCCTCCAGCACCAGATGGTTCATCCCGCGGATCAGGGGCAGCTTCTGCCGGGCGTTGCCGCCCCACAGGAGAAAGACCATGGGCTTTTCCCGCCCGTCCAGATGACGGATGATGCTGTCGGTAAAGGCCTCCCAGCCGTGATTTTTGTGGGAATTGGGCTGTCCCTCCCGGACGGTCAGCACGGTGTTCAGCAGCAGCACCCCCTGCCGGGCCCATTCCAGAAGATTGCCGTGGGCGGGGATGTCGCAGCCCACATCCTCCCGCAGCTCCTTGTACATATTTTGCAGGGAGGGCGGTACCTTGACACCCTTCTGCACCGAAAAGGCATAGCCGTGGGCCTGCCCCGGGCCGTGGTAGGGATCCTGTCCCAGCAGCACCACCTTCACCTCGGGGAAGTCAGTGGTACGCAGGGCGTTGAAAATGTCCTTCTGCGGGGGATAGACCGGCCCTGCGGCGTATTCCTCCCGCAAAAAGTCCTGCAGCCGGCGGAAGCCTTCGCTTTCCAGCTCGGCGCGCAGAACGGTGTCCCACTGGTTTCCGAAAATGTCCATGGCGTGTTTCCTCCTGCCGCCGTTTTTCTCAGTATACCACACCCGGCCGCCGAAGGGAAGAAATTTTCTGTGCTTTTTCTGTGACAGGCATGGAATTTCCGGCATAAATATGGTATACTAACAGAAAAATTAGCAGATATTTCATCTTCAGGAATACAGGAGGCATTTTTTATGGCATTTTTAGACAAACTCACCGCCGCGGCCAAGTCGGCCAGAGATTCGGCCAATACCGCCATTGAGCTGGGCAAGCTCAATATGAAAATCAAAACCGAAAACGACAATATCGAGCTGTTCAAGACCCAGATCGGCGACCTGCTTTGGGCGCGGTTTCAGGAGGGCACCGTGGACGATCCCCAGGTAACGGCGCTGTGCGAGAGCATCGCTGCCGCTACCGCCGCCGTGGAGACTCTGCAAAAGCAGGCGGAGGAGCTGAAGGCTCCCGCAGAGCCTGCGGAGGAGGCGGCCCTGGCGGCACAGGAGGAGCCTGCGCCCATCCTGGAGCGTCACTGCACCCAGTGCGGCGCTGTGGTGGAGGAGGAGGCCCGCTTTTGCAGCAGCTGCGGCGCCAGCCTGCAATGAGCCGACGCTGAACCATCAGACGAGGCGCAGAACGACCTGCGGCGGAACAGGACTTCCGCCGCATTTTTTCAAGGAGGCAAAGGCTTATGGTAACCTTTCTCGCACGCCTGCTCATCCCCGGACATGAGCAGGTCAACGATCCCGCCGTGCGGCGGAAATACGGCGTGCTGTGCGGCGGCGTGGGCATCGCCCTGAATGTGCTGCTGTTTCTGGGCAAGCTGTTTGCCGGAACCCTCAGCGGCTCCATCGCCATCACGGCAGATGCCTTTAACAACCTGTCGGATGCAGGCTCCAGCCTGGTGACCATCCTGGGCTTCAAGCTGGCGGGACAGAAGCCCGATCCGGATCATCCCTTCGGCCACGGACGGATGGAATATCTTTCCGGGCTGGTGGTGGCGATGCTCATCCTGCTGATGGGCTTTGAACTGCTGAAAAGCTCCTTTGACAAGATCCTGCACCCGGAGGCGGTGGAGTTCAGCTGGCTTTCGGTGGCGATCCTGGCGGCGGGCATTGCCTGCAAGCTGTATATGTCCCGCTACAACCGGGCCGTGGGAGAGAAGATCCACTCGGCGGCCATGCGGGCGACTGCCGCAGACAGCCTCAGCGACAGCATCTCCACGGCGGCTGTGCTGCTGGCGACCCTGGCGGGGCATTTCTTCCGGTGGAACATCGACGGCTGGGTGGGCCTTGCGGTGGCGCTGTTCATCCTGTATGCCGGCTGCAACGCCGCAAAGGATACCATCGATCCGCTGCTGGGCCAGGCCCCTGACCCGGAGCTGGTGGGAAAGGTGGAGGAGACCGTGCTGGGCTTTGCGCCCATTCAGTCCATCCACGATATGATCATCCATGATTACGGCCCAGGGCGGCTGATGATCTCCCTGCACGCCGAGGTCCCGGCCGATGGCGACCTGCTGGCCATGCACGACACCATCGATCTGGCGGAGCAGGCGCTGCGGGACCGGTTTGGCTGTGACGCCGTCATCCACATGGATCCCATCGTCACCAACGATCAGCAGGTGGTGCAGCTGCGGACGAAAATGTCCCAGCTGGTACAGGTGCTGGATCCCCGCATCACCGTCCACGACTTCCGGATGGTCACCGGCCCCACCCACACCAATCTGATTTTTGACGCGGCCTGTCCCTTTGACCTGAAGCTGACTGATGGTGAGATCCGCCGCCAGATCACCGCCATGGTGGAGCTGCTGGAGGGCAGCTACAAGGCCGTGGTAACGGTGGATCGTATTTACGCCGACCGAAACGCTACATAATCACAGAAGGGGGAACGACACATGAAGCGGGAGCTGGATATCATCGGCGTCCAGATGGATCTGGGCGCTTCCAAACGGGGCGTGGCCATGGGCCCCATGGCCATTCGCTATGGAGGTCTGCGGGAGGGACTGGAAAAGCTGGGCTTTTCGGTGCATGACCGGGGCGATATCATCCCCCTGGCCGAGGGCGAGAGCCTCCCGGATCTGCGGTATTACCAGCAGGTGGTGGATGTGGACCGGCGGCTGTATCAGCAGGTGACGGAAAGTCTGGAGCGGGGGCATTTTCCCATTGCGCTGGGCGGCGACCACAGCATCGCTGCCGGAAGCATCGCCGCCGTCTCCAGGCATTATCAGGCAGCGGGCGGCATCGGTGTGATCTGGATCGATGCCCACGGCGACTGGAACGACCGCACCACCAGCCCCACCGGCAATATGCACGGGATGCCCTTTTCGGCGGTGTGCGGCTGGGGGCCGGACTGCATGGTGGATTTCGGGCAGGGTCCGGCCTTTGTGGAGGTGCGGCACTGCGTGCAGATCGGCGGCCGGGACATCGACGATCAGGAGCGCCTGCGGATGAAGCAGGCCGGCGTCACGGTGTTCCCCATCAATGTCATCGACAAGCTGGGCATGGACGAGGTCATGCGCCGGGCGCTGGCCGTGGCGGGGCAGGGGACTGCCGGTATCCACCTGAGCTTTGATGTAGACGCCATCACGCCGGAGGCGGCGCCGGGCACCGGTACGGTGGTACACAGCGGCCTCACCGTGCGGGAGGCCTTTCTGGCGGTGGAGACCCTGGCGGAAAGCGGCCTGCTGGTGAGCATGGACATGGTGGAGGTCAACCCCATCCTGGATGAGCACAACAAGACCGGCATCCTGGCCTCCGAGCTGATTCAGTCGGCGCTGGGCAAGGTGGTGTATTGACCGTCGCAACCTTACCGCATCAGCTCATCGGTCAGACGCAGGATCTCCGGCGCGATTTTCTCCCGTTCCCGCCGCAGACTGCGGCTGTACAGCGGATAGGCCAGTGCCATCAGCAGCATCCCGGCCACTCCCACAGCCACCCCCACGGGCAGGGCGGCCCTTCCCAGCCAGGAGCCGAAATCGGTCATGATCAGGCTCATGCCGCAGCCCAGCAGCATAGCACCAGGCACACCGGCAACGATGGAGACCATCGTTGCCTTTTTTGCAGCACCGGCATCCAGCACCCGGAGCTGCTGCATTTTGTCCGGCTCCTGGGAAAGGTATTTTTGCCGGATCTGATGGATCTCCTCCTGCTGCTCAGCAGAATAGGTCATTTTGAAAGTGTCTTTATTTTCCATATTCATTCTCCATACAGTTCATTTGTTTGTTGCTGTAGACGATCAGGCAGATCGCCATGACAAGGATCAGGACGGAAATTGCCATGCCGCTGAGGCAAAGGAACAGCTGCCGCGTTCCCTGCTCCATTTCACGGCCAAAGGCTTCCAGCATCGTGCGCTCCAGCGTTAGCAGGGACACACAGGCCGCAGCCAGTGCAACAGCCTTGGAGGCGGAAAGCACGGGACTGTTATATTTCCGGTATTTGACGACGTTGAAAATCGCCATTGTCAGCGAGGCAAAGGTGTAGGCAGCCATTGCAATGGTGGTGATTTCATGGTGCCGCACGCTCCGGTTTTGACGGATCATGTAGAGGAGCATCACCGTCAATGCCGTATGTAGCACAAGAAGTACCCACCCGCAGCTCCAGCAGCGATGCCACTCCTCCCGCAGGCGTTCTCCCGGCCTGTGCCGCAGGGTATGCCGCACCAGAAATGACCGCATGACCGCAAGAGCGGCGTAGTACAGGGCAAGGGCATAGAACCATGCAGATCGATGATACACGCCCAGTCCAAGCTGCAACGCTGAGTAGGCGCCGTTCCACAGAGCATTGCCGCAGAGGCTCACATTGGTTCGCAGACGGGCATCAGAAAGCCAGCGCTGCATGGAGCGGTTTTCTTCCCGGAATTGTTTGCAGAATCGGATGATATTCGGTACACGCACACACCAGATGGTCAGCGTGTAAAAGGAAAGCACATAAAAGGCGATGTGCAACGGGGCGGCTTCCTCACGAAAACGCATGGAATTCACCAGCCCCACGGTGCAAACCGGCACAAGCAGCGGCAAAAGGGCGACAGGCGGGAACAGCAGCGTTTTGCCAAGGCGCTTCCAAGCCATCCTATGACCTCCGGAGCTTCACGGTAAAGACGGAGCCCACGCCCACCGTGCTTTCCACGGATATTTCGCCTTTGAGAATATCCACGACCCGCTTGACCAGAGCAAGCCCCAGGCCGTTCCCCTGGGTGGCACGGGAGGGATCTCCCTGATAGAATTTCTCAAAAATGTGGCGGCCGACCTCGGCACTCATGCCGCATCCGGTGTCCTGTACCCTGACGGTGGCGCAGGCCTCATCGGCCGTCAGATGGACAAACACCTGCCCGCCCGCCGGGGTGAACTTCAGAGCGTTGGAAAAGAGATTGTTCCAAACGAGGCGAAGCAATTCTCTGTCTGCCAGAATGGTCACGCTGTCCGCGATTTCCGTTTCGATCTCAATGCCTGCTGCTTCCCACACCGTTTCGTATTGCAGCAGACATTCGCAAAGCTGCTCGCCCAGGTCAAAGGCTTCCGCCTTCGGGTAGATCTGCTGGTTTTCCAGCCGGTTGAGCTTCAGGATATTTGTCATCATGTCGGCCATCCGCTTTGCCCCGTCGGTCACGCCCCTGGCATATTCCAGCCGCTTGTCATCGGACAGCTCCGGCGCCTGCAGCAGGGTTCCGTAGTTCTGCATGACGGACAGCGGCGTTTTCATCTCGTGGGACACATTGGCGATAAAATCCGTCCGAAGGGCCTCCAGACCGCCCAGCTCCCTGGCCATTTTGTTGAAGCAGTCGATGATCTCGTTGTAATTTCCGTCGATGGCCAGCCTGCCCGCCGGTTGGATGCGCACCGAAAAATCCCCCTGCACCAGCCTCCTTGCGGCGGCTACGATCCGCCTGGTGATGCGCTCGGTGGTCAGCTTGCGGCGGAGCACATCGATGCCGGTGAACAGGACGCTCAGCAGCAGCACATTCAAAAAGGTCAGCTTGGCCGCACGCTGCAGATTGCTGTCGGTCAGCGTAAGGCCCAGATCCCGGGAAAAGGTGCTGACGAACAGCGACATGGTGCAGCTGACGAGAAAGGCCACCAGCAGAAAAAAGAGCAGATAGTGGTAAATGGCGCGCAGCGTGCTTTGACGGAAGGCTCCCTTTTTCATTTCAGCACCGCCTTGTAGCCCAGCCCGTGGACGGTTCTGAGCTCAAAATCGCTGCAGTCCGCCAGCTTTGCGCGGAGCTTGGTGATGTAAACATCCACCGCCCGCGGGGCAGTCTCGGTGTCCGCATCCCAGAACTCCTCCAAAAGCTGTGTCCGGGTAAAGGTCTTCTTCGGATAGCTGAGCAGCTTATAGAGAATGGAAAATTCCCGATTGGTAAGCTTGATCTCCTCATCGCCAAGATAGGCGGTGTGTTCATCGACATCCATCACGAAGCTGCCGATCTCCATTTTGCGGGAGGCTGCGATCCTGGCCCGCCGCAAAATCGCCCCGATCCGCAGGAGCAGCTCATCCAAATCAATGGGCTTGACCATATAATCGTCCACGCCGATGCGGAAGCCCCGCTGCTTGGAGGCAAAATCGTCCCGCGCCGTCATAAAGAGCAGGGGAATATCCGTGTTGGTATCCCGGACAGTGCCGGCAAATTCAAAGCCGTCCACACCCGGCAGCATAATATCAGACACGATCATGTCAAAGGTTTTCTCATACAGGGCATCATAGGCTGCGTTGGCGTTGAGACAGCCGGTGGCCTCATAGCCGTTTTGATTCAGGAAGGAGCAGACCGTGCGGTTCAGCTCCCTGTCATCCTCCACCACCAGTATTTGAAACATAGAGATCCCTCCCGGAAACAGTGTTCTGTCTGTCAGTATACCACGATCATGTTAAGATTTTGTTTCCGCCAGCGCTTTTTGGCAGAAAATCGCTGCATGCTTCCCCGTTTACGGGGCCATTACGGCGTCACTCAGGGCAAGGATCCGGTTGGCATACCGTTTGCGGCGACGGCGCAGGATGCCCCGGTAGACGGGATAATTGCAGATCGTCATCAGCAGCCCTGCAATGCCAACGGCCAGACCGGGACGCAGCGGATCGGCAAGGCCGAGGATCGTGCCCAGGTCGGTCATGATGAGACTCATGCCTGCACCCAGCACCAGGGTGGCCAGCGTGCCGAAGGCAAACGCAAAGGCCCTTGCCGGAGCGGTTACCCGCCGATCCAACGTTTTCAGCTCGTCCAGCCGGGTAGGCTGCGACTCTGTATACCGAGCGCGGATCCGTCGGGCCAGCGCGTCCTGGTGGTTTTGATTGATGTTCATGGGAATGTCCCCTTTCGGTTTTTGATGGCATCAGGATACCACGCGGTTGTTTGGGAAGGTTTAGAGAAATGTTTCTGTTTTATGAAAATGCAGCGTTTTCGCCGAAAAAGCACCTGCCATGGAGCAGGTGCTTTGGTACGCCCGACTGGAGTCGAACCAGCGGGGCCGAAGGG
>CAZYAD010000032.1:0-16536 GCA_964646225.1 uncultured Oscillospiraceae bacterium
TGAGCCCGCTACACACCCCTTTGACAGTGTGTTTTCCTAATTGGAAACATTCATATGGATATAGCGAAAGATAAATCTGTACAATTCAGGGCAATACACCTGCAAAGCAAAGAGGACGCCCAAAATGCACCAACACCGGTCACCACTTATGCGCTCTTTTATAATGGCGAGTACCTGACCAATGAGCAGATGAATGACAAGCGGTTTTTGAAACTGCTTGGACAGTAAAATCAAGTTTAACGGAGATCCGGTATGGCAAATGTAAAACCCATATCACAATTTACATATATCACACTGAGACAGCAGCCGGAATGGAAAGAACAAGCCGCCCAGTGGTTTCATCATAAATGGGGCGTGCCGCAGGAAGCCTATCTGGAATGTATGGACACTTATTTGAGTGGCCAAACCGAATACGGCTGGTATCTCTGTCTGGACAAGGATAAAATTGTCGGTGGTTTGGGTGTGATTGAGAATGACTTTCATGACAGAAAAGACCTGACACCGAACATCTGCGCTGTTTATACTGAAGCTTACTATCGTTGTAAGGGAATCGCAGGGCGGCTGCTGGATATGGCAGTCGTTCATTATAAGAAACCATGTGGAATGCAGGGTGGACGATTGCTTATCTGGGCTATTACAATAACCGCAGAATCAAGGCGAAGCCAAAGGGCTTGCCGCCTGCGATTCACAGACAACAAGCCCTTTCGGCTGCTTGAGCAATTTTTACTTCGAAATAGTTTCTAACTTTTTGGGGTAACTTCATGTGCGTCTGTGGGCTTTTTTGTGCTGCTGTTTGATTCAGAGGCGCTGCTTCTGGAAGGCCATGCGGGGCGTGCCGTCGTCGCAAAGAATGGTGCCGCAGTGGACAAACCCCAGACGCTCCAGCGTGCGGCGCATCAGGAGATTATCCTCGTGGGTGTCGATGCGCACCGAACCGCACAGATTCAGACACCACTCCAGACAGTACCGCCCCAGCCCGGGCAGCTCCCCGTCGGCGGCGATGCGGTGTACCGTGCCGTAGGGGACGGTGTCCCAGCGCCAGGCACCGTCGATGCGGGCATAGGTGGGATCCTCCCCCCACAGCAGGGCGAACACGGCGTGCAGCGTGCCCGCCTCTTCGTAAACATAGCTGCGGCCCAGCCGCACATCCTCCCGGATCATGCTGCGGCTGGGGTAGCCGTTTGTCCACTGCTGAGTATTGCCGGTCTCCCGCATCCGGGCGCGCCCCCGGTCATACAGCGACATCACGGCGTCAAGATCCTCCGGCCGGGTCTTGCGGATGCGTCCCCGGGGGACAAAGGCGGGGGCTTCCTCCATCAGCTCCAGCAGGGTCTGGCGGCAGGAAAGCTGCCCCAGCAGCGTCTGGGCCTCCGCCAGAGCGGCCCGGCGCTTTTTTTCGCTGACAGGGGCCTTTCTGGCCCGAATCAGCAGATTTTTGGGGGAATGGGACAGGTCGATGAACTCCAGCACCTGCACCTCGTAGCCCCGACTCTCCAGCAGCCGTGCCCGGACGGCATCGGTAGCCAGCGCACACAGACGCTCCTTGAGGATGCCGTAGCCGGTGATGGGAGGCAGCGCGTCGGCACGGGCCTGCAGATTCAACTCGTGCTGGCAGCAGGGCACCGACAGGATGTACCGCGCGCCCCATTCCATGGCGTGAAACAGGGCGTAGTCGGTGGCGGTGTCGCAGGCGTGGAGGGTGATGACCATGTCGGGGGGCGTTTCGGCCACATGATCCTTGATATCCCCGCAGAAAAACCGCAGGCCGGTGTAGCCGTAGCGCTGGGCCACCTGATTGCAGTGGTCGATGACCTCACTCTTGAGATCCAGCCCGGTGATTTCAGCCTGCTTGTGCAGGATCTCGGTCAGATAGTAGTATACCACAAAGGTCAGGTAGGACTTGCCGCAGCCGAAGTCGATGATGCGGATGACCTCCCGGTCATCCTTTGCCAGCAGGTCGTCCAGAAACTCCACAAAGCGGTTGATCTGCCGGAATTTGTCATATTTGGCCTTGACCACCCGGCCGTCGGGGGTCAGCACCCCAAGATCCACCAGCGGCGGCACCACCAGCCCCTCAGGCAGCAGATACTGCTTCTGCCGATTGTGGAAAGCAGGACGGGGCAGCACGCTTTTGGCTGCCTGCCGCTGAAAGAACAGCTTGCCCTTTTTGGATATCTTCAGGCAGAATACCGCCCCCTGACAGACGGCGTCCAGCTGGCCGTACCGGCTCATCAGCTCCTCCAGCCGGGGCAGCACCTGATCGGGGGCCAGATTTTCGTGAAAGGCCTGGGTCTCGGTGAACTTTTCCAGCTGGAAGGCCGAGCCGTCCCGGGTCTCCAGAGGCCGCAGGGTGAGCTTTTTGTATTCCCCGCCCCGGGGATTGCTGACGGTCAGGCGAAGCAGGGGGAGTGCCAGGATTTCCTCCAGCCCCTGCCGCAGGGTCGCGATCCGGCTCATGCCAGCACCTCCCCGACGAGGGCTTCGCCCTCCACACCGGTGATACGCACCGGCAGCACCCGGTTGTGGAGCTCTTCACCCCGGGCCTTTACCAGACAGTACTGGGGGATGTGGCCGGTGAACCAGCCCTCCTCCTGCTGCTCAAACAGCACGGGATAGACCTGCCCCACCCGGCTTTCCAGCTCCCGCCGCTCCAGCACCGCCAGCCGGGAGATCGCCTCCTGAGAGCGGGCGGCCTTTTCGGCCTGAGACAGCTGCCCGGGCATGGAATAGGCACGGGTACCCTTTCTGCGGGAGAAGGGGAAGACATGAACCTTGCCCAGCCCGCAGCCCTCCACGAACCGCAGACTTTCCTCGAAGTCCTCCCGGGTCTCGCCGGGAAAGCCCACGATCAGGTCGGTGGTCAGGCCGCAGCCGGGCAGATACTGCCGCAGCAGAGCACATGCGGCGGCATATTGGGCGGCGGTGTAGTGACGGTTCATGGCCGCCAGCGTCCGGTCGCAGCCGCTTTGCAGCGACAGATGGAAGTGGGGACAGAGATTGGGCAGGGCGGCGCACCGGCGGGCAAAGGCCTCGGTGACCGTCCGAGGCTCCAGGCTGCCCAGACGGATGCGGCAGCCGGGGGCCGCCGCGCACAGCGCCTCCAGAAGGGAGAGCAGATCGGGTCGCCCGGGCAGATCCTGCCCGTAGGCCGAGATCTCGATGCCGGTGAGCACAATCTCCCGGTAGCCATCTGCGGCCAGCCGCCGGGCCTCCTCCACCGCCGTGTCAAAGGGCATACTGCGCTCCGGCCCCCGGGCAAAGGGAATGAGGCAATAGGTGCAGAAGCTGCGGCAGCCGTCCTGGATCTTCAGCAGCGCCCGCGTCCGGCCGGAAAGCCCGCCGGCGGGCAGCAGGTCAAACAGCGGCGGTGCCTCGTGCCACAGATCCCGCACGCCATCGGCGGCCAGCTCCTCGACGATGGCCACCACCCGACTTTTGTCCGGTGTGCCGATGACGGCGTCGGCCCCGCAGGCGGCCCTGGCCTCCTCCGGATTGATCTGGGCGTAGCAGCCGCACAGCACCAGCCGGGCCTCCGGGTTGATCTTTTTGCACCGGCGGGCGGCGTTGCGGGATTTTTTGTCGGATAGCGCCGTAACGGTGCAGGTGTTCACCACATACACATCGGCAAAGGAATCAAAGGGCACGATCTCATGTCCGTGCCCGGCAAACAGCCGTTCCAGCGCCTGGGTTTCAAATTGATTGGCCTTACAGCCAAGGGTATAAAACGCAATTTTCATCATAAATCACCATACTGTATTGTAGCGGAAACTCCGCCGGATTGCAATAATTCCGCCGCGCTTCGCATAAGATTTCAGCAAAAAGCCTTTGGGAGGTCGGATGAACATGAAAAAATGGCTGGCGGCGGCGCTGGTGCTGGCGCTGCTGGTGATGCCCTGCATCGGGGAGGAAGCGGAGCAGACCGACAGGACGGAGACGGCGGGGGTGACTCTGGCCGCACCTTCGGCGGTGCTGATGACCGAAAGCGGGCAGGTGCTGTTTGAAAAGAACGCCCGGGACCGGCGGGAGCCGGCCAGCGTCACCAAGGTGATGACCATGCTGCTGGTGTGCGAGGCGGTGGACGAGGGTCGCCTGTCCCTGGAGGAGCCGGTGACGGCCAGCGCCCACGCGGCATCCATGGGCGGCAGCCAGATCTGGCTGGAGGAGGGCGAGACCCTGACGGTGGGGGAGATGCTCAGGTGCGTGGCGGTGGTCTCGGCCAACGACTGCGCCGTGGCGCTGGCAGAGAAGCTGGCCGGCACCGAGGAGGCCTTTGTCCGGCAGATGAATGCGCGGGCGGAGGAACTGGGCATGGAGGACACCTGCTTTGTCAACGCCTGCGGCCTGCCGGCGGAGGGCCATCTCACCTCTGCCCGGGACATCGGCCTGATGTCGGCCCGGCTGCTGAGCGAGCACCCCTGGATCCTGGAGTACACCTCCATCTGGCAGGACAGCGTCCGGGACGGCGCTTCGGTGCTGAACAACACCAACAAGCTGCTGAAAGGCTGTCCCGGCGTCAACGGTCTGAAAACCGGCTACACCTCCACGGCGGGGTACTGCGTGTCGGCCTCTGCGCAGCGGGAGGGGCTGACGCTCATTGCCGTCATTCTGGGCGGGGAAAGCAGCCCGCAGCGCAATGCCGATGCCGCGGCTCTGCTGGGCTGGGGCTTTGCCGGGTACGCCGCCGTCACCTTTACCGCAGACCGGCCCCTGCTGCCTCTGACGGTAACACTGGGGCGCAAAGAGAGCGTCCCGTTGGCGCTGGCAGAGCAGATGCCGCTGGTGGTGGAGCGGGCCCGGCTGTCCGGGCTGGAAAAGACGGTGGAGCTGCCGGAGACCCTGTCCGCGCCGGTGGAGGCAGGACAGCCGGTGGGGGCGCTGGTGGTGAAAAGCGGGGAAGCGGAGCTGTGCCGCGTGCCCATTCTGGCGGCCGAGGGGGTGGAACGGCTGGGACTGTGGGAGCTGTTTTTGCGGGTGCTGGGGGGCTAACGGAAGAAAGCGGGAAAAATTCACGCTTTTTTTTGAAAAAACGGTTGAGTCGATTGAAGAAATATGTTATGATGATGCAAACGAGACGCCCCATCACCTTTTACAGGAGGAACGCTAAAATGGTTAAAGTAATTCTGGGCAAGGCCGGTTCCGGCAAAACCAAGCAGCTCATCGATATGGTCAATACCGCCGTTACGGAGGAATCCGGGAATGTGGTCTGCATTGAAAACGGTCAGACTCTGCGCCTGAGCATCAAGCACAGCGTCAAGCTGGTGGATATTTCTGAGTATGGCATGGAGCTGAACTATGAGCAGTTGTATGCTTTCCTCTGCGGTATGTACTGCGGTAACTATGACATTACCCATATTTTCGTGGACGGTCTTTACAAGGTCACCGGTGACGATGACAACGCCAAGGCCCCCGCATTTTTGGAGAAGCTGGCGCAGCTGTCCGACCGGACCGGTGTCAAGGTGACCCTGACGCTGAGCCTGGCGGAGGAAGACGCCTGCGACTGCATCAAGAAGTATCTGTAAGGCTGGCGAAGCCAGAAAGCGAGCCTGCGCCCCGGACGGACTGCCGTCCGGGGCTTTTTGCATGACTGGCCGGCGGCACGGGGACAGATCACACGGGGACGGGGCCTGGCGCTGCCGGAGGCTTGCCGGTCCTCCGGGCGCTTTCTTTTGAAATTTTTCGAAAATTTTTCCGAAAGCTATAGGAAAAATCCGCCGGATGTGATACACTGAGTATATGTACAGGCTTGTGAAACAAACGCTGCCGCTGGCAGCGCTCCTGCTGCTTCTGACCCTTCTGGGAGGCTGCGCCCTGCAAACGGGCGACGGCCTTCTTTTGCTGCCCAAGGTGCCTGCGGAGTATGTGCAGCTCCAGCAGCAGCTCAGTCAGATCCTGGATGGCGGCGCCTCCTACGCCGTGGCGGAAACCGGCACCCACCGGCAGACCGTGCAGCTGGTGGATCTGGACGGCGACGGCGCCGAGGAGGCGCTGGGCTTTTTCCGCGCGGAGGACGGCGCTTTGCAGGTGTATGTATTCCGGCAGGATGCCGAGGGCTACAGCCTTATGGGGGTGGCCGAGGGCTATGGCACCACCCTGCGGGCGGTGTATTATCCCACCCTGCCCGGCGGTCGGCGGGCGCTGGCCATGTGCTGGGGTTTTGACGAAGGCGGCTCCTACGGCATGACCATCTACGGCTTTTCCGGACAGGGGATGCGGGCACTGCTGGATATCCAGTACAGCGATGTGGTCATCCAGGACATCGATGGCGACGGGGCCGAGGAGCTGGCCTTTGCCGTGCGGGACAGCGTCACCGGCATTTACAGCGCCCGGGTCTATCAGTACCGGGAGGAGCAGTATCGGGTGCTGTATGAGGTGCCCATGTGTCTGGAGGTGCGGTCGGTGGCCAATATGCAGTTCGGACGCATGGAAAACGGCAGTCTGGGCCTGTATATCGACAGCATTTCCAACACCGGCGGCTATGTGACCGATCTGGTGTGCTATGACGGCCGGACGGCGGCCAACCGCACCATCGATCAGGCCAGCGGCTCGGGCAGCCGCACCTGGCGGCCCATTTCAGTGTTCTGTGACGATCTCAACGGCGACGGACGGCTGGATATCCCCGTCACCCACAGCTTTTCTGCCCAGGCCAACGAGATCGAGACCCGCGCCCGGCTGGACTGGTATAATGTGGATGCCGATGGCGGGGAGACGCTGGTGGGCAGCAGCGTCAATGCCGTCACCGAGAGCTGGTATCTCATCTGGCCGGAGGCCTGGGGAGAGCAGGTGCGGGTGACAAAAAACGCCGGCACCGGCTTCAGCAAGACCATCTTCTCCCGGCAAAAAGGGGAGGACACCCAGGAACTGCTGAGCATCTGGCTGTTTTCCGGCGATGGGCTGGAAAGCGTCTCCTCGGTTTACAAGCGGCTGGGCACGCTGGAAAGCACCGCCGCCGGAGTGTATCGGTTCAGCCTCTCTCAGACGGCGGACAGCGGGCTTGCGCTGACCGAGGATGAGCTGCGGGAGCTGTTCCACACGGTGGAATCCGGCTGGCATATTGAGGAATATTGAGAGAGGGAGCAGACATGAAGAAGAAGGTTCTGGTGCTGGAGGATGAAGACAATATCCGCGCCTTTGTGGTCATCAACCTGAAGCGGGCGGGCTATGAAACGGTGGAGTTCAGTCTGGGTGAGGAGGCGGCGCAGTACCTGCGGGACAACGCCGATGTGTCCATCGCCATTCTGGATGTGATGCTGCCGGATATCAGCGGCTTCGAGGTGTGCCGCCGCATCCGGGGCATGGGCAGCAAGATTGGCATCATCATGCTCACCGCCATGGGGCAGGAGAGCGACCGGGTCACCGGGCTGATGACCGGGGCTGACGATTATGTGACCAAGCCTTTTTCGGTGGCCGAGCTGGTGGCGCGGGTGGACGCGCTGTACCGCCGTCTGTGCGGCGCAGGCTTTCAGAGCGATGTGCTGGCTTCGGGCGAATATGAGTTGGATCTGCGCAGCCGGGAGCTGACCCATCAGGGAAAAAAGGTGGAGCTGACCCAGGTGGAATACCTCATCATGAAGACCTTTCTGGAAAATCCGGGGAAGGCCCTGTCCCGGGACAGCATCCTGACGCTGGTGTGGGGCAAGAACTATCAGGGAGACCTGAAGGTGGTGGATGTGAACATCCGCCGCCTGCGGCTGAAGATCGAGGAGGATGCTGCCCAGCCGAAGCACATCACCACGGTCTGGGGCTACGGCTACAAGTGGGAGGGGTGACGCCACTCGCGCCTTCGCTGACACTTCGCGCTAAGTGAGGGCACCGGAGAAGCGCCCCCTCGGACAACGATCACCAGGAAAGGAGGCAGCACCCTATGAGCAGACAGGGAAAAAACGCCCCCCGCAGGGGCCTGATGGCCCGGCTGGGCCTGGACGGTGGCATCAAGCGCCGCTGGTTCCTGAACAATATGAGCGTGGTGCTGCTGACCCTGTTCCTCACCGCAGCGATGGTGGCGGTGTTCGCCGCCTATTACTTCTACGCCTCGGTGCAGACCCGGCTGGTGACCCAGGTGGACACTACCTCCAAATACCTGAATCGTTATTTTACCTCCAGCTACAGCGAATTTTATGAATACGGCCGCAATCTGGTGCAGAATTTCAGCCTGGCCGACCGGGTGGAGATGCAGATCCTCAATGAAAACGGGCGGGTGATGTTTTCCTCCAGCGGCCTGACCGCCGGCTTCGTCCCGGAGACCACCGAGATCCAGCTGGCCATGGAGAACGGCGATACCCGCACCTATACCGGCTATGATATGCTCACCGAGGAAAAGGTCATGGCGGTCACGGCACCGGTCTATTACCGGGGGCGGCAGCTCATCGGTGCAGTGCGGTGCGTCACCTCTCTCCAGGTGCTGGACGCCCAGCTCACCCGGATCTATCTCATGGCGGCGGGGGCCTTTGTGGCACTGACGGCGCTGGTGATCTTCTCCAACAGCTTCTTCCTGCGCTCCATCGTAGGCCCGGTGCTGCACATCAACGAGTTTGCCAAAAAGATCACCGGAGGGCAGTACGGCATCCGGCTGGATGAGGGCTACAACGATGAGATCGGCGAGCTGTGCGGCACCCTGAACGAGATGTCCGCCGAGCTTTCCCGGGTGGAAAAGACCCAGAACGATTTTATTTCCTCGGTATCCCACGAGCTGCGGACGCCGCTGACGGCCATCTCCGGCTGGACGGATACCATCGAGAGCTGTCTGGATGACCCGGAGCTGGCTACGCAGGGGTTGGCCATCATCAAAAAGGAGACCCGACGCCTTTCCCAGATGGTGGAGGAGCTGCTGGATTTCTCCCGCATCGAGGGAGGCGGGATGCGTCTGCAAACCGAGCCCTTTGACCTGCGGGGCGACCTGTACGATGCGGTGTTCACCTATACCGATATGCTTCAGCAGGAGGGACTGGCCATCGAATATGAGGAGCCGGAGGAGCCCATTCTGGTGTTTGCCGACAAAAACCGGCTGAAGCAGGTGTTCCTGAATATCATCGACAACGCCGGAAAATACGGCAAGGACGGCGACCGGGTCCGGGTGACTGCCCGGGCGGAAAACGGCAGCGCCGTGGTGGAGATCCGGGATTTCGGCCAGGGCATCCGGGCAGAGGAGCTGCCCTTTGTCAAAGAGAAGTTTTATAAGGGCAGCGCCAAGGGCCGCGGGGCCGGCATCGGCCTTTCGGTGTGCAATGACATCGTGGAGATGCACGGCGGCACGCTGGAGATCGAAAGCACCTTTGGCGAGGGCACCAATGTGCGTATCACCCTGCCCCTGTTCGCCACCGCAGAATAAAGAGAGGAAGCAAGAAGCATGAATAACAGAGTCTGTAAAAAAACCACCATCGCCGGGCAGGCCCTCATCGAGGGCATCCTGATGCGGGGACCCAAGCAGACCGCCATCGTCTGCCGCAAGCCGGGGGAGGAGATGGTGGTCAAGGTGGAGCCCACCGGCACCATGAGCCATGGGGCCTGGGCCAGAGTACCGGTGATCCGGGGCGTGGTGAGCTTCTGGGATTCCATGAAGTTCGGCATGAGCGCCCTGATGTACTCGGCGGATTTTATGGAGGAGGAGGAAGCTCAGAGCACCTCCCGCTTTGACCGCTGGCTGGAAGCGCACTTTGACCAGAAAACGCTGGAAAAGGTCATGATGGGCTTTGCACTGGTGTTCGGCATCGCCATTCCCATCGTGCTGTTCATCCTGCTGCCCACCTTTCTGGCGGGCTTTTTGCCGGAGAGCACCCCCCATATCCTGCGCAATCTGGCGGAGGGGGCGCTGCGTATCTGCATCTTCCTGGCATTTATTTACGCAACCTCCCGGCAGAGCGACGTCCACCGCACCTATATGTTCCACGGCGCGGAGCACAAGACCATCGCCTGCTATGAGGCCGGGCTGGAGCTGACAGTGGAAAACGCCCGCAGCTGCTCCCGGCTGCATCCCCGCTGCGGCACCAGCTTTTTGTTCATGGTGATGATCATCAGCATCCTGTTCTTCTCCCTGTTCAGCTGGAGCAATGTGTGGGTGCGGATGCTCACCCGGCTGGCCCTGCTGCCGGTGGTAGCCGGCGTCAGCTACGAGATCAACCGCTTTGCCGGACGGCACGACAACCGGCTCACCCTTCTGCTGCGCAAGCCCGGTCTGGCTCTGCAGCGGCTGACCACCGCAGAGCCTGCCGATGATATGCTGGAGGTGGCCATCGAGGCCATGAACCGGGTCATCCCGGAACAGGCGGACGAGGACAACTGGTGAGCCGCCCGCCGTACAACAAGGAAATCGAGGGAACATGACATGATCCGAACGATCAACGACGCTTATCTGGATCTGCGGGCCGAGTTCCGCAAACGGGGCATCCCCGGCTACGAGGTGGAGGCCCGGGAGTTGGTGACCTTTGCCCTGGAGCTGGACTATGACCAGCTGGCGGAAAAACGCAATCAGTTTATTTTCGAAAAGGATGAGCAGCGCATCCGGGCTCTGAAGGAGCAGCGCTATGCCGGGGTGCCCATCCAGCACATCACCGGTCGGTGGGAGTTTTACGGTCTGCCGCTGGAGGTTACCACCGACACCCTCATCCCCCGGGCCGACACCGAAACGCTGGTGGAGGTGGGCATCGAGCTGCTGCGGGAGCGCAGCAAGGGCCGCCTGCTGGATCTGTGCTGCGGCACCGGCTGCGTGGGCATGGCAGTGCTGAAGCATGTCAGCGAGGGCATCACCGGCGTGTTTGCCGATCTGTCCGAGCCTGCGCTGGAGGTCACCCGGCACAATCTGGTGAAAAACCACCTGACGCCCCGGGCGCTGACCATACAGGCCAACGCCATGGAGGACGCTGACCCGGTGCTGGGCCGGTTCCATCTGATCCTGTGCAATCCGCCCTATATCCCCACCAACGAGATCCCCACCCTGGACCCCGAGGTGCAGCGGGAGCCCCGCATGGCGCTGGACGGCGGAGCCGACGGGCTGGACTTTTACCGCGCTGTCAGCCTGAACTTTTCTGCCGCGCTGGCAAAGGGCGGCACCCTGGCCTTTGAGGTGGGGCTGGGGCAGTGCGGGGATGTGATGCAGATCCTGGAGGAGGCGGGCTTCCGCGATATCCGGTCTCGCTGCGACCTGGCCGGTGTGGAACGGGTGGTCTGGGGCATCTGGGATCCGCCTCACCATGACTGACCGCTACCTGCCCGGGGACGACCCGGACTTCCTCTCCCGGCAGCTCATCACCTATCTGGGCAACAAGCGGGCGCTGCTGGGGCATATCGATGAGCAGGTGTGCGCCGTGCGGGACGAGCTGGGAGGAAGAAAGCTGGACTGCGCCGATCTGTTTTCCGGCTCCGGCGTGGTGGCGCGGCTGCTCAAGCGCCACGCACGCGCCCTGTATGTCAACGATCTGGAGGGCTACAGCGCCATTCTCAACCGCTGCTACCTCACCAACCGGGAGGCCTTCCCCGGAAAAGCCTACGACCGGGCCTTTACCCGGGCGCAGGCCGCGTTGGAGCACCCCGTGCCGGGCCTGATTACCGCAAATTATGCCCCCGCCGATGATACCGACATCCGCCCCGGCGAACGGGTCTTTTACACCCGGGAGAACGCCCTGCGCATCGATACCCTCCGGGCCTTTATCGACACGGTGGAGCAGCCCCTGCGGCCCTATTTTCTGGCCCCGCTGCTGGCCGAGGCATCGGTACATAACAATACCGCCGGGGTGTTCAAGGGCTTTTACAAGGACAGCACCACCGGGTTGGGTAAGTTTGGCGGCAATGGAGAGAACGCCCTGGCCCGCATTCTGGGCCCCATCACGCTGCAAAGGCCGGTGCTTTCGGCCTTCAGCTGCCGGAGCTATGTGTATCGGCAGGATGCTGGTGCGCTGACCCCTCAGCTGCCGCCGCTGGATCTGGTCTATCTGGACCCGCCCTATAATCAGCACCCCTACGGCTCCAATTATTTCATGCTCAATGTCATCGCCGAAAACCGTCTGCCAGGCCCGCTCAGCCGGGTGTCGGGGATCCCCGCCGGGTGGAACCGCTCGGAATACAACCGTCCGGGCCGCGCACTGGACGCCCTGGCACAGCTGATCGCCGATCTGAACGCCCGTTACATCCTGATCTCCTACAATTCCGAGGGCTTCATCACGATGGAGCAGATGGAGACGCTGCTGGGCCGTTTTGGCCGGGTAGAGCGGAAGGAGATTCCCTATCACGCCTACCGGGCCAGCCGCAATCTGGCCGGACGAAGCCTGTATGTCAGCGAGTACCTGTTTTTGCTGAAAAAAACCGGGTAAAAACCGAACAAATGTTGCATTTTTGCAAAAGATACGCTATACTGAACTCATAAAAATCATTTTGAAAATGAGGTGTGTTTATGGATAAGCAAAAAGCGCTGGAAACCGCTTTGCAGCAGCTGGAAAAGCAGTACGGCAAGGGGACGGTCATGCGGCTGGGCCAGAATGTGGGAATGCAGGTGGAGGCCATCTCCACCGGCTCTGTGGCGCTGGATGTGGCCCTGGGCATCGGCGGCGTCCCCCGGGGACGCATCGTGGAGATCTACGGGCCGGAATCCTCCGGTAAGACCACCATCGCCCTCCATGTGATCGCCTCCGCACAGAAAAAGGGCGGCGAGGCCGCTTTCATCGACGCTGAGCACGCGCTGGATCCCGTCTATGCCAAGGCGCTGGGCGTGGATACCGACAGCCTGCTGGTGTCCCAGCCGGATACCGGCGAGCAGGCGCTGGAGATCGCCGAGGCGCTGGTGCGCTCGGGCGCCATCGATGTGCTGGTGGTGGACTCGGTGGCGGCGCTGGTGCCCAAGGCTGAGATCGAGGGCGAAATGGGTGACAGCTTTGTGGGCCTGCAGGCCCGTCTGATGAGCCAGGCCCTGCGCAAGCTGGCCGGCGCCATCTCCAAGAGCAACTGCGTGGTGATCTTCATCAACCAGCTGCGGGAAAAGATCGGCGTCATGTACGGCAATCCGGAGACCACCACCGGCGGCCGCGCGCTGAAGTTCTACTCCTCGGTGCGCATCGAGATCCGCCGCATCGAGCATCTGAAAAACGGCACCACCCTCATCGGCAGCCGCACCCGGGCCAAGGTGGTGAAGAACAAGATCGCGCCCCCCTTCAAGGAGGCAGAGTTCGACATTATGTACGGCGAGGGCATCTCCAAGATCGGTGAGCTGGTGGATATGGGCGTGAAGTTCGGCTTTGTGCAGAAGTCGGGTGCCTGGTTCTATCTGGGAGAGGAGCGTCTGGGCCAGGGCCGGGACGCCGCCAAGCAATATTTTAAGGAGCATCCCCAGGTAGCCGAGCTGGTGGAGAGCCAGATCATTGCAAAGCTCACCGGCAAGGAGCCGGAGAAGACCGAAAAGTCGGCGGATACCGCCGATCTGCGGGCTCCGGCCCCCACGGCCAAAGCGTCCCGCGCAGCCAAGGGCAGCGTGGAGGTCTTTGCCGACGACTTTGAAGACGACGACTGATGTCTGCGGAGGAGGCACGCGCCCCGGAGGGCGATTCCCGGGAGAAGACCCTGCGCATGGCAGCCAATGTGCTGGAATACCGGCACCGCAGCAGCCGCGCCCTGTACCGGCGGCTGCTGGAAAAGGGGGCAGAGGAAAGGGACGCGGCCTGGGCCGTGGCCCGCTTGCAGGAGCTGGGCTATCTGAACGATGGGGAATACGGACAGCTTCTGGTGCGGGATCTGTGCGCCCGGGGCTATGGTCCGGCGCGCATCCGCCGTTATCTGAAGGAGAAGCTGCTGGATGCCCCCGATATCGAAACGGCCATGGAGGCCTATGTCCTCCGTCCGGAGGCGCTGCAAAAATACATCAACGGCAAGCTGCGGGGCACCGTCCCCGACCGGAAGGCCCTGAAGCGGGTGTCTGACGGCCTGTTTCGCAGGGGCTTTTCCTGGGGGGACATCCGGAGCGCCCTGCGGGAATATACCGACGCTCCGGAGCTGGAGGAGGAACCGTGAAGGAGACCGTAAAAGTTTATCTGCTGCCCCTGGGCTGCCCCAAAAATCTGGTGAATTCCGAGCAGATGCTGGGCAGACTGCGAAACGCCGGCATGGAGCTGGTGGACAGCCCGGAGGGAGCCGACGCCGCCATCGTCAACACCTGCGGCTTTATCGAAAGCGCCAAGACCGAGGCCATCCAGGCCATTTTAGAGCTGGCCCAGCTGAAGCAGCAGGGAAAGCTGCGGGCGCTGATCGCTGCCGGCTGTCTTACCCAGCGGTATCAGGACGAGTTTTTGCAGGAGCTGCCCGAGGTGGACTGCGCACTGGGCGTGGGCAGCTACGATGACATCGTGGAGGCGGTGGAGGAGGCGCTGAAAAAGGGCGACCGGCGGGCCTGGTTCCGTCCCCGGGAGGAAAGCGCCCTCACCGGCGACCGGGTGCTGCTCACTGACCCCTATTCCCCCTACCTGCGCATCGCCGAGGGCTGCGACAACAAGTGCGCCTACTGCGTCATTCCGGATATCCGGGGCGCCTTCCGCAGCGTCCCCATGGAGGATGTGCTGGCCGAGACCCGGCAGCTGGCAGCGCAGGGGGCAAAGGAGCTGCTGGTGGTGGCGCAGGATATCACCCGCTACGGGCTGGATCTTTACGGACGGTGTCGTCTGGCCGATCTGCTGCGGGAGCTGGAGAAGATCGAGGACATTCGCTGGATCCGTCTGCATTACCTCTATCCGGACGAAATGCCTGACGAGCTGCTGGAGGTTATGGCCGCCAGCAAAAAGATCCTGCATTATTTCGACATTCCCATCCAGCACATCAACGACCGGGTGCTGCGGGATATGAACCGTCGTGGCGGGGGCGACCTGATCCGGGAGCGCATCACCCGTCTGCGGCAGCTGATGCCCGATGCCGTCATCCGTACCAGCCTGATCGTGGGCTTCCCCGGGGAGACCGAGGAGGAGTATCAGGAGCTGTATGACTTCCTGGCGGAATACCGGCTGGAGCGGGTGGGCGTTTTCTGCTACTCTCAGGAGGAGGGCTCCAAAGCGGCTCTGATGCCGGATCAGGTACCGGAGGAGGTCAAGGAGCGCCGCCGCGCCGAACTGTATGCCCTGCAGGAGCAGGTGATGGACGAGGCCTCTGCCGCCCAGCTGGGCCGCACCCTGGAGGTGCTGTGCTGCGGCAGGGAGGAAGACGACCGGTGCTTCGGCCGCAGCTATATGGACTCCATCGACATTGACGGGCAGGTCTTTTTCGAAAGCGCCGACGCCCGGCCCGGCGATTTTGTCCGGGTCAAGATCACCTACGCCGAGGGCTGCGACCTCTACGGCGAGGTAACTGAGCAGGAGGATTGATCCCTTATGACATTGCCTAATATTCTCACCTGTCTCCGGGTGGTGCTGATCCCGGTGTTTATGGTGCTGGCCTATCAGGACACCGCCGCCTGTGACCTGGCGGCGCTGGTGGTGTATGTGGTGGCCTGCCTGACCGATTATGTGGACGGCAAGCTGGCCCGCAAAAACAACCAGGTCACCAACTTCGGCAAGTTCATGGATCCCGTGGCCGACAAGCTGCTGGTGATGGCCGCCCTTTTGCTGTTTGTGGAGGATGGCACCATTTCCGCCTGGATGGTGGCCATCATTCTGGGCCGGGAGTTCATCGTCTCGGCCCTGCGGATGGTGGCGGCCTCTGACGGACTGGTGATCGCCGCCAACATCTGGGGCAAGGCCAAGACCATGATCACCATGATCACACTGATTCTGCTGCTCTGCCCCATCGGCCCGCTGATGCTGGGGCCGGTCTCGGTGCAGCAGGTGCTGATCTGGGTCACTGTGATCATCACTGCCATTTCCGGCATCACCTATATCAAGGATAATTTCGCCGTCATTAAGGACGGCTTCACCCAGAAAGGAGCCTGAGCGTTATGCAGCTCTACAATTCCCTCAGCCATAAAAAGGAAGAATTTTACACCAACCAGCCCGGCAAGGTGGCCCTGTACACCTGCGGCCCCACGGTCTATCACTTTGCCCACATCGGCAACCTGCGCTCTTATATCATGGAGGATGTGCTGGAAAAGCACCTGCGCTACAGCGGCTACGATGTGAAGCGGGTCATGAACATCACCGATGTGGGGCACCTGTCCTCTGACGCCGACGAGGGCGAGGACAAAATGCTCAAGGGCGCCCGCCGGGAGCACAAGACCGTCATGGAGATCGCAAAGTTCTATACCGACGCCTTCTTCGAGGACTGCCGCAAGCTGAACATCAAGCGCCCCGATGTGGTGGAGCCTGCCACAAACTGCATCCCGGAGTTTATCCATATGGTGCAGAGCCTCATTGAAAAGGGCTATGCCTATGTGGCAGGGGGCAATGTGTACTTCGACACCTCCAAGCTGCAGGAGTACTATGTGTTCAACAAGCACGAGGAGGAGGACCTGATGGTGGGCGTCCGCGAGGGCGTGGAGGAGGATACCAACAAGCGCAACAAAAACGACTTCGTCCTGTGGTTCACCAAGTCCAAGTTCGAGGATCAGGCCCTGAAATGGGACTCCCCCTGGGGCGTGGGCTA
>CAZYAD010000033.1:0-15860 GCA_964646225.1 uncultured Oscillospiraceae bacterium
AAATGGTGCCTTTTTGTTTTTTGGAGGGAAATGTGATGAGAAAAATGGTTAACGCGGCGCTGTGTCTGGCTTTGTGCATGATCTTGCCCTTTCTGACCGGGCAGATCCCGGAGGTCGGGTCCATGCTGCTGCCCATGCACCTGCCGGTGCTGATCTGCGGCTTTCTGTGCGGCGGAGGCTGGGGCGCGGCGGTGGGTTTTGCGGCACCGCTGCTGCGGTTTGCGGTGTTTTCCATGCCCCCCATGCCGGGCTGCATCAGCATGGCCTTTGAGCTGGCGACCTACGGTCTGATGGCGGGGGTGCTGCACCGACAGCTGGCAAAGTGGGGGATGAAGGGGCTCTATTGCAGTCTGATCGGCGCCATGGCCGCCGGAAGGCTGGTGTGGGGCGCGGCGCAGATGGCGATATTTGGCCTGAGCGGCAGCAGTTTTCCGCTGAGTGCCTTTGTGGCAGGGGCGCTTACCGGGTCGATCCCGGGGATTGTTTTGCAGCTGGCCGCAGTGCCTGTGCTGGTGCGGGCGCTGGAGAGGCGCGGGCGCGTCGGCTGAGAAACGGCTGAAATAGAATAAAAGATGGAAGATGGGACCGTCGTGCGGCTGCGCGGCGGTCCTTTTTTGCGTTTGGCGGACTTTTTGGGAAATGCTCATTGGGAATTTCCGCGGGAAGGGGGTAAGCTGGGGCCAACACAAACAAAGGAGGAAATAACCCAATGGCTATCGACTACGCAAAGAACTATCAGAGCTTTATCGACGAGGAGCTGGCTGCGGCCTCGGCCACCGAATGGATGGCGGCCACCAGTGGCCAGGTGCGCTTCGGCGAGGGCAAGGAGGTGGAGATCGCCACCCTGAAAACCACCGGCCTGGGCAACTATGACAACAGCAAAACCGACGGCTCGGCCTATCCCTCCGGTGCGGTCACCAGCAAATGGACGGCCCACACGCTGGCTATGGACAGAGGGGTGAAGTTCGCCCTGGATCACGCGGCTCCGGAGGATCTGTCCTTCCCGGCCACGGCGGAGAATGTGATCCGCGCCTTTGCCCGGGATCAGCTGGCAAGGGAGCAGGACACCTATCGCATCAACCGGCTGTATGCGCTGGCCAACAACGATATGCTGCACCGCAGCACACATCTGGTGAGCTTTGACGCACAGAAGGAGGATCTGATCGACAAGCTGTGTCAGCTGGTGCAGACGCTGGAGAACGACAGTGAGCGCACCGGCGGCTTTGTGGCCATGATCGCCGCAAACATGAAGAATCAGATCTTGCAGGCGGCCAACGACAGCTACAACCGCATCAGCTTTGAGCAGCAGGTGGAGATCAATGGCGTGACCTATCAGCATGTGATGATGCTCAACGACCTGCCCTGCATTTTCGTGCCCTCCGGCCGCATGAAGAGCGTGGTGACCGTTCAGTCGGGCAGAGATGCGCAGAGCGCCGGCGGCATCGTGGCAGGCAGCGGCAGCAAGGACATCTATGCCATGGTGGTGGCCTGTGACGCACCCATCGCCATTGCCCGCATTGACAGCCTGAAGCAGTTTGGCCCCGAGGAAAACCAGCTGTTTGACGGCACGGCCATCCAGGCACGCTATCTGTACGACCTGGTGGTTCCCGCGGACAAGGTGGTCACCATCGGCGCACTGGTAAGCGCCTGATGAAGGCGGTGTTTGCCGAGGGCGGCCGGGAGCGCATTCTGGAGCGGGCTCTGACGCTGGCTGACGCCGGTCGGGATGCCCGCACAGAGACGCTGCTGGAGGCGGTGGTTCAGCGGGCGGTGCAGCTGTGCAGCAGTCCGTATATCTCCGAGGCGATGGAGGCTCCGCTGGCGGAGCTGCTGGCGGCGCGCCTCTCCGGCGTGGATCAGGCGGTAAGCCAGGTCAAGCGGGGGGACACCACCATCACCTACGGGAAGGCCTCCGGCCTTTCCGATCTGGAGCGGCAGCTGCTGGCGCCCTTCATCCGGCTGCGCAGCCCGAAGGGCAGGTGGCACCGATGAGCGAACGGGAGATCCTGCGGGCCACCATGACCGACAGCGGAAACTTTTTTCGCAAGGTGTGGCGGAATGGGGGCTGGAGCGAGGAACAGATCTATGCGCAGCTGCCCTGTGCGCTGTCACGCTCGCCCCAGGCAGCCACGCCCACGGTGCGCGGCGCCTGGGAGGACATGGGCGAATGCTCCGCCAGGCTGGCGCTGTTTTTGCCGGCAGATACGGTGCTGCAACCCGGAGACCGGGGCGAGATCGTGCGGCAGGGGCAGGTGTATCGGGGGATCTGTGGGCCGTGCATGGCCTATCCATCCCACTGCTACACCATGCTGCTGGTACAGGAGGTGCGGGCGGTATGATCGGGCTGGAAGAGCTGACGGCGGGCATCGCCGGATATTTGCGGGAGCAGCTGGGGGTGGCGGCAACCAACCGGCGGGCCGAGGGGGCTGTGTATCCCTGCCTGCTGGTGGGAGCGGAGAGCCGCCTTCTGAGCACGGCGTCCTGCGGCCGTCAGGTGGGGCGGCGGGTCACGGTCACCGTGACCTGCTACCCTTCGCCGGAGCGGGAGCGGGAGGCGGGGCTGGCCCTGGCCGACCGGGTGCTGGAAGCGCTGGCAGGGGGCTTTACCGCCTGCGGCCGGGGCTTTTGCCCCGCAGAGGCCGAGACCGGGACCGACGGGCAGGATCGGACGCGGGTACGGCTCCTGCTGGAATTTTATGACCTGCCGGAGGAAAGCTGCGCAGGGGGCGGCGACGCCTTCCCCACCATGGGGACATTGCAGCTGACCCTGCGGCAGAGGGGGGAGGAGACATAAGTGGGTCTTCCACAGATCATCATTCGATTTAAGACGGCGGGCGGGACGGCCATCCGCCGCTCGGCCAGGGGCCAGGTGGTGGTACTGCTGCCGGGCGCGGAGAGCCGGGTGCGGAGTTTTTCCGCGCTGGGGCAGACCGATCCGGAGACGGTGGGACAGCGGGCCTTTGGCCTGCTGGAACTGTGCTTTCTGGGCAGCCCGGCCAGGGTCATCCTGGCGGAGTATCCCGTCGGAGAGGAGCAGGCGGCGCTGGAGGAGGCGGCTGCCCGCGCGGAGGGCGGCTGGCTGTGTGCGCCGGAAATGGCGGCCATGACGGTGAGCGCCTTTGTGGCCGAAAAGCGGGAGAAGGGCCGCCCGGTGCGGGCGGTGGTGTCCACGGAGGACAGCCCGGATTGCGCCGGGGTGGTGAATTTTACCACCGAAAACATCACGGTGCAGCTGGAAACAGGGCGACGGACGGTGAGCGCCGCCGATTACTGCGCGCGCATCGCCGGTATCCTGGCGGGCCTTTCCCTCAGAGAGAGCGCTACCTATTACGCCCTCGGCGAGGTAGAGGATTTTACGGCCAGCGGCGACCCGGAGGGGGATATCGCCAAGGGCAGGCTGATTCTGGACCGGGGGGCCGACGGCGTGCGGCTGGCCCGTGCGGTGACCAGTCTCCGGACGCTGAGCGCGCCGGGAGGCAGCGCGTTCCAGAAGATCAAGCTCACCGAAGGGGTGGACCTGATCCGGGCGGATATCCGCAGCGCCTTTGAGAGCGAGTATGTGGGCAAGGTGCTCAACGATTATGATTCCAAGCTGCTGCTGGTGACGGCGATCAACAGCTATTTTGACGGGCTGGCGGGCAGCGTTCTGGATACGGGGCGGCGAAATCGGGCCAGTGTGGACTTCGACGCACAGAAGGCATTTCTGGAGAGCCGGGGAGTGGACACCGACAGCATGAGCGAGACGGCCATTCTTTCGGCCAACACGGGCAGTCAGGTCTTTTTGCGGGCGGATGTGCGGTTTGCCGACGCCATGGAGGATCTGACCTTTGAGATCACCATGTAAGGAGGGACAGACATGACAAAACTGAGTGCAAACAGGGTGCTTTCCGGTTCCTTTGCAGAGATCTGGGTGGATGGCAGCCGTATCGCGGAGGCCAGCGGCATCCAGCTGACGGTGAAGATGCTGCGCTCCGATGTGCAGATCGGCATGGATGTGGACTCCAAGATCACCGGCTGGCGGGGCGAGGGACAGCTGCGGCTCAAGCAGGTGTTCAGCCGGTTCTTTGACATCGTGGAGGGGGCGGCCGAGGGGCGGGATGTCCGGGTGACCATCACCACGGCGCTGAAGGATCCCGACAGCATGAACGGCGAGGAGGAGCGATACAGCGTGGACAATGTGGCGCTGGACAGTCTCCCGCTGGTGAATTATGCCGCAGGGAAGGTCAACGAGCAGACCATCCCCTTCCGCTTTTTGCCCGGCGACCTGAAGCAGCTTTCGGCCATCCGTGTGACGGAGGTGGCCTGAGATGAGCGCAGAGGACTGGAGCCGGGCGCTGGGACAACGGCAGAGCGGACAGTTCCGGCTGCGGTTTGAGCGGCTGGGGCTGGAGGCGGCGTGCCGGAGCCTTTCCTCCGGAGAGGTGGAGGAGTGCCTCCGCATGGGCGGAGAGCGGGGGCTGCGGTATGCGCTGTATCTTTCCTGCGACGAGCTGCGGCAGGCGGGAGAGAGCCTGAAAAAGCAGGGCGCGGTGGCCGGGGCCTTTGACATCACCGAAAAGCTGAGCTATGGCGATGTGCTGGCGGCGGGAACTGCGATCCTGAGCCAGAGCGGCGTGGAGGAGGGCCGCGTGCTGCTGGAAGGCGGCGAGGACCCGGGAGAGAGCGGCGGCAGGCTGGCACAAAGCATGCTTTCCGGCGGAGGACAGGCGGGGGAGGTCACCTTCCCCCGCAGGATGGCGGGGCTGCCGGCCGCAGACAGCGGCGCGGTGCTCTGGGAGGAGCGGCAGGAGCCCTGGGAGCTGGCCGACCGACTGATGGCGGCCTGGGGCAACCGATGAGGAAAGGAGCGGAGCGATGGCGGAAAACACACGAAGGGTGATCCTGCAGCGAGGTGAGGAGGAACGGCTGGAATTTGCGGTCAATCCCAGAGATCTGGTGATCTCCCAGCCGCAGAACACCCTGCAATATGTCACCCTGCGGGGAGAAACGGTACACGCCGCCCGGGGCGCGGGGCTGACCCGGGTGACGCTGGAGACCTTTTTGCCCAGCGAGGGCTCCCGGTTTTACCGGGGCGTGACGCCCAACGATGCGCTGGCGCTGCTGTATCGCTGGAAAAGCGAGGGAGGGCCGGTGCGGCTGCTGATCACCGGGACCGAGATGGACGAGCTGTTTCTCATCACCGGATTGCAGCGGACTCTCAGCGAGGGCGACCGGGATGTGGGAGTGGCGGTGACTCTGACCGAATACCGGTATATCACGCTGGCGGAGCCGGATGTGGTGGAGCGGGGGAGCGCAGGCGGGCTGTATCGCCGGGCGGATGAACGAAGCACGCCGGAGGTCTATATTACCCGGGGCGGCGAGGATCTCTGGACGGTGGCGCGGCTCTGGCTGGGAGACGGCAGCCGGTGGCGGGAGATCGCCACGCGAAACGGGATTTCCGACCCATGCAGGCTGCCGGCGGGAGAGGAGCTGTATCTGCTGTGAGAGTATGGCTGGAGGAGCGTGAGGTCACCGGACTTTGCACACAGGTATCGGTGGAAAAGACGCTGGAGGGGGCAGGGGCTGAGGCCGAGCTTCGGCTGGTGTGTGCGCCCATGGATGCCGCACTGCCCCGACTGGAGCCGGCCTGCGGTCAGCAGGTGACCGTCCGGCAGGAGGAGACGGTGCTGTTTTCCGGCAGGGTGGAGCGGGTGAGCTATGATGCCGCCGCCTTGCAGCTGACTCTGCTGGCCTTTGACCCGGCGAATCTGCTGGCCCGGAACCATTGCAGAGGCCCCTGGCAGGGAACGCCGGCGGAGATCGCCCGGCAGATCTGCCTGGAATGCGGACTGGAAGCAGGGAGCCTCTGGCAGGGGGACGGTCAGGAGGCCCGGCTGGGGGCGGCCTGCGGCAGAACGGCCTTCAGCGCCATCCGTAGTCTGTACGGCGGAGAGGCCGTCACCCAATGGGAGGACGGGCGGCTGAGCCTGTATCCCCGGGGACGGGAGCGGGCGGTGCTGCAAAGCGGACAGCTGGTGGCACTGGTGGCCCGGAACACGGTGGAGGAGGCCGTCACCCAGGCGGTGGTGTACAGCGGCGGACAGGAGGCGGCAAGGGTCACCGACCGGGAGGGCCTGCGGCGCTACGGCCTGCGGCGACGGGAGGAATATCTCTCGCTGAAGCATGAGACGGCAGAAAAGCAGGCCCGGGCGGCTTTGCAGGGGGCGGCGCGGCAGGCGCGGCTAACCCTGACCGGCAGGAGCCCGGTGAAATGCGGTCAGGTGGTGACACTGGACAAGCCGCTGATGGGGGTCTATGGCGATTATCTGGTGGAGCGGGTGGTCTGGCGCTGTCAGGCGGGCATGACCACCACCCAGCTGGAGGTGAGCAGTCTGTGAATCCGTATTATCAGATGCTGCGGCTGACCGGCGGAGAGAGGAACGGCTGGAAGCTGGCGCTGGGCACACTGACCGACTACGCGGCGGAGCGCTTTTTCGTGGAGGGAGAGCAGGCAGCGGTGGCCGGAAGGGCCAGGGGCCTGACCATCCGGGCGGAGGACGAGGGCGCAAGCTTCCTCTGTCTGGGGAACCGGGCGGGCTGGTTCGTGCTGTGCCGTCTGGAAGAAACGTGAAGGAGGAATGGGGATGGCATTGTTTTCCTATCGGCAGGAAAGCGTCCTGCCCCGGCTGCGGGAGGTAGCGGTGGATTTTTCCACCGGGCAGCCGCTACTGGATGAGGAGGGCGAGTTCCGGTATGTGTCCGGGCTGGAGGCTGTCCGGGTGTGGGTCTGGCGGGCGCTGCAGAGCGACAATGTGCGGTTTGCCTTTCCTGCCCACACCGACAGCTACGGCAACCAGCTGAACACCCTGCTGGGAAAGGCCCTGCCGGAGGCGGAAAGCCGGCTGGCGGGACTGGTGCGGGAGAGCCTTCTGGTATGCCCGTATATCAAGGGCGTGGAGGGCTTCTCCTTTTCCCGGGGGGAAGGACAGCTGACGGCGGCCTTTACCGTTCGGACGGTATACGGTGAGCTGAAGGCGGAAAGTGAGGCAATGGTATGAGCTATGATTTTGACAGCATCCTGCAGCGGATGAAGGATGCTCTGACAGGACAGGTCAGCGCCATGGAGGGCACCTTTGCAGGAGATATCCTCCAGGCGGTGGCGGCCGAGCTGGCGCGGATCTGGAGCCAGGAGATCGACACCGTCACCCAGAGGGGCTTTGTGGCCTCGGCAGAGGGGGCATGGCTGGACGCTGCCTGCGGCGACTATGGTGTGACCCGCAAAAGCGGCGAGAGCGATGAGCGGCTGCGGCAGCGGACGCTGGAGCACATTCGGGCCAGAGGGGCCAGCGGCAACGCCGCCGACTATGTGGCCTGGTGCACAGAGCTGGAAGGGGTGGCCGACGCGGCTGCTGTCCCGCTGGCACGGGGCGCCGGGACGGTGGATGTGTATTTTGCGCCGGAGAGCGGCGCGTCGGAGGCTCTTTTGACGCAGGTGCAGGCCCATCTGGAGGCAAAACGCCCGGTGGGGGCGGATGTAAAGGCGATCCGGGCGCAGCCGGTGGCCGTGAATGTGGCGGCAGAGGTGACGCCGGATGGCGAAACGCCGGCGAGCACCATCCGGACGGCGCTGGAGCAGGCGCTGAGTCTCTGGCTGGGGCGAATGGGTCTGAACGAGAACGGACAGACGGTGAGCCTGAACCGGGTGATCGGACTGCTGATGGGTCTGGAGGGCGTAGCAGACGCAGCACGGGTGACCATCAACGGGAAAAGCGAAAATCTGACGCTGGCGCGGGGCAGCTATGCCGTGCCGGGCGTTGTGACCTTGACGGAGGCGGACAATGGCTGACATTAAGAAAACGCTGCCCCCCGGCGTAGGCGCCAGCCGGGGCATCGGAGCGGTGCTGGACAGCTGCGGCGGCGAGCTGGAGCGTCTGGAGGAGGAGGCAAGGGCGGCCTGCCTCCGTCTGGCGGCGGGAACGGCTGACGCCGCAGGCTGCGCACTCTGGGAACGGGAGCTGGGGCTGGACATCCGGGAGGATCTGCCCCTCAGCGGACGGCGGGTGCTGATCCAGGTGGCGCTGGAGCAGATGGACACCTGCACCCCGGAAAAGCTGCGGGCCTTTGTACTGCGGATGCTGGAGGGACAGGTAACGCTGAAGGAGGATCCGGCCCGGTATCGGGTGGAAATCGCGGCACAGGTGGAGCGGTTTCTGGTGCCCAGCCTCCGTTCGGTACACCGGGCGCTGCGGCGGGCCACGCCGGCGCATCTGGACTGTGTTTTGAAGGCGGAGGCGCAGGCCGAGAGCCTTTCCGCGCCCCGAAGGGCGCTGATCCAGGGAATGAAGCTGGAGATCTATACCAAGGAGGATGAGACATGAAGCTGACCGGTAGGTATACAAAGGCCGGAGCCGAGCTGGCGGCCAGGGCGCAGGCGCAGGAGCAGAGTCTGCTGATCACCCGTGCGGTGGCCGGAAGCGGCCAGACCGGCGCGGAGGCGGCCGCCATGGTGACCGAAAGCCAGGTGCTGGAGCTGCACGACAAGACCTGGAACGGACAGATGGCTACGGTGGCTGCTGTTTTGCGGGCACCTGAGGCAGAAAAAAGCTACACACTGCGGGAGGTGGGTCTGTTTGCCCGGGTGGGCCAGGAGAACGAAACACTGTACAAGCTGTTTCGCCTGGACGAAAGCCTGACGGTGGAGAACGACACCGATCTGACGGTGACCTTTTATCTCACGGAGAGCATCCTGCAGGCTGACCAGATCCAGGTGAGCATTCACCAACAGGGCCTGGTGACCGAAGCGATCTGCCGACAGGTGGCCGGGGAGGCTGCGGCGGCGGTGCAGACGCAGCTGGAGAATCACAAAAGTGACAGCGCCGCCCACAGTGCGCTGTTTGCGCAGAAGGCACCGCTGAGCCACAGCCACGGTGCGGGACAGGTCACGGCGGGAACGCTGGCCGGTACGGTGAAGGCCCAGAGCAACACCGCGTATCAGACGGCGCAGGTGCGGAATATCGTGCTGTCTGACGGTGACCCCAGCGGCGGCAGCAACGGGGAGCTGTGGGTCAAATACAGCGCGTAAGGAGGAACGGCGATGCGATTGCGTGAAGCGGCGACGGGCTCGCTGGTCTATCTTTCGGTGAGCGGCACGCGGGCGGCCTTTCGCGTGGTGCACCACGGCAAGCCCGACGGCAGCTATGATGACAGCTTTTCCGGCGGGGTCATCCTGATGCTGGACTGCTCGGAGGAGCCAGTCCGCACCAAAATGGTGGAGGAGGTGGATCAGCGTAAGGGGGACTACAGCAGCTCCTATATGCACGAGATGCTCAACAGCGTCTGGCTGGCAAGACTGGACGGCGCTGTGGCGGAGCAGGTGGTGCAGGTCAAGCTGCCCTATCGAAAGGGCACGGCCAGCGACCCATGTGTGGTGGCAAGCGGCAGCGAGGGCCTGAGCGCCAGAGTGTGGCTGCCCTCGATCGCGGAGGTCGCCCTTGGCGAGGCTTCTCTGGCCTCCACCGCCAGGTGCTATGTGGAGGAGGGCGCTGTCTTTGATTACTTTCAGGACGCTCCCTCCAGCCTGTACAGCAGCTGGAAGGTGACCGATCCGGTGGCGGGCGGCGACGACGGCTGGGGCACCCGAACGCCGGGACAGTACACCAGCGGCGTTTATGCGGATTATTTCTGCAAGATCGACTACATGGGCAACTGGTACAACGGCGGCAAAAATCAGGTATATGTGCGGCCCTGTCTGGTGCTGCCGGAGACTACGCTACTGGACGGTACCCGGCAGGTGATGGTGGGGGCAGAGACACCGGTGAAGATCGATGGAGCCTGGCGCGTCGGGGTCTCCTGGGCAAAGACCGACGGCGTCTGGCACAAAACGGAGCACATCTATGGCAAGGTGGATGGCTTCTGGAAATAAGAGGAGGAACGAGCATGGACAAACTGAAAATCGGCGAGATCGAACGCGCGGGTGATGTGCTGTTCACCACCGCACAGGCCGCAGGGATGACCGTCCCGGCACTGGAGCTGCGGCTGGAGGGACCGGTGGATGAGGCGCTGCTGGCGCAGCTGGAAAAGGGCCGGCTGGAGATCCGGGACGGGTCGGGCGTGCTGCTGGGCAGCTATACCGGCTACGATACGGTGGTGCGCCGCAGCGTTGTGGTGGCCAAAGTGTCCGATGCGCAGAAGGAGCTGGAGGAAGCACGGGCGCAGCTGGCAGCGCTGGAGGCCGAAAACGCTGCGCTGCTGTATCAGAATCTGACCGGGGAGGTGTCCGCATGAGCAGATATCTGGAGCAGATCCGGCGCTATTGCCGCGCGGGGCTGTACAGTCGGGAGCAGCTGGAACGGCTGGCGGACTGCGGCGCCATTACATCGGAGGAGCTGGAGCAGCTGCTGACCGAGGTGCGGCGCTGAAAAAAACGGAACAGAGTGAGAGGGATCCCCGCGTGACGATGTCACGCGGGGATTTTTGCCGGTCGGAAAACCGAGGAAAGGGGGCGGAAATGACGGGGATGCGGGGAAAGTCTACGGCCCGTTCCTCGGCTGTTCCAAAAACTTCATACTTTTTTAAGAACTCAAACCCTTTCGCCGGAGCGGGTTTTCCTGTATAATAGGCAACAGAAAGTAAACCGCCCCCTGTGCGAAAGGAGTACCCATGAAAAAGATCCCCACCCGTGCCCTGGCCTGGCTGCTGTTGCTGCTGCTGGCGCTGTCCTGCATCGTGCCGGCCTTTGCCGCCGAGGACCGGGCCTATACCACGACTACCCAGCTGGGCAACGGCCTGACCCTGACCCAGCTCAACAGCCTGACGGGCTCCACCCGGCGGCAGCAGTTCGCACTGGACTATCTGCCCGGCGGCTCCGTGCAGCCGGTGGTGCTTTACGGCAACACCATTTACGGAAAATCCACCGTGGAGGAGGTGGTGCAGCACGCGCAGAAACTGGGCTATCATGTGCTGGCTGCCGTCAACTCCGATTTCTTCTTCACCGGCTCGGGCGTGCCCACCGGCATGACCATCCAGGATGGCCGTCTGGTCACCTCCGACGGCAGCTGGAACGCGGTGGGCTTTTTTGAGGATGGCACCGCCATCGCGGACACGCCCAAGCTCACCCTCACCCTGACGACCGAGGACGGCGCGGAGTATCCCATCTATGCCCTGAACAATGTGCGCACCGCTGCGGGCATCTATCTGTATACGCCGGACTTTGACTATTGCACCCGCACCACCGCTGCAGGCACCGAGGTGCTGCTGGAGGCCCGGGGCGACCTGCGCATCGGCAAGACCACCAGAGCGACCGTCCTGTCGGTGTCTGATGCCAAAAACACCACGCTCGAGGAGGGTCAGATGGTGCTCTCCCTCACTGCCAACAACAAGCCGGGGCTGGATCTGAGCGCCATCCTGTCCGAAGGGGATACCATCACCCTGCGGGCGGAGACCGCCGATGAACGCTGGAATGATGTGGTCTGGAGCACCGGCGGCGGCAATATGCTGGTGCGGAACGGCACCGTCACCGGCGATGTCACCGCCTCCGGCCGGGAGCCCCGCACTCTGCTGGGCATCCGGGAGGATGGCTCGGTGACGGTGGTGGAATGCGACGGCCGCCAGAGCGCCGTCAGTACCGGACTGACCCTGGCTGAGGCCGCCCAGCTGATGCTGTCCTATGACTGTGTGCAGGTCATCAATCTGGACGGCGGCGGCTCCTCTGTGCTGGCAGCCGCCTATCCCGGACAGGAGAGTGCCGTCCTGTCCTCCCCCTCTGACGGAAAGAGCCGGGGCTGCGCCACCTATCTTCTGTTTGTGGCAGAGGGCAGCCGGCGGGGCAGCACCTACGGCAGCGTGGTCTATCCCCGCGCGGCCACCGTGCTCACAGGCTCTCAGCTGGAGGTGTCCGCTGTGGGCTATAATAAGCACTTCCTGGGCTTTTTGGATGAGACCGACACCATCACCGCCACCGATGGCCGGGTGGAGGACGGCCTGTTCACCGCCCCCGATTACGCCGGACAGGTGGTGCTCACCGCCAGGACCCGCAATCCCCAGAGTACGGTGATCACCGTGGTGGATCAGGTCTCCACCCTGACAGTCACCCGGGAAGGACAGCCGGTGTCCGCCCTGACGCTGGAGCGGGGCGAGAGCGTCCGGCTGGGCATCCGCGCCACCGACGGCCTGCGGGAGATCACCTGCGGCCCGGAGCAGTTTTCCTGGCAGGCCGATGCCGCTGTGGGCACCGTGGATGAGACCGGCCTGTTCACCGCCGGGACGCAGGCAGGCTCCGGCAGAGTCACCGTCTCCTTCGGCGGTGTTTCAACTGCCGTCACCGTTACGGTGAACGGAAAGCCCTCCTCTCTGCTGGAGGGGTTCGAGACCGATCAGAGCTGCGGCACCTTCGGCTCTGCCCTGTCCTTCGCCGCCATCACCTCTGATCTGTCTCAGGTGCGCTACGGCAAAAAAGCCCTGAAGCTCACCTATCAGGCCACCGAAGCGGCGGATACCGCCGAATATCTGCTCACCAATGCCCCGCGCCTTTCGGGAGCCAGCCATCTGACCCTTTCCGTCAGGGGCACCGGCGTCTGGAGCGCCCGCTTCCTGCTGGCCGACGGGGAGGTGGCCGATACCTTCTTCACCATGAGCGGCGAGGGCTGGCGCACCGCCACCGTCACGGTTCCCGCCGGGGCCGAGGTGCTGCTGGGCTTTGCCTGCACCGGAGCGGGGGAGCACACCCTTCTGGTGGATCAGCTGCGGGCCTATCAGGGGGTGCTGGATCTGGATGAAACACCGCCCCGGGCGGAGCTGAGCGTCAGTGACACGGTGCTCATTGCCGCCGTCTCCGATGAAGGCCCCGTGGCCCTGACAAAGGACGACCTGACCCTGACGGTGGACGGGCAGAAGACCGCCTTCACCTTTGCCGACGGCATCCTGACCTGCCAGCTGCCCCAGGACGGCTCTCTGCACCGGGTCACCCTGACGGCAGAGGACGGCTTCGGCAACCGCACCCGGGTCAGCCTGGATCAGGGCGCGCTGACCACCGGCTTTTCTGATATGCAGGGCCACTGGGCCGGGGCTTATGCGGAATATCTGCTGCAAAAGGGCGTGTTTTCGGCCAGCGCCGCCTTCTCGCCCGCCACAAAGGTGAGCAATGAGATGGCTGCGACCATGCTCTCCCGGTATCTGGGGGTGGACACCAGCCTGTATGCGGGTGTGAGCCTGCCCTATGCCGATGCCGGAAGGATCGCCGATTGGGCGCTGCCCCATGTAAAGGCCATGTATGCGCTGGGCATCATGACCGGCGGCACAAATGCCTCCGGCGCGGCAGCCTTCCAGCCTCAGAGTAACTGCACCCGCGCCCAGATCATGACCATCCTGGGCCGCACGCTGGAGCGGGGCTATGGCTATTCGGCCTGCACCTTTGCCGACAGCGCCGCCATCCCTGCCTGGGCCGCAGATCACATCGACCTGCTGGCCGCGCTGGGGGTCGTCACCGGCAGCGACGATCGGGTGAATCCCCTGGGAACCATCACCCGGGCGGAGTTTGCAGCGCTGCTTTACCGGATGTACTGAGCCGCCGGACACCTCTCTTTTCCCCCGCCTGCGGCGGGGGAGTTTTTTTACGGCAGGCTATTGACATGGAATGGAAAAGGCGGTATATTGTCCTTAGAACACGAACAGATTTGCCGATTTTGCTCAAAATTGTCTTTGAATGGAGGACACATGTATGCAAATGATGGACGCCATCTATAAGCCGACCCTTGGCCCCGGTCTGGAGCTGCGAAAGGTACCCGTTCCCGTCCCCGGTCCCGGCGAGGTGCTGATCAAAATTCACAAGACCGCCATCTGCGGCACCGATGTACATATCTACAACTGGGATCCCTGGGCCCGGCTGCACATCCGGCAGCCCATGACCATCGGCCACGAATATGTGGGTGAGATCGCTCAGCTGGGGGCCGGTGTCACCGGCCTTGCTGTGGGACAGCGGGTTTCCGGTGAGGGTCACATCACCTGCGGTCACTGCCGCAACTGCCACACCGGCAACATCCAGTGGTGTAAAAACACCACCAGCGTGGGCGTGGATCGGGATGGCGCTTTTGCGGAATACGTGTGCATCCCTGCCTCTAATGTGATCCTGATTGATGAAAGCCTGCCGGAGGATGTGGTGGCCTTTTTTGATGCCTTCGGCAATGCCGCCCACACGGCGCTGATGTGGGATCTGGTGGGGGAGGATGTGCTCATCACCGGCGCAGGCCCCATCGGTATCATCGCCGCGGGGATCTGCAAATACGCCGGTGCGCGCAGGGTCATCATCACCGATGTGAACGACTACCGGTTGGAGCTGGCACGCAAAATGGGGGTGGACGCCGCCGTCAACACCGCCCGGGAGGATCTGCCCACTGTCATGAAGGAGCAGAAGCTGGCAGAGGGCTTTGATGTGGGTCTGGAAATGAGCGGCAACGGCGCTGCCTTCCGCCAGATGTGCTCGGTGATGCGCAACGGCGGCAAGATCTCCCTGCTGGGCCTGGGCAACAAGCCCATCGAGGTGGATATGAACGACATCATCTGCAAGGGCCTGACCCTCCAGGGTATTTATGGCCGCAAGATGGACAACTGGCATCAGATGAGCTACATGGTGCAGGGCGGGCTGGATCTCACCCCGGTCATCACCCACCGCTTCCACTACACCGAATTCGAGCAGGGCTTCGCCGCCATGAACAGCGGAAAGTCCGGCAAGGTTATTCTGGACTGGACGAAATAACACAAGGAGGACATCTGTTATGAGCAAGACCGCGCTGCAAGCCTTTGAAAACGAGCTGGAATCCATCCGTCAGGCCGGCACCTGGCGGGAGGAGCGTATCATCACCACGCCCCAGCGCTCCCGCATCGACACCACCGCCCGAAACGCCGTGGTCAATATGTGCGCCAACAATTATCTGGGCCTTTCCAACAATCCCGAGCTGATGGCTGCCGCAAAGGAGAGCTATGACCGCTGGGGCTTCGGCCTGTCCTCGGTGCGCTTCATCTGCGGCACCCAGAGCATCCACAAGGAGCTGGAGGCCCGCATCGCCGCCTTTGCCGGGATGGATGATGCCATCCTGTACTCCTCCTGCTTCGATGCCAACGGCGGCCTGTTCGAGACCCTGCTGGGTGCCGAGGACGCCGTCATCTCCGACGAACTGAACCACGCCTCCATCATCGATGGCGTCCGTCTGTGCAAGGCCAGACGCTATCGCTACAAAAACAACGATATGGCCGATCTGCGGGCTCAGCTGGAGGACGCCCGCGCCGCCGGCTGCAAAAAGATCATCATTGCCACCGACGGCGTGTTCTCCATGGATGGCTATATCGCTGATCTGAAGTCCATCTGCGATCTGGCAGACGAGTTCGATGCGCTGGTGATGGTGGATGACAGCCACGCCGTGGGCTTTATGGGCGCGCACGGCCGGGGCACGGCCGAATATTGCGATGTCATGGGCCGGGTGGATATCATCACCGGCACCTTTGGCAAGGCCATGGGCGGCGCCTCCGGCGGCTATACCGCTGCCCGCAGGCCCATCGTAGAGCTGCTGCGCCAGCGCTCCCGCCCTTACCTGTTCTCCAACACCCTGGCCCCCGCCATCTGCGCCGCCACGCTGAAAACACTGGATCTGCTGGAGGCCAGCACCGCCCTGCGGGACAAGGTGCATGAAAACGCTGCCTACTTCCGCGCCGGGATGGAGGAGCTGGGCTTCGATCTGCTGCCCGGAGAGCACCCCATCGTCCCTGTGATGCTGTATGACCCCAGAGTGGCTCACGAGTTTGCCCGCCGGATGCTGGACAAGGGCGTTTATGTGGTGGCCTTCTGCTATCCCGTGGTGCCCAAGGGCAAGGATCGCATCCGCACCCAGATC
>CAZYAD010000034.1:0-15542 GCA_964646225.1 uncultured Oscillospiraceae bacterium
AGTAGTTCTGGATGACGATGGAGTTGTTGGCGCCATAGAGCATATTGCCCCAGGTGGGCTGCGGCTGCTGCACGCCGAAGCCCAGATAGGACAGAGAGGACTCGGTAAGCATACAGCTGGCGAAGCTCAGGGTCACATTCACCAGAATGATGGAGATGACATTGGGCAGGATGTGCTTGAAGGCGATGCGGCCCTCCTTGACGCCCATGGACTGGGCTGCCAGGACGAACTCCTTCTCGCGCTCGGCCAGCACCTGCGCACGGATCATCTGTGCCAGACCGGACCAGCTCAGCAGGCCCAGAATGATCATGATGATAAAGATACGGGAGGTTTCGGAAATGGCCATGGTGCGGATGACATAGGAAAGCATCATGGCAAAGGGCAGGAAGGGGATGGCCGAGAAAATCTCGGTGATACGCATCAGGATCAGATCCACCCAGCCGCCGAAGTAGCCGGACAGACAGCCTACGATGATGGCGATGATGGTGGAGACGATGACGGCCACCGCGCCGATGGTCATGGTCATCTTGCCGCCGTGGATGATCCGGGTCAGAATATCACGGCCGCTGCCGTCGGTGCCCAGCAGATAGCCCTTAAAGCCGGTCTTGTAGGTCAGCTGGCCCTCGGCGTCCACCAGATAGGTCTGCTTGGAGCCTGCAAAGACCTGGGCGGCGGTATGGCCATTGATGTCGCACTGGCCGCCGTCGTTGTGGCCCCAGGCATAGACATTACCCTTGTCGGTGACCGCAACAAAGTGGCGGGTACCGCCGGACACGGAGACAAACTTCTCGTCCGCGGCGATCTGGGGGATCTGATCCTCGCCATATTCCACCGCGCCGAACATGACCATGGAGCCGTCCTCCAGCACCATGGCATAGCAGTTGTTGGTAGCTGCCACATCCACGGCCTTCTTGTCGCCGAGGAAGCTCTTCAGGTTTTTGATCTTGCCCTCGGTGGAGGAATAGGCCGACTGGCGGTTAAAGGTCAGGGTCTGGCCGCCGGTGACCGTGCCGTCCTCCATCAGGACAATGGTATAGTAGTTGGAAAAGGCCACCTTCTTCACGCCGGAGTGATATTGCTCGTTGTCGGCAAACTCCTTCAGCGAAAGCATGGTGTTGGGGTTGCCCCACATATACAGCCGGCCGTCCAGCACCAGCGCGGTACACTGATAGCCGCACAGCAGCTGCTGCACCTTGTCGGGATCCACCGTGCCCTCGATGAACTCGGCGGGCATCTGGATATAGGGGTCGGCCTCCACCTTCTTATAGCCGTACTGGCAGGTGGAGCTGTTGCCCCAGCCCACGACCCGGCCGTCGGTGGTGATGGCGATAATATGGTCAGAGCCGCCGGAGGCGGTGAGCACATTGTCCTCCTGGATGGCGTCGGGCAGCTGGGTGTAGTCCACGCCGGTCAGGTTGTTTTTGGTCTTGCCCCACAGATAGAGGCTGTGATCCCGGCTGACGCCCACAGTGAAGTCCGAAAAGGTGGAGATCTCCTTCACATTGTCTTTCAGCCCGTCGGGAACCGACAGCAGGGAGTAGATGGGAGCCATGTTGGCCTGCAGGGGATCGGTATAGTTCAGATCCATGGGGATGAACACCGGGCCGATGAACACCAGCAGGAACATGGAAAGCAGCACCACCAGTGCCACCACCGCCAGCTTGCGGCGGAAAAAGGCCTTCACCGTCATGACGGAGGGGCTTTCGATCTTTTCCACTGCCATGATTTCTTCCTGAGTCAGCTGATGGCCGGTACCCAGGAACATGCGCTTGAACCAGCGCCCCAGCGTGGCAAACACGCCGGCCTTGGCAGTATTCTTCTTGTTGTTCTCAGACATGATACTGCCTCCTTACTTATTGACGCGGACGCGGGGATCGATCAGGCCATAGACCAGGTCGATCAGCAGATTGCCGAACAGGGAGAGGATGATATAGAACATCTGCAGGGCCAGGATGACCTCGTTGTCATTGCCCATCAGCGCGTCGTTATACATCTTGCCGATGCCGTTGAGTGCAAAGAGCTTTTCAATCATCAGAGAGCCGGAGAAAATGCCGATGAACCAGCTGATGATCAGGGTGGAAATGGGCAGCAGCGCGTTGCGCCAGGCGTGGGAATAGATGACCACCTTTTCCTGCAGGCCCTTGGCCCGGGCGGTGCGGATGCAGTCCATGGAGAGCGCCTCGATCATGGAAGCGCGGACATAACGGGTCATGCCGCCCAGAGAGGTAAAGGTCATGACGATCAGCGGCAGCGCCAGGTGATACATCTTGTCCCAGAACAGATCCCACTTGGACCAGTCCAGCGAGTTTGCCGTCTGCATACCGGATACCGGGAACCAGCCCAGCGTGGCGGCAAACAGCCAGATAAACACAATGGCGATGATAAAGGTGGGCAGCGAATAGCCGATGATGGTGGCCGTCTGCACCGCCACATCCCGGCGGCTGCCCCGGTGAACGGCGCAGTAGATGCCCAGCGGGATGGTGATGCCCAGTGCCAGGATGGTGGAGAAAATATTGATGAAGACGGTGTTCTTCATAGGCTCCACCAGAACCTCCTTCACCGGCTTGCCGAACTTGGTGGATTGGCCCAGATTGCCCTGCAACAGCCCGTTATAGGTGCCGTTGTCATAGGGATAAACGCCGAGCCAGCGGAGATAACGCTCAAATTTGGTGCCGTTGGTGCCATATCGTGACGCCCAGTATTCGTATCGCTCCTCGTAATTCAGATGCTTGTTGGCGGTGATCTCGTTTCGCGCCGCTTCCGCCGCTTTGTCCACGGGGAGCATATTGTAGATCATAAAGATCAAAAACGAAAGGAGCAGAAAGACGATCATGATATAGACAAGTCGCTTGAGGATGTATTTGCCCATCAGGATCCCTCCAATTCTTTTAGTTTAGGTTATCTATGGGAATGCAGGCCGCAGATAACAATGAACAGCTAATAATGAATAATGAATAGAGGGTGCGAGCCTCTGCCGCAGAGCGCGGAGAGGCGGGTCCATTATTCATTATTCACGATTCATTATCCATTGCGCCCGGGCACAATGGTCGGTAGGGGCCGGAGTCCCAACCTGCAAGTGTTTTCAACTTTTTCGGACAAGTATGAAAAAAGCACCCGGATGGGAACGGCATATCGCTATGCCGTTCCCATCGGTGTTACAGGTTTATGCGGTTGTGGGGACTACCTTTGCTTAGTAGTTCTCCCAGAAGTCGGCCTCGTCCATCAGATAGCTATCAGAGTAGTCAGCGTACATGGACTGATCGATGGTCCAGTTGAAGGAGAAGTCATAGATAGCAGAGTTGAAGCCGGTAGCAAAGTTGATAGCAGCGCACTTGGCAACGCCGTCCCAGCCGTAGTCAGCGATCTGCAGGAACTCACCGTACAGGCCGGTGGTGAAGTCGCAGCTGGTGTAGGTGATGTAAGCGCCGATGGCAGTGGTAGCGTTGGGGTTGGTCTGCCAGGCAGTGATCAGCTGGTCGGTAACATTGTTGGGCTGAGTGCCGTACCAGTTGATGGCCAGAGGCATATAATACTCGCCGTTGATCTTCAGAGTCTTGTAAGCGTTGTCAACGGTGGCGTACTGCAGGTTCTGGGGAGACAGCTCATAGCCGGAAAGCTTCTTGTAACGGATGGTATCGACCTCGGGGTCAAACTCCTGGCCCTTCTCGTTGTAGATCCAGCCGCCCTCCTCCAGGACTTCGATAGCGGAGTCGGCGGAGTAGGCATAAGCGTTCAGGTTGATGGTGTCGGCGTTGGCCTGGTAAGCGCCCATGCCTTCATAGTAGGGGCCGTGGACGACAGAGCCGTAACCGCCGGTGAAGGTCTGAGCGAACTCGGGACGGTTGATGGTGTACATGATAGCCTGACGGGCATAGACATCAGAGGTGGGGCCCAGGTCGCAGCGGAACTGCAGCTTGCCGTAACCGGCGCGATCGTAGTGGGTCTCGGCGTACTTCTCGGGGTTATCTTCGACAGCAGCCAGAGCAGCCTTGGTCTCTTCGCCGCCGGTGATGCCAGCCAGAACGTCAACCTGACCGGTGGTGAACTGGTCCATCTGAGTCTCGGAGACGATCTTCACGTAGGTGATGGTCTCGATGGAGGCCTTGCCGCGGTTGTCGCCGGGGTAGTTGGGGTTCAGCTTCAGAGTGGCAGTCAGAGAAGAAGCATCGTAGTCAGCCACATAGTAGGGGCCGGAGTAGGGCAGATCGGAGTTCCACTCCAGGTTGGCGTTGATGACGTCAGCCATAGCATAGGTCTCGGCGCCGTCCTTCTCCACCTTGGCGTAGAAGTCATCAGACAGACCGCAGTGGCCGTTCTCGTCCAGAACGATGGTAGCATCGCCCAGGTACAGAGCCAGGGGATCGGGAGCGATGGCAGCGTAGGTGGAAGCGTAGTAGTAGTCAGCGTAGTCGGAAAGGAAGGTCAGAGCGATGGTGTAGTCATCCAGGATCTGGATGCCCTCGAAGTAGACCTTATCGCCCTCGCCGGTGTAGGCCTTGAAGGCGTCATAGCCCACCAGCGTCATACCGGAATTGCCGGTGCCGCCGGCAGTCAAAGCCACCTCGGTGGAGTTGGCCAGAGTACCAGCCACAAAGTTGTAGGCGTTGATGGGAGAACCATCAGAGAAGACCATGTCGTTCTTCAGCTTGATGGTGTAGGTCAGGGTGCCGTCCTCGTTCTTGACGGAGGTGGGCTCTTCAGCCAGAGCGCTGTAGTCCCACTGATAGACGCCGGAAATGTCGGACCAGGCGGTGTAGTAGCCGGTGACCAGCATCTGGATATCCTGGTCAGAGGATCCGGGAGAGGACTTGCCCCAGGAAGAATTGCGGAACGCGCCGGAAAGCTCGGTGCTGCTGCCCAGGATGATGGAGTTGTCCTCACCCTCCTTGATGGTGGCGGCGATGATGGCCTGACGGGTGGCAGACCAGTAGGGAGAGGTCACAAAGTTCTCCAGCTTGGAGTTGTACAGATCGAAGTACTGGTTGGAGTACAGGGGAGCGGTAGGCGCCATGTAGTTCCAGCGCTGGATGTACAGCTTCCACCACTCGTTGTAAGCGTCCTCAGCAGTGGCAAAGTCGCCGGCGGGGGAGCAGTTGTAGACCATGGCCATGGACAGGAAGTCCATACCCAGCTCATACTTGACACCCTCATAGGTGACATAAGCCAGACCGGTGTCGGCATCCTCTTCCACCATGTCGATGGTGATGTTGGAGCCGATCTGAGAGTAGACGGAAGTGTAGTCGGCGTGGGTGATGGCGTCGGCCAGATCCACATCCTCGTAAACGGGTTCGACTACATCAGGGGTGTTGTTCTGCTGGTCATCGCTGGTATTGGGGGTCTCGGGGGTCTCGTTGTCGTTGCCGCAGGCAGCGAACATACCCAGAACCATGACCATAGCCAGCATGAGAGCCAACAGCTTGGAAAGATTGGTTTTCATTTCTTTTCCTCCTTAAAGAATAATGTGTATTTCACGGCACAGGGCCGAAAACACCATGACAAAATCGGCGGGAGGGCCCACCGTCACAGGGATATCCGGAATTTTACCATATTCGGTGGCTAATTGCAACAAGAAAAGTTGCTTTTTGCGAAAAATGTGGCATTCTGTGGGGGCATTCGCCGGAAAAACCGAAGATTTTTTGGAATTTTTTCTTTGCGGGGGCTTGTATTCTCCACTATTAAGGTGTATATTATAGGCGTAAAAAGAGCAAGCGGGCCCTCTGCGGCCCTGTGAAAGGAGCAAGGCTTCCTATGGAAGATCGTTTCGTATACGCGGACAACGCCGCCACCACACCCATCGATCCCCGGGTGCTGGACAAGATGATGCCCTTCCTCACCACGGAATACGGCAACGCCAGCACCCTGTACTCCCTGGGCCATTCCAGTCATGACGCCATGGAGGAGGCCCGGCAGCAGGTGGCGCTGCTGATGAACGCCGACCCGGCCGAGATCTACTTCACCGGCTGCGGCAGCGAGTCGGACAACTTCGCCCTCCGGGGCTGGCTGCATTCCCGGCAGAACAAGGGCAAAAAGCACCTGATCACCACCTGCATCGAGCACCACGCCATCCTCCATACCGCCCAGGCGCTGGAGAAGGAGGGCTTCGAGGTCACCTATCTGCCGGTGGACAAGCACGGTATGGTGGAGCTGGAGACGCTGGAAAAGGCCATCCGCCCCGACACCGCCCTGGTGAGCATCATGTTCGCCAACAATGAGATCGGCACCATCAACCCCATCGCCGAGATCGGAAAGCTGTGCCATGAAAAGGGCGTGCTGTTCCACACCGACGCTGTCCAGGCCTATGGCCATGTGCCGGTGGATGTCAAGGCCATGAACATCGACCTGCTGTCCCTGTCCGGCCACAAGATCAACGCCCCCAAGGGCGTGGGCGCCATTTATATCCGCAAGGGCATCCTGCTGGAGCCCCTGATCGCCGGCGGCGGTCAGGAAAAGAGCCGCCGCGCCGGTACGGAAAACATCGCCTCCATCGTGGGTCTGGGCGAGGCCGCACGCATCCGCCGGGAGCATATGGCCGAGGAGGCGGCCTATGTGGGCGGGCTGTCCAAAAAGCTCATTGAGGGTGTGCTCAAGCTGCCCCAGACCATTCTCACCGGTCATCCGGAAAAGCGCCTGCCCGGCACCTGCTCCTTCTGTATCAACGCCATCGAGGGCGAAAGCCTGGTGCTGATGCTGGACATGAACGGCATCTGCGCCTCCACCGGCAGCGCCTGCTCCACCGGCTCGCTGGATCCCAGCCATGTGCTGCTGGGCATTGGTCTGAGCCACGAGATCTCTCACGGCAGCCTGCGGCTGACCCTGGCCCCCCAGAACACGCCGGAGGATGTGGACTACATTCTGGAGCGGCTGGAGCAGGTGGTCGGAACCCTGCGGGCAATGTCTCCCATCTGGCACGAATAAGAGGAGGAAATACACAATGAACTATTCCAAGAAGGTCATGGACCATTTCGCCCATCCCCGCAATGTGGGCGACCTGCCCGATGCCAACGCCGTTGGCCAGGTGGGCAACCAGAAGTGCGGCGACATCATGAAGATGATGCTGAAGATCGAAAACGATGTGATCGTGGATGCCAAATTCCAGACCTTCGGCTGCGGCGCCGCCGTGGCCACCTCGTCCATGGCCACCGAGCTGGTGAAGGGTAAGACCATTCAGGAGGCCCTGCAGCTGAGCAACAAGGCCGTGATGGAGGCGCTGGACGGGCTGCCCCCGGTGAAGGTCCACTGCTCCGTGCTGGCGGAGGAGGCCATCCGGGCCGCTCTGATCGACTATTACAAGCGTCAGGGCATCGATCCCGAGCCCATCGTGGGCTGTGCCGGTGACTGCGAAAGCTGCCATCATGACCATGGCCACGGAACGGAGGAGGAAGCGTAAGGGAAGGGGAGACCCGCCCTGCGCCGAAAACAAAGCCGATTTCATCCCGGGGTGCGCACCGCGTGCCCCGGGATGCTTTTCATTTTTGCCCGGAGCACCGGGGAAAAGTCCTTAAAAATTCTTAAAAATGGGCGTGGAGCCTCCCCAAAAGTGGAAAATGTGGTACAATGTAGAAAACGCACATGGAAGGAGCGTGCCGGAATGAGCGGAGAGATCCATATCCTTGCGGTGGACGACGAGGCCGATATCCGGGAGATCCTGCGCCTTTTACTGGAAAACCGGGGCTATCGGGTGACCAGCCTGGCCAGCGGTGACGAGGCCGTGACCTATATCGCGGAGCATCCGGAGGTGGATCTGGTGATCCTGGATATCCTGATGCCCGGGCTTTCGGGCATTGAGGCCTGCCGGGAGATCCGCCGTTACTCGGCGGCCCCCATCCTGTTCCTCACCGCCAAAACGCTGGAAAGCGACAAGGCCCAGGCCTATGACTCCGGCGGCGACGATTATCTGGGCAAGCCCTTTTCCCAGGGAGAGCTGATGATGAAGGTGGACTCCCTTTTGCGGCGCTACCGGGTCTATCAGGGCAAGAGCCGTCAGGGGCTGATGCCGGCCGGCCGGCGGCTGGCCCTTTGCCGGGAAAAGGGCTATGTGCTGCGGGACGGAGAGGTCATCCCCCTGACCAACAAGGAGGTGGACATCCTGCAATATTTTCTGGATCGTCCCGGCGAGGTAGTGGACGCCTCCACGCTGTACGAGGCAGTGTGGGGCGAAAAATACCTGGCCTCCTCCTCCAATACCGTCATGGTCCACATCCTCAATCTGCGCAAAAAGCTGGAGACCGATCCTGCCGATCCAAAGCTGATCCGCACCGTCTGGGGAAAGGGGTATCAGCTGGATGAAGGGTAATCGGGTTCTGGGGCTGAACGCCCGGCAGATGCTGGTGCAGCTCAGCTCCCTTTGTCTGGCGCTGGTGATCTTTCTGGTGGGGCTCACGGCGGGGCGCGGCCTGCTGAGCCGGTATTACCTCAGTAAGGAGGCCAGCGAGCAGCGTCAGCTGGCCTATGTCCGCGATCTCAGCAGCTTTGTTGCGGAAAACGGCCTGTCCTCCCGGGATGCGGAGGCGCTGGAGCGCTGGACGCGGGAGAAGCGCTATGTGTATCTGGTGATCTACCGGGGCGAGACCCCAGTGCTGGAGACCGACGGCTACGACACCGTAGTGCCTTCGCTGATGAACAGCGCAGAGGAGGCGGAAAACGCCCAGAGCCTCACCGGGGAGGAGGACGGGGCAGAGGGCTTCGCCCGGGCCGAGGACGAAAGCTTCCGCCTGCAATTTGCCGACGGCGTCTTCCTGGTGTCGCTGGTGGATTTCTCCGAAACGCCCTATTACGATCTGGTGGTGATCCTGTCTCTGGCGCTGGCCTGTCTGGCGCTGGTACTGGTGACCTTTTTCCACAACCGGCGGGTCACCCGGGATATCATCCGCCTCTCCCACGAGGTGCAGCTGGTGGCCCAGGGGCGACGGGAGGCCGAGATCACCTCCCGTCGGCAGGACGAGCTGGGAGATCTGGCCCGGGCAGTGGAGCAGATGCGCCGCTCCATCATCCAGCGGATGCAGAACGAGCAGGCGGCCTGGGCGGCCAACAGCAGCCTGATCACCGCCATCTCCCATGATGTGCGCACCCCCCTCACCGCCCTGATGGGCTATCTGGATCTGCTGGAGGGGCGGCAGTACCGGAGCGGGGAGCAGATGGAGCGCTACCTCCGGGCCAGCCGGGAAAAGGCGCAGCAGCTGAAGGAACTTACCGACGAGCTGTTCCGCTACTTTCTGGTGTTCGCCTCGCCGGAGATGGAGCTGCATCCGGAGACCTATGATGCCCCGATCCTGATGGAGCAGCTGCTGGGCGAGCGGGTCATCCGCCTGCGGGAAAGCGGCTTCGCCGTGCAGACGGTGCCCCTGCAGCAGAGCTGCCGGGTGTCGCTGGATGTGCAGTATTTGCAGCGGGTGCTGGATAACCTGTTCAGCAACATCGAAAAGCACGCCGACCGCAGCGCGCGGGTGGCGGTGATGGTTCGGCTGGAAAACGGCCAGCTGCTGCTGGATCTGGTTAACGGCGTCCCGGCGCGGCCCAACGCCGCCGAAAGCACCCTCATCGGCCTGCAAACCTGCCGGAAGATCCTGCGGGAAATGGGCGGCAGCTTTGAGACCCGGCAGGAGGATGGCAAATTCCTGGTCGAGCTGGCACTTCCGGCCGAGCCGCCGGAAAACGCGGAATGACCCCAGAAAGCCTCTGAGGAAACGGTCTGCCCGGTCGACCCCCGGCCAGCAGGCCCTTTCACAGAGCCCGGCAAAGCGGCTCTCAGACAAACAAAAATGCCTCCGGATGCGATCCGGGGGCATTTTTTGTCAGAAACGGGGCGGCGGCGGTCAATCCTCCGCCGAGCGGATCCAGCTGGGCCTGATGCGTCCTACTGCGCCGCAGACCAGCCCCAGCGAGGCCAGTGTGGTCATCATGGAGGTGCCGCCGTAGCTCACCAGCGGCAGGGTCAGCCCGATCACCGGAAAGACCCCCAGATTCATGCCGATGTTGATGCCGATCTGCCACATGAACATCCCGCCCACACCGGCGCAGACCAGCGCACTGAACTGGTCGGTGGAGCGCCAGCTGTCGTAATAGATGCGCAGCACCAGCAGCATCAGCAGGGTCAGCAGCAGCAGCGCACCCAGAAAGCCCAGCTCCTCTGCGCCCACGGTGAAGATGGAGTCGGTGTGGCTCTCCGGCACCCAGCCGGACTGGGTCAGGGAGCCCTGCAAATACCCCTCGCCCAGCAGCTGACCGTTGCGCACCGCCGCCATGGTGTGTTTGGCCTGATAGGCCCGCTTGGCAGCCTCGGCGGCGTCCAGCGATTCGGCATATTCCGGGGCAAACACCACCAGAATGCGCATTTTCTGCCCCAGACTGAGGAATTTCCACAGAATGGGGGCCGCCACCCCGATGCAGACCCCCGCCGCGCCGAACCACCACAGGGAAACGCCAAAGATCAGCAGCATCACCAGAAAGATCAGGGGATACATCAGCGCCACTCCCAGATCCCGGGAGACGGCAAACACCGCCGCCGTGGTGATGCCCATGTGTCCCACCAGCTGGAGGATGGTAAAGAAGCTGTTTTTCCGGCTGCGCAGCAGGTTCATATGGGAGGCCATGGTGTAAATGAACAGGATCTTGCCCACCTCGCCGGGCTGGATGTTCAGGCCGCCGGGCAGGGGAATCCAGCTTTTGTTGCCGCCCACATCCTTTCCCAGCCAGTACAGGGAAAGCTGCAGCAGCACATTGAGCACCGCCACCGGCACCCACATCCAGGGCATCCGGCTGAAATCCAGCATGGAAAGGATCACCAGCCCCACCAGCCCCACGGCAATGCCCATGCACTGCACCAGCATGGCCCGGGGGGAGCTGACTTTTGCCTGGGGCTGGCTGCCGCTCCAGATGAGCACCAGCCCAAAGCCGCAGATCACCAGCGCCAGCACGATCAAAAGCACATCGGTGTGCTGAAAATAGTAGCGGATACTCGCCCTGATCCTGTTGAGCATACAGCTGCCCTCCCTTCGTGCATTCTGCTGAGGTTATTGTAGCATTCACGGCGCGGTTATGCAACGGAGTGGGAGAAAAATTAAAAAAAGTTTCGAAATCGCTTTCCAAAACCGCTTCCCTGTGCTATGATAAACAGGATAGGCAGAAAGGAGCGAGGCACGGTGGAGGAACGGGTCTACATCACCCATACCGCAGAGCAGACCGAGCAGCTGGGGGAACAGCTGGCCGGTCTGCTGCTGGATGCACCGGCTCTGGCTCTTTACGGCGGACTGGGGATGGGCAAGACCGCCTTTACCCGGGGTCTGGCCCGCGGCTTTGGCTGCACGGTGCCGGCCACCTCGCCTACCTATACCATCGTCAACGAATACCCCGGCAGGCGGAAGGTCTGCCATTTCGATATGTACCGGCTCTCCGGTCCGGAGGCGCTGTATGACATCGGCTGGGAGGATTATCTGGACTCCGGCGCACTGTGCGTCACCGAATGGAGCGAAAATGTCCCCGGCGTGTTCCCGCCCGGCACGGTGGAGGTGCATTTTTCCCGCATCGATGATGAAACACGAGAGATCAAGGTGAGAGTATGCTGATTCTTGCGCTGGATACCTCCGGCAGCGTGGCGTCCTGCGCCCTTCTGCGGGATGGCGTGGTGCTGGAGCAGGCGGTGCAGCAGTCCCGGATGGATCACAGCCGCCTGCTGCTGCCCCTTTGCCGGGAGCTTCTGGCCCGGCACGGGCTGGAGTCCAAACAGATGGACGCCTTTGCCGCCGTCATCGGCCCGGGCTCCTTTACCGGCATCCGCATCGGCACGGCCGCTGTCAAGGGCTTTGCCTGGGCGCTGGAAAAGCCCTGCGTGGGCATTTCCTCTCTGGAGGCCATGGCCTTTGACTGGGAAGGGGAGGGCACGGTGTGCTGCTCCCTCCGGGCCCGTCCCGGTGAACGATATTTCGCCCTGTTCCGCCGGGAGGGCGGCGCGGTCACCCGCCTGACCCCCGACGCGGTGGGGACCGACGGGCAGGTGGAGGCGGCGCTGGCGCAATATGCCCCCGCGGCCCATTTGCAGGACTGCCAGCGGGCTTCCGGCGCGGTAAAGGCCGCATGGGCCCGGGCGCAGGCCGGCGAGCTGCAAGGCTGTCACGAAATTTTGCCCGCCTATCTGCGGCTTTCCCAGGCGGAGCGTATGAGAAAGGAACGGATGGAATCATGAAGATCGCGATCGGTGCCGACCACGGCGGCTATTCCCTGAAGGAGCTTTTGAAGGGACATTTGCTGGAGGAGGGGCACGAGGTGCTGGATCTTGGCACTCACGACACCGACTCCTGCCATTACCCGGTGTATGCAGAAAAGGTGGCGTATGCCGTCAAGGACGGTGACGCCGCACTGGGCATTCTGGTGTGCGGCACTGGCATCGGGATGTCCATTGCCGCCAATAAGGTGCATGGCATCCGCGCGGCGGCAGTCTCCGACTGCTTTACCGCCCAGGCCACCCGGGAGCACAACGACTCCAATGTCCTCTGTCTGGGTGAGCGCACCGTCGGCCCCGGTCTGGCCATGCGCATCGTGGATACCTGGCTGAACGCCTCCTTCCAGGGCGGGCGGCATCAGGTGCGGGTCGAGATGATCGGTGAGCTGGAGGCCCGCTGAGCCTTGCCCCGCGCACCTTAACAGGCTTTTTCATAAAATCTAAATAGAACAGAGAGGGATATCGTATGGGAACTCTGCATGTGATGGACCATCCTCTGGTGGCCCACAAAATGACTATTCTCCGCGACAAAAACACCAGCGTCAAGGATTTCCGCGAGCTGGTATCCGAGATCGGAATGCTCATCACCTACGAGGCCACCCGGGATCTGCCCATGACCACCAAGCTGGTGGAAACGCCGCTGTGCGAAAGCGTCCAGCCCACGCTGGCCGGCAAGAAGATCGCCGTGTGCCCCATTCTCCGGGCCGGTCTGGGCCTGGTGGACGGTGTGCTGCGCATGATCCCCTCCGCCCGTGTGGCGCATATCGGTATGTACCGGGATGAGGAGACCCTGGAGCCGCACACCTATTTCTGCAAAACCCCCAAGGACATCGCCGAGCGGGATATCATCATCGTGGATCCCATGCTGGCCACCGGCGGCTCTGCTGCCGCCGCTATCGACGAGATGCGCAGACGGGGCTGCCGTCATATCAAGCTGCTGGTGCTGGTGGCCGCGCCCGAGGGTGTCAAGCGTATCCAGGACAATTATCCCGATGTGGATATCTACGCCGGTGCGCTGGACAGCCATCTGAACGAGCACGGCTACATCGTCCCCGGTCTTGGTGATGCGGGAGACCGCATTTTCGGCACCAAATAACAGACTCTTTTTCAAAAACGCTCTGTCCCCGTCGGGTCAGAGCGTTTTTTCTTGACCAAACAACGAAAACGCGGTATAATACATAAATCTGTGTGTAAATCTCTACCTGACAGGAGGGCCATTTATGATCCTTGTTTCCGATCTGAGCATGACCTTTGATAAGCAGACCCTGTTCAAGCATGTGGATCTGAAATTCACCCCCGGCAACTGCTATGGCATCATCGGCGCAAACGGCGCAGGCAAGTCCACCTTCCTGCGTATTCTGGAGGGCCAGCTGGAGCCCTCCACCGGCACGGTGACCATGGCCAAAAATATGCGGATGTCGGTGCTGCGGCAGGATCACTTTGCCTTTGACGACTACTCCGTGCTGGATACCGTCATTATGGGCAACCGCCGGCTGTACGAGGTGGGCAAGGAAAAGGATGCCCTCTACGCCAAGGAGGATTTTTCTGACGAGGACGGCATCCGTGCCGCCGAGCTGGAGGGGGAATACGCCGAAATGGGCGGCTGGGAGAGCGAGTCCGACGCCTCCCGCCTGATCCAGGGCCTGGGCCTGCCGGAGGAACTGCTGTATCAGCAGATGAGCGCCATCACCGACAGCGAAAAGGTCAAGGTGCTGCTGGCGCAGGCGCTGTTCGGCAGCCCGGACATCATCCTGCTGGACGAGCCCACCAACCAGCTGGATCTGGAGGCCATCGAGTGGCTGGAGGAGTTCATCATCGAATACCCCGGTACTGTGCTGGTGGTCAGCCACGATCGTCACTTCCTCAACAATGTCTGCACCCATATCGTGGACATCGACTTTGGTCAGATCAAGATGTATGTGGGCAACTATGAGTTCTGGTACGAAAGCTCTCAGCTGATCCAGAAGCTCATCAAGCAGCAGAACAAACGGGTGGAGGAAAAGATCGCCGATCTGCAAAGCTTTATCGCCCGCTTCTCTGCCAACAAATCCAAGTCCCGTCAGGCCACCTCCCGCAAAAAGCTGCTGGATAAGCTGACGGTGGAGGAACTGCCTGCCTCCTCCCGCCGGTATCCCTTCGTGGGCTTCAGCCCCGACCGGGAATGCGGCAAGGAAATTCTGGAAATGCATGGCCTTTCCAAGTCCGAAAACGGCGAGTCCCTGTTCTCCGTGGGCGACCTGCGGCTGGAGCGGGGGGACAAGGTGGCCTTCCTGGCGGAAAACGAGCTGGCCGTCACGGCGCTGTTCAAGATCCTGGCCGGGGAGGATGAGGATTTCGAGGGCAGCTTCAAGTGGGGCGGAACCACCTCCATGAGCTATTTCCCCAAGGATAACGGCGCCTACTTCGACGGTGTGGAGCTCAACCTCATCGAGTGGCTGCGGCAGTATTCCCCCACCGAGGATACCGAGACCTTCCTCCGGGGCTTCCTGGGCCGGATGCTGTTTTCCGGGGATGAGGTCTTCAAGCCCGCAAAGGTGCTGTCCGGCGGCGAACGGGTGCGGTGTATGCTGTCCCGCATGATGCTGTTCGGCTCCAATGTGCTGCTGCTGGATCAGCCCACCAACCACCTGGATCTGGAGTCCATCACCGCCCTTAACGACGGTCTGCGGGATTTCAAGGGCGTGGTGATCTTCACCAGCCACGACCACGAGTTCATCCAGACCATCGCCAACCGCATCATCCGGCTGGAGCGGGAGGGCGTCACCGATTTCCGCGGCACCTACGATGAGTTCATCGAAAGCCGTCGCGCCCGGGGCGAAAAGCTGTAAATCTGTAAAAATAACCACCGGCCGTGCGTTTTTGCACGGTCGGTGGTTTTCTCTTACTCAAACAACTGGGAATATTGGAAGACCTATATGCAGGATAAAAATAATGCCATCTGGCAGGCAACATTGAATGTTGCCAATGCAGCAGACGGCAGAAAAATCCTGTATGATATCAATCCGATAAAAAAGTAGGGCGGGCCGTCAAATCGGCCACAATCCCTACCGACACCAAGGCAACACAAACTTCCCCAAATGTCAAGAGCAAAAATAAGCTTGCGCCGAAAAAATTTCCACCATCAGCGAGATGGAGCAGAGCCTGAACGCGCTGAACGACGAGTACCGCAGTCTGGAAAAGCAGGATGCGGAGTTCCAGACGGCCCCGGAATACACGGCCCTGATGGATGCTATCAGCGAGGGACGGAAGCAAAAGCGTTCCCTTCTGGACAAGCCGGAGGCGCTGGCACAGGCGCTTGATGCTTTTTCCACATGGCAGACGGAAAGCG
>CAZYAD010000035.1:0-10292 GCA_964646225.1 uncultured Oscillospiraceae bacterium
GCGGCATCCTGCTCCCAAAGCAGGCGCGCTACCAACTGCGCTACACCCGGTTATTGCGTTGTTTTATCCGGCTGGGCGTATTCTCCCAAAAACCACCCGCGCTACCAACTGCGCTAATCCCGGATATTCTGTTTTGCAGAGGCGGCAGTGCTTCGCCGGAAAGCCGGCAGGCGGCATCTGACCCTATTTCCTGAACAGGCTTTCATTATAGCAGAGATTACGCAAAAAGTCCATAGCTGCTTTTGCAAACCCAACGATAAAAGGCGGCATGACCGAGATCATGCCGCCTGATGTGCGTGAAAAAGCCCGTTCAGGTATCGCGGTATGCTGCGCTGTCAACGGCAGAAGCGGCAGATAGCCTCCAGATAAGCGGCGGCACAGCGATGCATATCCTCGGGGCAGATGAACTCCTCCCGGCTGTGGCACTGCTCCATGGAGCCGGGCCCCCACACCACGGTGGGGATGCCGCCGTAATGGGACAGCAGGCCCGCGTCCGTCCAGCAGGGGACAGGGACACATTGCAGCGGTGCGCCCAGGGCACATTCGCCCGCCTGGATGCAGCACTGCACCAGCGGATCCTCCGGCGAAGTTTCAAAGCCCTGATGAAGATAACCCCGCACCATGACGCTGGCGGGCAGCACCGACAGAGCGGCGTGAAAATCCGGATCCTCCGCCGCCAGACGCTCCAGCAGCGCCTGCAGCTGCTGCGTCACCTGCTCATAGGTCTCCAGCCCCGGCAGAAAGCGGCGATCCAGCTGCACCGAGCAGTGGCCCGCCACGGTGGAGGGCTGGGTGCCGCCGTGGATCACCGCCACATTGACCGAACTCGCCCCCAGAATGGGGTGCGTTACGGCCTGCAGCGCCGGGTACAGCTGCTCCTCCACTGCCCGCAGGAAGTGTCCGGCCTTTTCGATGGCATTGATGCCGGTGCTCTGACTGCCGCCGTGGACGGTGCGGCCGGTGAAATCCACCTGATACCATTCCAGTCCCCGCTGGGCCACGCCGATGCAAGGGGTGGACAGCGGCTCGCCCACGATGGCACCGTCGGCGCGGAGGCCGCCCTCCAGCAGATGGATGGCCCCCAGGCTGCCCTCCTCCTCATCGGCCACGCCGGTGAAAATCACATCGCCCCGAAGGGAAAGGCCCAGCCGCTTGACGGCGATGACCGCCCCCATCATGGTGGCCAGCGGCCCCTTCATATCAGAGGTGCCGCGACCGTAGAGCCGGTCGCCCTCCATGCGGGGCGTGCAGGCTCCGTCCATGTCATAGGGCGGGACGGTATCCATATGACCGTTGAACAGCAGCGTCCGTCCACCGCCGGTGCCCTTCAGCACGGCGATCACATTGGCCCGACCATCGGGCAGGGGCTCCACCCGGCAGGGGATGCCCTCGGCATCGAAAACAGCCTTGATATAGTCCGCCACGGCCCGCTCCTGTGCTGGAATGCCGGGGTATGAGGGGATGGCTACCATGTCCTCGGTCCAGCGGGTCAGCTGGGCGAGGGAAACGGGAAATTCCTTCTGCATCATGCTTCCTCCTGCGCAATGCGCCGCAGATATTCGGTATAGACCTCCGTTACGCGGAGAAAATCCGCCAGGGAGGTGTGCTCATTTTCCTCGTGGGCGCTGCCCGCGTCCGGCGGCAGCGTGGGGCCCCAGCCCACATGGTTGGGAAAGGTGCTGCAATAGGTGGCCCCGGAAGCGCTGAGACAGCCCGGCTCGATGCCGAAGGCCTGGCCCACTTGGTTCATCAGCCGGATGAAGGGGCGATCCGGATCTACCACCATGGGGGTGGTGGCCTCGGCTACTGTATAGCGGAAGCCCCAGCTCCCGGACAGACGATCCAGGGCGGCCCGCAGCTGCGCCTCGGTCACGCCGGGACGGAAGCGGATGTTGAGATTCACCACCGCCTGACCGTCCTCCAGCCACAGGATGGTGGGGGCGCAGACCGTCTTGCCCACAGGGATGCCCCGGTAGGTGTCGCTGCCATCGTCCAGCCCCAGCGTCACGGCGGGCTCCGCCGTGCGGAACATTTCCCGCAGGAAGCGCCAGATTGGGGCATCGCCGGCCTGCTCCGCCAGCCGGAGGATGGCGTTGTCGCCCTTTTCCGGAGCGGAGGAGTGGACAGAGACGCCGGTTGCGGTCAGCCGAAGGCCGTCCCGCCGCAGCAGCCGGGCAAAGGAGGGCACCGTGTTGGGGCTGTCTCCGGCGGAAAGCTCCGCAAGCTCTGGCGCATCAAAGTACAGCCGGATGTCGGCGTAGCCCTTTTCCGCGATGTAGACAGGGAAGGCGGCATCGGGGGAAAAGCCGTAGTCCGGCGTGCCGAACTGAGCCTTGTAGTGCTCCATATCGGTCCACCGGTTCTCCTCGCTGGTGCCCACGATCAGGCGCAGCTTTTTCCGCAGGGGGATGTCCTCCTCCAGCAGGGTGTTCATGGCATAAAGGCATTGGAGCACCGGGCCCTTGTCGTCCTCCACCCCCCGGCCATAGAGTCGGCCGTCCCGCAGGGCCAGGGTGAAGGGGTCGCTGTGCCATTTGGCGCGGTCACCAATGCCCACCACATCCACATGGGCCAGAATGCCCAGGGTCACATTGCCCTGACCGATCTCGGCCCACCCGGCATCGCCTTCCCGGGTGATGCCGGTGCGCATTCCCATCCGGCGGGCCCGCTCCAGCACAAACAACAGGGCCTGGTGACAGGGCGCGGCGTCGCCGTTCAGGGATGGGATCGCGATCAGTGCGGACAGATCGTCCAGAAGCTGTTTTTCGTTCATACTGTTCCCTCCGCCAGATGGCAGGCCACCAGATGGCCGCCGGATAGTTCCCGCAGCGCCGGCTCTTCGTGCCGGCAGCGCTGGGTGCAGTATTTGCAGCGGGAGGCGAACCGACAGCCCTCCACCACCGCAGCGGCGTTTGGGGTCTCGCCCTCCAGCAGCTCGCGTCGGCCCTGCCGGATCTGGCCGGGCACCGGCATGATGCTGATCAGTGCGCGGGTATAGGGATGGACGCCGTGACGCAGGATCTCGTCTGCGGTGCCGATCTCCATGATCCGGCCCAGATACATGATGGCGATCCGGTCGGAGATCAGCCACGCCAGCGAAAGGTCGTGGGTGATGAACAGATAGGCAAGGCCCATCCGCTCCCGCTGCTCCAGCATCAGCCGGATGATGCCGGTGCGGATGCTGGCATCCAGCATGGATACCGGCTCGTCTGCCACCACAAACTCGGGTTCCATCACCAGTGCACCGGCGATGGCCACGCGCTGGCGCTGGCCGCCGGAGAGGGCGTAGGGATAGCGGTAGAGATAGTCCTCCGGCGGGGTGAGCCCGGCGTTGGACAGGGCTGCGGCAATGCGCCGGGTTCGCTCCTCTGTGCTCCGGGCAAGGCCGTTGACATCCAGCGCCTCGCCCACGATATCGGAGATATACATCCGGGGGTTCAGTGCCTGGTAGGGATCCTGATAGATCATCTGCGCCCGGCGGCGGAAGGCCTGCAATTCCCGGAAGGTTTTTCCCACCGGCCGGCCGTCATACAGTACGGTGCCGCCGGTGACCGGCGCAAGCTGCAAAATGGCCTTTCCGGTGGTGGTCTTTCCCGAGCCGGACTCGCCCACCAGTGACAGGATCTCGCCCCGGTCAATGGAAAAGCTGACGCCGTCCACGGCTTTCAGCACCCGTTTGGAGCCAAACAGCGTGCTGGCGGCGGAATCCTTGACGGGAAAGTGTACCCGCAGGTCTTCCACCTGGATCAACGGTTTTTTCCCGCTCATGCCTCCACCTCCCTGTGATGACAGGCCACAAAGTGCTTTTCTCCCACCTGACGCATTTCGGGCTCCAGTCTGCTGCAGTCCTCGCAGCGGCAGTGACAGCGGGGATGGAACCGACAGCCCCCGGGGGGATCCAGCAGGTTGGGTGGATAGCCGGGGATACCCTCCGGAATGGTGCGCCCGGCGTTGACATTGGGGAAGCACTCGATCAGCCGCCGGGTATAGGGATGGGCCGGCCGGCGGAAGATATCCTCCACCGTGCCCAGCTCCACGATCTTTCCGGCGTACATTACGGCAATGCGGTCACAGGTCTCCCCCAGAATGGACAGGTCGTGGGTGATCAGGAGCATGCCCATATGCAGCTCCCGCCGCAGCTTTTCCAGCAGCTCCAGGATCTGCGCCTGGATCATCACATCCAGCGCGGTGGTGGGCTCATCCCCGATGATGAGTCTGGCGTTGCAGGCCAGCGCCATGGCGATCATGGCCCGCTGCTTCATGCCGCCGGAGAACTCGTGGGGGTACTGGCGGATCCGCTCCCGGGGGATGCCCACCAGCTCAAAGAGGTCACCCGCCCGCTGCCACGCCTGCTCCCGGCTCAGGCCGTCGTGCAGGATCATGGCCTCCGCCAGCTGCCAGCCCACCCGCCTGACGGGGTTGAAGGCATTCATGGCGCCCTGAAAAATGATGGACACATCCTTCCAGCGGTGGTGGTTCATCTCCCGCGGGGAGAGGCTGTGATAGTCGATGCCGTCCACCAGGATCTCGCCGCTGTGGATGTAGCCCTCCTTTGGCAGCAGGTTGCAGATGGACAGGGCACTGGTGGTCTTGCCGCAGCCGGATTCGCCCACCAGACCCAGGCATTCTCCCTCCTCCAGATCGAAGCTGACGCCGTCCACGGCCCGCAGCTCGCCGCCGGTGGTGTGGAAATAGGTGCGCAGGTTGTTGACTTCCAGTAATTTCATGGCACTCACCTCTTTTTCAGCTTGGGGTTGAGGATCTCGTCAAAGGCATAGCCCATCAGGGTAAAGCCCAGCGCTACCAGAATGACGCAGACGCCGGGGGTGACGAAATACCACCACGCGCCGTTGTTCATGGCACCGGTGGAATAGGCATCGTTCAGCATGGTGCCCCAGCTGGGGTTGGTGGGGTCGCCCAGTCCCAGAAAGGCCAGAGAGGTCTCTGTGAGGATGGAGCTGGAGATGATCAGGATGCTCTCGGAAAACACCAGCGGGAAGACATTGGGCAGGATATGCCGCAGCATGATGTGCCATTTTCCCGCGCCAAGGGACACGGTGCGCTCCACATACTGCTGCTCCTTGACGGAAAGGGTCTGGGCGCGGATGACCCGGGCGGTGCCGGCCCAGCCGGTCAGGCCGATGACCAGGATGATGTTCCACATACTGTTGCCCAGAATGGCGGCCAGCACCATGCAGAAGGGCAGCCAGGGCAGCACCAGGAAGAAATCCGTGATGCGCATCAGCAGGGTGTCCACCCAGCCGCCCAGATATCCGGCAGTGATGCCGATGAGGGTGCCCAGCACCATGGAGATGACGGTGGCCGTCACTCCGACAAACAGGGAGGAGCGGGCGCCGCTCATCAGATAGGCCAGCACATCGCGGCCCAGATTGTCGGTGCCCAGCGGATGCGCCAGGGAGGGCGGATTGAACACCTCCGCCCGGCTGGCGGCGATGTCCGTGGTCCGGAAGGGCATGAGGATCGGGCCGATGACGGCCATCAGTACAAAGAACAGGATGATAAACATCCCGATGCGGGCCATCAGGTTGCCATAGGTCTGGCGGAAAAAGGCGCGGCTCCTGCGGCGGCGCAGCGTGCGCTTCAGCGCACGGCTTTCGGCAGATACTTTCATCACGGCCCCCCTTTCAGCTTCTGACCCGTGGGTCGATCAGGGCATAGATGCTGTCTGTGATAAAATTGGTCACCACCACCGCCACGGTGGTGATCACAAAGCAGCCCTGCAAAAGCGGGTAATCACGGCGCAGCAGCGCCTCGTACATCAGCTTGCCCAGTCCCTGCCAGGAAAACAGCGTCTCCAGCTGGATGGCGCCGCCCACCACCAGCGAAAGGTTCATGGCGATGACGGTGATCATGGGCAGCATGGCGTTGGGCATGGCGTGCTTCATCAGGATATACCGGGTAGAAAAGCCTTTGGCCCTGGCGGTGGTAATGTAATCCTCTGTCAGCACATCGATCATGGTGCTGCGCATGAGGATGGCATAGCTGCCCAGCATCAGGATGCCCATGCACAGCATGGGCAGCGTCATATGCCGCAGATAGTCCTGCACATACTGCCAGCCGGTGTAATTGGTGCCGGGGGTGGTGATACCGCCGGTGGGGAACCACCGCAGTCCCACGCAGAACACAAAGATCAGCACCATGGAGAACCAGAAGGTGGGCATGGAATACAGCACCAGCGACCCGGACAGCAGGCCGGTGTCCAGCGCGGTGCCCCGCCTCCAGGCGCAGATCACGCCCACCGCAAGGCCCAGCACGATGGCAATCACTTCGGCTGCCACCAGCAGGATCACGGTATTGGGGATGCGCCCGGCGATGATGGCCAGCACGCTCTGCTTGCCGTCATAGGTATTGAAGGCCTCGCCGAAATCGCCGGTGAGCAGGTCCTTCATATAGATGCCGAACTGGGTCAGCACCGGCTGATCCAGCCCCGCCTCCGCCAGAAGACGATCCTTTACCGCCTGGGAGGTGGTGCTTTTGGCGATGATGGTCTCGGCATTGCCGGGCATGATGCGGAACAGGAAGAAATTAAAGGCCACCACAAAAAGAATGGTGATCAGGGCAAACAGCAGCTTTTTCAGGATTCGCTTGAACAAGGGTCGGTCACCTCCGGATCGGAAATCATGTCTGAAAAAACAGCGAGGTATGCCGTTTGTGCGGCGCACCTCGCTGGTAAAAGGTCGTTATTTCGCCGGCTTTACCTGGACATAGGTATTGATCCGCTCGTTGGCGAACAGGCCGATGCCCCCGGTGGGGAAGCCGGTCCAGCGGTTGGAGATGGCCTGTACGCTGGTATCATAGCAGATGATGGTATAAGGGCAGTCCTCATACAGGATGCGCTGGCACTCCTGGATCGCGGCGGCACGGGCGTCGGCATCCACGGTGGAAAGCACCTGCTCATAGGCAGCGTCATAGGCGGGGTTGGAATAGCTGGTGGTGGAATAGCCGCCGCCGTTCTCCCAGTCCTGGAACAGGCACAGGATCATGCCGGGATCCACATCGCCGCCCCAGCCGTCCAGATACAGCTGCCAGCTGTCGTCACCGTCGCAGCAGGTATCCCACATGGTGACCTTTTCCATGGTTGTCCAGTTGATCTCGATGCCGGCTTCCGCGCAGTTGGTGATGAGCATATTCACCACGGCGGACTGCCAGGAGCTGCGCTCGGAGGCGGTGATCAGCTCCAGGCTCAGAGGCTGACCGCCGCGCTCCCGGATACCGTCGCCGTCGGAGTCCAGATAACCGGCGCTGTCCAGCAGGGCGTTGGCCTTTTCCACGCTGAGATCACGCCGGACATCATCGGCAGGGACATATTGGAAGCCGGGGTTGTTCACCAGGCCATAGCCCGCCTCGGCCAGTCCGCCGTAGCCCATCTCCACCGCGACCTGACGGTCGAAGCAGTAATCAATGGCATAGCGGATCACCCGGTCGCCGGTGACCTCGTTGATCATGTTATAGGCCAGGTGCTCCTCGCCAAAGCCCTCATACAGCTCCACATACGCGCTGGAATCGGCGCTGAGCTTGTCATACTGGGTACGGTCCAGCTCGTAGCAGGCATCCATCTCTCCCAGCTGCATGGCCTGCACCATGGTGTCGTAGTTGTCATAGGTGGAGAATACCAGCACATCCACATTGGGCTTGGTGCCCCAGTAGCTTTCGTTGCGGACAAAGGCGATGTTGCCGTTGGCGCTGCGGGCAGGGTCATAGGTAAAGGGGCCGGAGCCGACCAGCTCGGTGGGCTCGTAGGTCAGAATGTCCACCTTGCTCCAGATATGCTCGGGCAGGATGGGGATGATCTGGTAGAGCATATCGGCCTTGGGGCTTTCGCAATGGAACACCACGGTGTAGTCATCCGGGCACTCGATGGAGGTGAAGCCGCTGGCATGGGTGGAGTACATATAGCTCTCCACAGCGTTTTCATAGGTCCATTTCACATCGGCGGAGGTAACGGCCTCGCCGTCGGAGAACACCGCGTCCCGGCGCAGGTGGAAGGTCCAGCTCAGGCCGTCCTCACTGGACTCCCAGCTTTCGGCCAGGCGGGGGACCGCCTCGAAGTCATCGTCATAGGCGATCAGGGAATCGCAGCAGAAGTTCAGGAAGTCATAGACCATCATGGACTCGGTGGTAAAGGGATTCAGGGTGTCATAGCCGCTGCTAATGGCCACCCGGAAGATGACCTCCCGGTCTTCACCGCCATCAGTCGTGCTGTCGCTGCCGCAGCCGGCACACAGACCCAGCAGCAGCACAAGGCTCAGCGCCATCGCAAGAAATCGTTTCATCCAAAGTTCCTCCTTATATTCCTCTCTTTCGAGGATGGTTTGCAGCTCATGCCTCCACGCCGCTTTCCAAAACAGTGAGGCGTCTGGCATCGGCGTCCAACCGCACCTTCACGCCCAGCGGCAGGGTCGCCATATCCTCCGTATGACCAAGCGGCAGGCCATACAGCGCCGGGATGCCCAGAGGCCGCAGGTAATAAGCAAAGACCTCCTCCACGCACACATCGGCCAGGAAGCCGGGCTTGTAATCATAAGGCTCGCACCCCTTGCACTCGCCGATGACCACGGCGGCTGCCTGCTCCAGCAATCCGGCGTTGCGCAGGTGGCTCATGTTGTTGTCCATCATCCAGGGCTCGGTGTCGATGTCCTCCAGAAACAGGATCTTTCCCCGCACATCGGGCTGGAAGGGCGTGCCCAGGCTGGCACACAGCAGGGTCATGTTGCCGCCGATCAGTTCTCCCTCCGCCGCGCCGCCGTTGATGGCATACAGCCACTTTTTGGGGTCATGCAAGGGGATCTCCCCCAGAGGCTCGGTGGTGGTCAGGGCCTTGAAGAACTGTGCCTTGGTGTAATCGGTCAGCTCCTCCGGATTGAATCGGGCCATACCGGGGCCGTGAAAGGTCACCAGTCCGGCCAGGCGGTTGATGGCCAGATGCAGCGATGTGATGTCGGAAAAGCCTGTGAAGATCTTGGGATTGCGGCGGATCAGATCGAAATCCAGGTGGCGGAGGATCTGCGCGCTGCCATAGCCGCCGCGGGCGCAGCAGACCGCGTCGATCCCGGGGTCGGCGAACATGGCGTTGATATCGGCGGCCCGCTCCTCCTCTGAGGCGGAAACAAAGCCCTTGCGCAGATCCACATGGGGGCCGAAGACCACCCGGTAGCCCAGCCCGGTGATAAAGGCCTTTGCCCGCTCCAGCTCATAGGGCCGCTCGGCGGGGCTTGCCGGAGCCACGATGCCGATGGTGGCGCCGGGAGACAGCTTTTTCGGTTTCAGCATAGAACTTCCTTTCTGCCGATGGGTGCAATGAATTATGGTCGTATAAAAATTATAAACCTCGGAGTAACTCCGAGGTCAATGCTTTTTTGCTATTTATTGTATCACGCCATAGATGCAGTAGATGGCCATCCGGCGACCGTCCACGAAATAATTGGTGTTTTCCCGGCCATAGAACCTTCCCGTCAGGCGGATGCCGTTGGCGGCAGCATACTCCTGCATGGGGCGGATCATTTCCATGGGGTCGTCGCTGTAGTGGGCCTCGGTGATCAGGCAGTGGGGGGCCTGCTCCACTATGATATCGCTGCGCAGATTGGAGGGCTTCAGCCGCACGGAGCCGCAGAAGGACAGATACCGCTCCATCCGGGGCTGCGGGGCGGTGGTATCGACGGAGAAGGACATGGAGATATCCATCCAGTTGCCCCGCTCGAAATCGAAGCAGTTGCGCAAATATTCCGCGATGTGGCGGCTCTGGTCATAGCAGTCCCGCCGCCGGTAGCAGGGCGGCATGGGGCCCATGCGAAAGGTGCCGATGCTGTGCAGCTCCTCCAGATACAGCTCGCTCCAGCGCTGGAGCTCGTGGAGGGTATCGGCCTTTTCCCGAAGCTCGGCGATCAGCTCGCTCTTGCGGTGCTCGATGACCTGCTGCAGCTGCTCCAGCGGCAGATTTTCAGTCATGATGGCCTTGATCTCCGGGATGGTCAGGGACATACTGCGGTAGAACAGGATGTCGGTCAGCTTCATCAGATCCTCAGAGGAATACTCCCAGTAGCTGTTGCTGCTGTTGCGGTGGGGGGTAAGCAGTCCCTCCCGGACATAATAGCGGATGGTCTCGGTGGAGATGTTCAGGGCCTTGGAGATCTCGTTGGCGGTCAAATACATGGGCAAGCCTCCTGACATATGGGATGCTGCTTACAGTTTATCCCATCATCCGAAAAATGTCAACCGCAGGGCCGGCAAGGGAACCCGCTGATTTATGAGAGGGTTCAAATCCCTCTCGTAAA
>CAZYAD010000035.1:10392-15152 GCA_964646225.1 uncultured Oscillospiraceae bacterium
TGAAAAAGAGAGCACTGCTGACGCAGTACTCTCTTCTGGCGGAGAAAGAGGGATTCTTTTCTCCCTTGCCGGGCAGGCCGGCAAGGGAACCCGCTGATTTATGAGAGGGTTCAAATCCCTCTCGTAAATGAAAAAGAGAGCACTGCTGACGCAGTACTCTCTTCTGGCGGAGAAAGAGGGATTTGAACCCTCGCGACCCGTTAGAGCCCTACTCCCTTAGCAGGGGAGCCCCTTCACCACTTGGGTATTTCTCCATCGCCCTGATAGGCGATGTTTAGTTTACCACAGATTGATGAAAAAAGCAAGGGGGTAAGGCGAATTTTTACTGTTTTTCCGATTTTACCACTCCCGTAGCAGAACGCGGCCCAGCAGGCGGCCATCATGAACACCGTCGGTGACCACCGACTCACCGGCCACGAACACCTGCTTCAGGCCGGTACATGGTGCGTTCCAGTGCTCGAAGTCGGCGGTATCGGCGATGGTCTCGGGATCCAGCAGACACAGGTCGGCGTCGTAACCCACACGCAGCAGTCCCTTTGTGGAAAACCCATAGACAGCGGCGGGCATACCGGTCATGCGGCGGATGGCCTCCTCAAAGGACAGCACGCCCCGCTCCCGGACATAATGCCCCAGTACGCGGGGGAAGGTGCCGAAGGCGCGGGGATGGACGCTGACGGCATCGGGATACCACAGGCCGTCGGTGCCGATCATGGTGCGGGGGAAGGCCATCACGGTCTCCACATCCTCCTCGCACATCCCGAAGCACACCTCGCCGGTGGTCAGGTCGTCGGCCTGAAGCACATCCAGCAGGGTCTCGGCGCTGCTTTTGCCGTGAAGGGCGGCGGCCTGGGTAATCCGCAGGCCGTTGTACTGTGGGAATGCACGGGAGCCCACGATCATCACCCGGGAAAAATTGCTCTCCGGGTCGGGGCCGGAGGTCAGATCGGCTACCAGCAACTCCCGGCGGGCAGGATCCTCCATGGCGGCCAGCAGTTCTGCCTTTGGCAGAGAGAGCCACTTGCCGGGGATCTCCACCGTCAAGCCGGTGGAGGAGGCCGAATAGGGATACTGATCCAGGAAGACGGTATAGCCCTCCCGGTTGATCTGCTCGATCATGGGCAGGGTCCTGTTCACCATGCCCCAGTTGGCCTTGCCGCCGCCCACCTTGTGGTGGGAGATGACACAGCGGATACCGGTTTCCCGCACGATGCGCAGGGTCTCCTCCACGGCCTCCACCAGACGGGCGCTTTCATTGCGCATATGGATGGTCATGTCACCGCCGTATTCGGCTGCCACACGGCAGAGGGCGATCATTTCCTCGGTGTCGGCAAAGGTGCCGGGGGTATAGATCATACCGAAGGAGATGCCCAGCGCTCCGGCCTCCATAGCCCGGCGGACATGCTCCTTCATTTCCTCCAGCTCAGCAGGGGTGGGCTTGCGCTGCTCCAGACCCATGACGGCGGTGCGGATGGTGCCGTGGCCGATGTGAAAGGCCAGACTGGTGCCAAAATCGGGGCGCAGACAGGACAGGTAGGTATTGAAATCCCCGTGGGAGGGCTGATGAGTATTGAGGCCGTTGGAGCACAGGGAGCGGCAGATGCGGACGCCCTCGTCATAATGGGCCTGCGACAGAGGGGCGGCCGAGTGGCCGCACATCCCCACCACCTGGGTGGTGATGCCCTGCTCCAGCTTGTTGCGGCAGGCGGGGACGGTCTCTGCAATCATATCATCGTGGCTGTGGGAATCGATAAAGCCCGGGGTGAGGGTCAGGCCGCAGGCGTCGATGACCCGTGCGGCGGGCTCCCGGGGCGGCAGGGGGGAGATGGAGGCGATCTTGCCTTCCCGGATGCCCACATGGGCATAATAGGCCGGCATGCCGGTGCCGTCCACGATGCGGGCGTTTTGAATCAGCGTATCCAGCATGGCATCACGCTCCGAACTTCCGGGCAGCGTCCTTCAGCATCTGCCGGATGGGCAGGCTGTAGGGGCAGCGGGTCTCACACGCGCCGCACTCCACACAGGCAGAGGCCTTGACGGGCAGGGTCTCGTAGCGGCCACGGGCCCAGTCGGCCAGACCGTAACGGTCCAGATAGCCCTGGAACAGGAAGACGCTGGGGATATTGATGCCCACGGTGCAGGGAGCGCAGTAGTTGCAGCGGCGGCAGAACTGGGTGCCAAGGGTATCGCGGATGGCCTGCATCCGGGTCTGCTCATCGGCGGTGAGGGGAGAGGTGTCGGCGGCGGCCGACAGGTTCTGTTCGGCCTCTTTGGGGTCGGCCATGCCGGGGATGACCACGGTGACGGCAGGGTCGCTGACCAGGTAGCGCATGGCCAGAGAGGCATCCTCAATGGCGCCGCCGGCCAGCGGCTTCATGGCGATGAAGCCCACATTCTGCTCGGCGCAGCGCTGCACCAGATCGCGGCCCTGGGTCTCCACAATGTTGTAGGGGAACATGATGGTCTCTACCCAGGGGAGGGTCAGGGCCTTTTCAAAGACCTCCAGCGAGTGGGCGGTGAGGCCGATATGGCCGATCCTGCCCTGTTCGCGGGCTTCCAGCAGGGCTTCCAGTGCGCCGCCCTCGCCCATGACCTGTTCCAGCTGGGCCATACTGGGGTTGTGGACCTGATAGAGCTCGATATGGTCGGTGCGCAGGTTGTAGAGGCTGGTGCGGATGTCCTTTTCCATAGCCTCGCGGGTGCGGGCCATGCTCTTGGTGGCCAGGACAAAGCGGTCGCGGATGCCCTCCAGAGCGAAGCCCAGATATTCCTCGCTGACGGTGTAGCCCCGGGCGGTATCGATATAGTTGACCCCGGCCTCCATCAGCTGATGTACCAGAACACGGGTGCCCTGGGCGTCAATGCGCTGGATGGGGATGCCGCCAAGGCCCAGACGGGAGATTTTCAGTCCGGTTTTGCCTAAAACGCGATATTCCATAAAAATGCCTCCGTTTCGATGTGTTTGACATTGCTGCTGCCATTATAGCACGGTTTTTTCGGGAACACAACGGTCTGGCGGGCGAACGGCGGGAGCTGTGAAAGGAAAATGAAAGCGCCCGGCCGAAGACCCTTCGGCCGGGCGCTGAAGCTGCTTTGCAGCTGTTATTCCGTCTGCGCGGGATAACGCTGCTTCAGCTTTCGGACACAGTAAAAATAAGCCGGGATCAGGAACACATCGGCCATCACCCAGGCGGCGGGAGAGGCCAGGCAGGCGGCGCTGTAGCCATAAATGGGCACCAGGAAGGAGACGCCCGCCCGGGCAACCATCTCCATCACGCCGGCAATGGTGGCCAGCGGCGAAAAGCCCATGCCCTGGATGTAGTTGCGGAAAATATGGATGATGGCCAGCAGCACATAACAGAACACCAGCGCCCGCAGCATCTGGATGGACAGGGGCACCAGATAGGCGCTTGCCTCGTCCAGAAAGAGCATCACCAGCTGATCCCCCAGCAGCAGCACCATCACCAGGGCGAACAGGGAATAGCCAAATCCCAGCAGACAGCAGGCGCGCAGCCCCTGATGGATGCGATCCCACTTTTTCGCCCCCACATTCTGGCCGCCGTAGGTCGCCATGGTAGAGCCCATGGCCTCCAGCGGGCAGGAAAGGAACAGCGACACTTTGGAAGCGGCGGTGGTGGCGGTAACATACATGGTACCCAGCACATTTACCGAGCTTTGCAGCATAACGCTGCCGATGGCGGTGATGGAAAATTGCAGGCCCATAGGCAGGCCCAGAGACAGCAGGGTGCGGATGCGGGCCCAGCTCCAGCCCCAATCGCCCTTTTGCAGCTTCAGAATATCGAAGCCGCGGCACACCTTCCAAAGGCTGCCGAAGCCCGCCAGATACTGGCTGAGGATGGTGGCGAAGGCCGCGCCGAAGACCCCCCATTCCAGCCGGATGATGAAATACAGATCCAGGACGATATTGGTGATTGAGGCGATCACCAGCCAGATGACCGATGTGTGGCTGTCGCCCAGAGAGCGGAGGATGCCGGCGTTCATATTGAACAGGATATACCCCGGGATACCGGCAAAAATGGTAGTGATATAGATCCAGGAAAACTCCAGAATATCCTCCGGCGTGTTCATCAGCACCAGAATATCCCGGCTGAAGGTCACCGTCAGCCCGGTGATCACCGTGGCGAAAAACAGGCAGCAGTATACTGCGCCGGTGACATATTTCCGCAGACCGTCGGGGTCTTCTGCACCGAAGCGCTGGGCGATGGGGATGGCAAAGCCGCTGCAAATGCCGATGGAGCCGCCCACCACCAGAAAGTTGATGGAGCCGGTGGCGCCCACGGCAGCCAGGGCGTTGCCGCCCAGAAATTTACCCACGATAGCGGTATCCACCAGATTGTACATCTGCTGGAACAGCATACCCAGCAAAATGGGCAGGCCGAACTGTATGATCAGGGTCATGGGACGGCCCCGGGTCAGATCCTTGGTCATGTTGTTGCTCCTTTTTATAAAAGATCCAGTTGAAAATTTCGAATTTTTATTATATCGCACCTGCGGAAAATTGCAACCGGTTTTTCCACAAAAAACGGGGAACTGTGGGTTTTTTCACAACGGGAGAAAGGGAATGGGAAAAGGGCGGGGGTACCGTCATGAAAGCCCCCGGCGCTTTCGCGCCGGGGGCTTGTGCTTTTTATGCGGTTTTACCCTTCAGGCGTACCTCAGCGAGGGAACTTGATGGCAGCCTGGGCGGCGGCCAGACGGGCGATGGGCACACGGAAGGGAGAGCAGGACACATAGTCCAGGCC